>NZ_AP028068.1:917925-1223900 GCF_030297155.1 Vibrio sp. FE10 | reverse complement strand
CTGATAATTTGTTGAGCAGCCAACACGCCATTCAACTCATCACCATGAATACCGGCGGTGATCATCAACTTGGGTCCATCCTGGCTTCCTTTAAAAACAGACACTGGCATATTTTTCGGTTGCCCTAGCCCATCGCTGGTCACTTGGAACCAAAACTGATGTTCCCCAGTGGGTAGGTCGTCCACATTCAAGGAGCCAATAACCTGCCTACCTTGTAAAACATCACCTAAGTACTCTGTTTTCATGAAACCTCTCCGTCCTGTTGAGCAGAATCTATTCGCTTTGAAGTTTTTGCATCATAGAGGATATAACCACCAGCACAAACTGTTATTCGGCGACAAGAGTTCACCATCTACTTTCATTGCTGCTCCACTACCGCGAAGAAACCGCTAATCAAAA
Organism: Vibrio sp. FE10; assembly: GCF_030297155.1. Classification (NCBI taxonomy): domain Bacteria; kingdom Pseudomonadati; phylum Pseudomonadota; class Gammaproteobacteria; order Vibrionales; family Vibrionaceae; genus Vibrio; species Vibrio apostichopi. The sequence goes on along the minus strand of NZ_AP028068.1, from coordinate 1,223,501 downwards.
CTTAAACGGACCAATAGAAAAGCGCCTAAACTTGTATAACTATTCACTAATTACTCAGTCCATTGAAATAAAAGTGCAATAAAATCAACATTTAAAAAAGTTCCCTATTCACGAAAATGTAATTTTATAGAAATGAAAGCTTAATTTATCTGCTCTAAATTAGCTTCATATCGAAACGGAGAGCGCATTGCTCACGGATTTTAAAATACAAGGTAAGTGATTATGAAAAAGGCAGTTCTAGCTTCTGCAGTGGTAGCAGCACTAGTTTCAGGTTCATCTCTAGCAGCAACAGTTTACAGCTCTGATGGTACTGAGCTTAAGATTGGTGGTCGTGCAGAATTCCGTGGTGACTTCATTGGTTCAGGCAGCAGTGTTACTGATGGTATTGACGAAGTTGAAGGTTCAATGAAAGATAAAACTCGCTTTCGTTTAAACCTTGGCGGTAAAACAGAGCTTACAGATAATGCAACAGCTTTCGGTTTCTATGAGGCCGAGCAAGGTACTGGCAAAGATACTTTCCAGAACCGTTACATGTACGCTGGTGTTGATTTTGATGGCCAAGCAGTTTCTGTCGGTCGCCAAGACATGGCTTCAGTAATCGTATCTGACTTTACGGATATCACTGAGTTCTCTGGTGTTCAACAAGTATTCGGTGCAGCTTCTGATAAAGAAGACGGCGTATTTGCCTACCGCGGCGGTTTTGATGCCCTTCAGTTAGAAGCAACTTACCAAACCAACAGCGAGAAAGACTCTGATGGCTACGGTCTTTCTGGTATTTACTCACTACCATTCGGTTTGGATCTTGGCCTTGCATACTCAGGTGAAGATAAAGGCGAAGGAAATGGTAGCGCAAACCAAATCCTTGCAGGTCTAGCGTATTCTCTAGATAGTCTTTACCTAGCAGCAACATACTCTACAGGTGACGCTGACGATAAAGCAGTCGGTGCAGATACTGAATCATTTACTGCAATGGAACTTGCTGCACAGTACAAATTCACAAAACAGCTTTCTGCTGCTGTAGTGTATACGTACCAAGAAGATGAAGCCGCGAATGGCTCTAAATCTGATGCTCTAGACGGAGTTGAGATCGCTGGTTACTACAAATTCAATGGTAATTTCCGCACTTACGTTTCTTACTACCTAAATGGCCTAGACGAGACAAAAGTAGCTAATGTTGTAACTGTTGAGCAAGAAGATATTCTTCGCCTAGGTGTACGTTACGACTTCTAATCTAAATTTACTTTAGATAAAGATTAAAAAGGTTGGGCGATGGCTCAACCTTTTTTCATATTCAAATATTCTGACCAACTTCATCAATGCTTTTTCTGGTTTCATTGTGTTAAATCCGTATCATAGGTGAACCACATCAAATAATTAGAAGCATCATGTCACAACACCATCCGATTCAAGGCGCTAGCTGGATGCTAACCGCTGGTTTAGCCTTTGCTGTCATTAACAGCCTTACTCAAATCGCTAGCATTCATTTCGGACTCACTTCTACCACCGTCGCCGTCATTCAATACGCTATCGCGTTGCTTGCTATTCTGCCTTACCTTAAAACGTTAGGGATTCGCCGAGCGCTAAAAACCGATAATCTAAAATTGCACGTGTTCCGAGTCTTCTTATCGGTTATTGGTATTCAACTGTGGATTTGGGCTTTGGCTTACCCTGTGCCTATTTGGCAAGGTATCGCCCTTCTCATGACTTCACCTTTGTTCGCGACCATAGGTTCTGGGCTTTTTCTCAAAGAGAAAGTGGGCGCTGCTCGTTGGGGCGCAACCTTAGCGGGTTTCGTGGGCGCCATGGTTATTTTGGAACCGTGGGCAGAAGATTTTAGCTGGGCAACGCTACTGCCAGTTGGCGCTGCATTCTTTTGGGCGTGCTACTCTCTTATGGTGAAAAAACTGTCCTCGCAAGACAGCCCATCGACCATGGTGGTTTACCTTCTTCTCTTGATTACACCCTTTAACCTTCTTCTCGCAGTACCTGATTGGCAAACTCCGAGCGGTGGCACTATCTGGGGAATATTGGTTGTCATTGGCATAATGACTGCGCTTGCACAATGGGCAATCGTAAAAGCATACTCCGTAGCCGATGCCTCTTTTGTTCAACCATTTGACCACGCTAAGCTTCCACTCAATGTATTAGCAGGCTGGATCGTATTTAGTTGGGTTCCACCTGGTCGTTTATGGCTAGGAGCCGCTATTATTATTGCGTCAGTTGCTTTTATTACCCATTGGGAAACAAAAAGACCAGCGAAATCGAAGAAAGTTTAAAGCTAATGAAATAAATAACGCTACTGTCCGTTCTATATTGATAAGAGAATTTTAAACGAGGTCGTAACCATGAAGAAACCAGTCAAGATTACACTATACCGTTGGGCAGGCAGCTGGGGTCCATTTAAAGTCAATATCCCATGTGGAGAATGTACCCTTACTAAAGACATTCTTAAGGACACTTTTGAGAATGAATTAGCCGATGTCGATGTCGAACTAGAAGTGAAAGATTGGTTATCTCATTGGTGGGAACCGCTTAAACTGGGTTCTTGGCATGCGCCGATTCTTGTCGTTGAAGGCAAAGTCGTCAGCCAAGGCGAAGCACTCAATCGAGGGGTGCTCGTTCAATCAGTAATCAAAGAGTGGACGAAACGAGACAGCTTGAAAGGCAACATTGTTTACGGGAAAGCGACATGCCCATTCTGCGTCAAAGCTAAGAAAATGCTTGATGAAGCGGGTGTTGAATATACCTATCACGATGTCGTGAAAGACAGCGCGGCTCTATATCGTATGATCCCAGAGGTAAAAGCGCACATTGGTGAGAAAACACCAGTCACAGTCCCTCAGATCTGGCTTGATGGTAAATACATCGGCGGAGCAGACAACTTAGAAGCTTGGATGAAAGAAAATGGTCTAGATTCCATTCCAAACAACGTTGTCGATTTATCTAATCAATCGGCTAGCTGATCTCTGAAGATCTTAGAATATGCCAATGGGTTAAACGATTTTTTGTGTCCATCCACAATAAAGTAGAGCGTTGAATATCATCAATCGCTTAAACGAAAAAGGCCTTAAACTTCATTGAGTTTAAGGCCTTTTTAAATTCCGTTTTAAAAAATGCTTACTTAGACATTTTCTTCATCATTCGCTTAAAGAACGACGGTTTCTTTGGCTTTGACTTGCCATACAATGCTTCGTGCATCATGTTTTTTGCTACCATTTGGCCAAGGTATGCGTGGCCTAGTTCGTAATTCATGCTTATCTCCGCACATAATCAATTTTCTTATGCGCGGATTTTACACTTTAAACGCCCAAAAACAAGACTCAAATCACACTTTTATGTAAATAAATTACAGGTTACATGGGAGCTTACAAATAAAACACAAATTAAACGCAACAAAAAAGCAGCCTAATAAGCTGCTTTTAGAAAAAGGCTTGATTCTAAAAAACCGTTGGTTTTAAAGGTACCTTTCAAACGAAGCTGTTATAACACTAGCTACGCTTTGGCTGTCTATAAGTTTTACCAGCAATCTGGTATGTGTCTTTTTGCTTTAATTCGAACATTGTTTCGAAGAACCAAGCTGCAAATTTGATTAAGTCATCGCCTTCATTCATAACATGTTCGATGTACTCTTGCTCTTCGCCTTGTTCATTCTCTTGAAGCGTCACGTGGTAAATACGCTTTTCGCCGTCAACTTCAGCTAACGCAAATTGACCAGTCAATGATTCTGCAGCCTCAGCGACTTCAGTATCCTCATTGGATTTCAACAACTCGAGTGCTTGAGGCAAGCCATCCAGTACACAGATCGCTTTTACCAGTACTTCAAATTCATTTTGCTGCATGTTTTACACCTATTAAATGGACCGAAGTATTGTAGGAAACCATCAACACAAATACAACGCTTTAACTAGAGCGTGCAAGTATAAAACCTATCTAGCTATATTCTATTGCTGCAGAGTCGATTTTTTTGTTAGCTCGAGTTGAAGACCATAGTACACAGCCCATACCCGCACCAATAATCAGGTAGAACACGCCAAGCTGTAGATGAGTCGTCACCCAGCTTTCTACTAAGTATCCGCCTAATAAGCCCGCCATACACATTTGAATTGAGCCCGACAGCGCAGACACCGCGCCAGCTTGCTTCTTGTGAGGCTCCAACAACATGCTGATCGATAGAGGGAAAGAGATGCCCTGCGCGATCGCTAGCCAAGTAAATGCCCACACTAGGTTAAAGATAGAGAGTTCATGTGTTAACAACCAAGCGCCCGACGCCAACACGATCAAAATCGCTAAGCTCATTAGCTGCGGCGTACTGAATCGGCGGTTGAGTAAGTTCAACGCCACACTGCCGATCAACAACCCAGCCGAAGGCACAATCATCAAAGAGCCATATTCAGCAGCTGTCAGGCCTAGTTGTTCTTGCATTAAGAATGGGAATAAAGATAGCGACACTAGGCTCGCCATATAGCTCATCCAGTTGTAGCTCGCGCTGCTGATCACTTGACGGTTAGTCAGCAAGCGTCCGTAGTTTTTCACCACCTGGCTGACTTCAAACCGACTCTTTCCGTAAGGTAACGTCTCGGGCAACACAAAGTAGCCAAGAATAAATATCGCCAATAAATACAATAAAACAAACAGGAACACCGCCTGCCAACCGAGATGAAACGAGATCCAACCACCAAACACTGGCGCAATGATCGGCATGATAGAAGCGGTGATTGAAATATAAGAGAGCGCCTTAGTGAGTTGAGGGCCATCATAACTGTCTCTAAGAACACTTCGCCCGAGCACCGAAGCACTCCCCGCCCCTAAACCTTGCAACAAACGACCAACTTCTAAAGCGGTCATATTGTCGGAAAATGAAAAACAAACGATAGTACCAATCAGATAAACACCCTGACCCAACAAGAAGATAGGTCGTCTTCCCACCGCATCAGACATCGGGCCATAAAATAGCTGAGATAAGCCAAAACCCACAAGAAACAGTGTAACGAGTAATTGCACATCCACTTGGATAACACTTAAGTCAGAAGCGATTAATGGCAATGATGGGAGGTAAATACTCACACCCACTTGCCCCGTAGCAATGATCATCATTGCTAAGAGTAACGGCGTTTTTTTAAAGGTCGATTGGCTCAAAAAATTCCCTGTTCGTTTGTTATTTGTTCATGATATAAGTCTATATTCAAAACCAGTAATTGATAATTAACCAAATTGGAATTTGATTAAGTCCCAATAGGAAATAATATGGATTGGATTCTTAACGTAAAAAGCTACGTAAGAGTGGTAGAAGAAGGCAGCTTCAATGGAGCAGCACGTAAACTGAATACCACCAGCTCAGCAATCAGCAAAAGAGTAAACTGGCTGGAAGAACGCATTGGCACTCAACTTTTAAAGCGCACGACTCGCTCAATTAGCCAAACCGAAGCAGGCGCACTCTTTTACCTGCGAGCCAAGGATCAGCTCGATAATTGGCAGTCGATTATTGATGAGACTCGCTCAGTAAACCAAACACCCGCTGGCTTGCTAAAGATAGGTGCGACCATTGCCGTTGGCTCTAAGTTTCTAGTGCAATATATGGACGACTTCTTGGAGAAATACCCAGATATCAAAGTACAGCTCATCACCACTACTTCCGGGCAATTACCTGAACTTGGGTTAGATCTGGTGATCAGTCGAGAACTGGAACAACTCAACTCTTTGAGCTTCAAGAAAACCCCCTTGTTTGAGCACAAAGCCGGTTTCTATGCCGCACCGAGTTATCTCGCCAAACATGGTTACCCCACCTGTGAGCAAGACTTAGAGCAGCACAACTCTCTAATCTGGGGAGAGCGCCCGACTCGAGAAGTTACACTCACCAAAGGGCAACGAATCACGTTGAATGGAAACTTCGCGACCACTAACCCTGAAGCATTATTTCATGCGGCGAAGCGAGGAATGGGCGTGCTCTTAACCATCAAAGCAATGATCAAAGAAGATCTCAAACAAGGGACATTAGTTCCAGTCTTACCAAATATCACGGCTGACGAGGTGATGGTTTACGCATACTACCCTAAGCTTGACTACTCACACACACGAACAAAGCTCTTTTTGGATCACCTCAAAGAGAGACTAGACAGAGAGCGTAGCACTCAGATTTTGTGAAATAAGTCACAACTGAGTTTGAAAAATCATACAACACAGTCAATAATAAACTGGACGCATATTAATAGTGTGCGCAACTTGTATGTATACAAGACCACGCACTTACAAATTATGCTTATAAAAATCATATATATACAGCTTACACACTGATTCTGGTTGGCTACGGATGGTGACTATGACTCAACATACGCACAGCAACATAATAGACACAGAGCGCATTGGCCGTTTACTTAAATTGGAAGGTATCGACCTTTTAGAGTCGGCCGTGCTTACTTTGCATCAAACCTTTGGTACTCAATACACCAGCATTATTGAGAAGAAGTATTTCCCAGACCAAATGGTTCCTTTGGTGATTGCACAATCTGACCACGTACTGCATGACAAAATCAATCCGCGTCATGGTCACATCTACCAACAAGCCGTTAATCAAAGTCACCCTGATTGCTCTTTCGCTCAATACATTATTAAATCTTTGCCAACGTCAGCGTTCAGGCAAGAGATCACCTCTCAAAACTCGATTGCGATACCCACTCGAACTCAGAGTGGTGAAGTCATGGGTGTGTTGTTTTCGACCTTCACATCACCTCTTAGCCCTGACCAACAGCAAGAAGTGATCAAGCATCACCAACTTTTTGCAGACATCGTCATTCATACCTTGCGCGAGATGTGGTTTAACGACAGATCTGAGCAGTTAGTCAATCAACTCAGCTACGAGGTGTCGCACGATAGCTTAACAGGACTGCTTAACCGCAGTTGTTTGTCGGATACGCTAGAATCGATCACTCAACAGAGTGTCACGCCTTTTACCGTGGCTCTGTTGGATATAAACAGCTTCAAAGCCATTAACGACATGCACGGTAATTACATCGGCGACAAGGTACTGCAGCATGTCGCTGAAACACTGCGCCGTACATTACCAGAGAACAACCTAACCTTTCGTACAGCCGGTAACGAGTTTGCTTTCATTACTTATCATAACGACCCAATCGGTGTCTGCGAACAGGTAGTAACCAAAATAAAGCAAGGCTATTGCAGCGTTGATCTGAAGATTGATTTCGATGTCAGTATTGGGATTGCTCGCTCAGATGGAAATAATAAAGACGTAGAACAGATCATCTTCAATACCAGCTTGGCTTTAAAAGAATGTAAACAGCACCCAGATACACACATCCAATGCTACGACACTCATTTAAGAGCGCGTTATCAAAGAAAAACCGAGTTGATTGCCGCTTTACGCAGTGAGCTAGAAAGCTCAATCTCGAGTAAAACAGTATTCAATGGCAATCACGGCAATAGCCCTACAACTGACAACAATGGAATGTATGTGGTCGTCCAACCGATCGTCGGTAAAGACGATACACGTTGGGAATATTTTGAGGTTCTCACTCGTTGGAAAACGACTCAACACGGCGACATATCTCCCGTAGAGTTCATACAAGTTGCAGAAGAGTCTGGCCTTATCGTCGAGTTGGGCGAACGTATTATCGAACTCGTTTGCCGAGCAAAAATCACACTTGAGCAAGGCTTAGGCTATAAAATCAAACTGGGTATCAACTGTTCCGCTCACGAGCTTAGTGATTCTAAACGCTACCTTGCCTACCTCACTAAAACGATCAAACAGTACAACTTCGAGGCGAATGAGTTTGTTATTGAATTAACCGAAACCGTATTACTTTCGCCGACACCTGAAGTCAAAGACGCCCTCAACTATCTTCGAGAACAAGGCTTCACCATTGCGTTAGATGACTTTGGTACCGGCTACTCAAGCCTGAACTACATTCACAGCTACCCTATCGATTGCATTAAAATCGATGCCGTCTTTATCCAGAACCTGTTAACCAACTCCACATCAGAGAGTGTCGTTTGGTTGATCATTCAATTGGCGCAAAGGTTGGGTGTATCACTCGTTGCGGAAGGTGTCGAAGAGCGTGAGCAGTTAGATAAACTCCACTCAATGGGGTGCGACAGTATCCAAGGTTACCTCTATTCTTGTCCACTGCGCCCAGAAACCATCGTCAGCAACATAAAAGCGCTAAGCGTATGAAGACGACACTCTTCATGCCTCTGAGCTTCTGAGCTTCTGAGCTTCTGAGCTTCTGAGCTTCTGAGCTTCTGAGCTTCTGAGAAAGCGTAGCTTAAACAACAAAAAAGCCGCAAGGGCAAAATTGAACACTTAGGTATTCAACTCTGCACTCGCGGCTTTTCAATGTTTAGATATATAGGCAATCAAGCTATTCGCTTATTCAACGATTAGACTCACCAGCGATATCGACTCGCAATTACTAACTGTTGTTTGATTGCTCTTCTAACGCTTTCTTGAGTAACTTGTCGGCTTCATCTCTCGCGGCTACGAATGTCGCTTTTTCCTTTTTCGGCACAGAATCAGCCATCGGAATATTTGCTGTCATCGCGTTAACAGGACGACCACGTTCGATCAGTTCGTAGTGCAAATGCGCACCCGTCACTCGGCCAGTTTTACCCGATAAGCCAATACGTTGACCACGAGAAACTGTTTGCCCTTTACGCACAAGGATCTTACTTAAATGCAGGTAGCGCGTTTTGTAAGTGCTGCCGTGCTGAATCACCACGTAGTTACCCGCGTAAGGGTGTTTACGGGTCATGATCACTTTACCATCACCGGTCGCTTGAACTGGCGTGCCAATTGGCGTCGCGAAGTCTGTACCGTTATGTGGTGAGATTCGACCTGTCACAGGGTGTAAGCGTTTAGGGTTAAATTGAGAACTCTGACGCCAGCTGCTGCTCACAGGGTAACGTTGGAAAGCACGTTGTAGGCTATCACCGTCCGCATCATAGTATTGACCATCAGTGTGAAGATAAGCAGAAACAACGCGGTTGCGGTTGATGATCTTAATCGCTTCAATTTCACGTTTTCCGGTTGCAACACCATCAACGAATTGAGCTTTCTGAAGCACTTCAAACTGATCGCCAGCACGTAGGTCACGGCTGAAATTCAATTTGTCTTTAAGAAGAGTCACAATATGGTCAATCTCAAGACTGTTTAGACCGACTTTATTCGCCGACATAGAGAAACTGCCTTGAATATCACCCACGAGAGGCTTTTGCTTCCATTCACCCGGAATAGAAATGTCTTCAAATTCGTAGCTGCCATCATCAAGCAGTCGGTAAACCGCCTTATCAGCAACACTAAATTGGATTTCCATCTTGGACAGATTACCCGTCGCCTCATCACGCCAGAAACGTAATGTGTTGCCAGGACGAAGCGTGTCTAGCGCAAGGAAGTTTAAATCCGTTTCCATCACGCTCATCATCGATTTATAAGAAAACCCAAGTTGAGTGAAGATGCTACTCAAGTTATCGCCCGTTTGAATTTGATACTCAAACGTCGGCGGTTCAATGATGACCACAGAAGGTGTAAGGATTGACTCAATAACGGTTGAGTCCGGTAAATTCAGATCGATCGTTTTTGTCAGATCTGATTGAGAAGTTTGTAAAGCAACACCGATGACTGCAATAAGTGGCAGTCCTAAAATAGCTGCTTTTTTTACAGGTGAAAGCTCAGAAAACGGAGAGGAGAATATTTTTGAATACACGGTAAACAGGTCTTTCTACGATATAAAAGCATAGGATATGCTTTTCAAACGCATAAATCATCAATGCATTGTCATAATATGATGCGAATCTTACTCCTCGCACCTAAGTCATTGAGTTACCGTCAATGTAAAACGCTTTATCGCAAATAAAATTAACCGCTAAATTTGAAAATAAAAAAGCAGAAACACCTGGCTTCTGCTTTCTATTGATTTAGGTTATTCCGCTTCGCTTAATTAATAAACAAACTGTATTGATCGTGAGATCCTCACTGGATACGGCTGTATAACCGTGTGTCTCGAGAGTCAGCAGTTAAGCAATAAGCAATTAAATCACTACGTAACTGCGTTAAGCAGTAACCGTCGATACCAAACAGTTATCACCACCAAAATCATTGGGGATATAGCGATCAGCGTTCGCGTCGTTCACCCACTCTTGGTCATCAACAAGGTAGCGGAATTGAAACTCGCCATCTTTAGGTAGACGAGTTTTGAATTTGTAGACTTTCCCTTTCGCCAACTTTTTCATTGGGGTTGCTTTCCAATCAAGAAAATCAGCAACAATAGAAACTGAGTTTGCTTCTTGAGCTTCCAGCTCGAAGGTCACTTCCACTTCATCTTTGGTTTTAAAAAAACGTTTGTTAATCATTCGCAAGCTCCATTTGTAAAAATATAAGCAGACACTGCTTTGAGGAGTGTCTAAATTTCATTCATCTAACTACGATAATATGTAATTTAGCTCACATAAACAACAGATCCTTACACGAACCAAAGCGTTATTGCTTACCAATTGATTGCGTATCAAAAGAAAAGCTCATTAACACCTTTTCAGACGGTGCTTCTGCAAATGATTGTTCCGCAGTATGCTGAGTAAAGCCGATAAAACCTTTCCCTGTGAGTTTACTCTTTGAGGTACCTTCAGGAGGCTGAGTCACATCTAAGGTTTGGATTTGTACGCGATCGCCCAGTAACAGTTGATCGACGAGTACAACACGGCTTCGCTGCTGATCGTGTTTAAACAGACCAAGATAATAGAATACGCCGCTACCTTGGTTAGATATCCACATTGGCGCAACAAAGAAACTCGCTTTGCCCAAAGTCACCGCTGACAGATTTTTAGTGTCTACTGTCGCCACACCACGTTCAACACCGGAATCATAGCGTCCAAATGCGATTGCTCTTGTCTCATCGACTTCATTGATAAAGGCGTAAGCGTTGGTCTCAGGTACTTTGATTGTCCATGGGTTAGTCGTCTTTAAATCAAAAACGGTTTCAACGACTGGGTCATAACTGACTTGTGAGGAAGGAAACTTCGCCAAGATCTCTTCGTCACTTAAGCTAAAGCGATAAATACCCGCCACTATCACCACGACTAGCATGACAATCGGAATCAGTAAAATCAGAGGTATAGGTAAGATTTTCTTTTTCATGAGCAATTATATTCTTTTATTTTCATCCAGTTGTGCAGACCATAAAGGGCTTTAGTATAATTATCAATACAGGGTTAACTGGAAGTGGAGCATGGATGGATATCAATCATATTAAAGATAGAAGTATCAGAAGTTGCGAATGCCGCTGTGGAGCCGTCAACCTAGTATGCAGAGGCGAACCTCAACGAACCTCGGTATGCCATTGTTATGAATGTCAGAAACGCACCGGAAGTGTGTTCGGCGTTCAGGCTCGGTACCCAATAGAGCAAGTGACGCTAAGCGGAGAAGTAACCTCTTTTTCACGCATCAGCGATACAGGCAATGAAGTCACCTATCAGTTTTGTCCCAAGTGTGGAACCACCATGCTTTTACAGTCCGTTGCCGCCGCCGATTTTTATATCGTCCCACTAGGATTGTTTAAAGAGCAAGATTTCCCATTACCAAGCTTTTCAGTCTATGAAGAACGTAAACACGGTTGGGTCAAGTTTGACCACCAGATGAGCCATTACAACTAGCTTATTACTGACCTTTATCTTTGTATAGAAACAACATTAGAACAAACTGCAATACTGTTGCCTAAGATCAAATATGAAAGCCTCACAACGCTAGCGTATCTTTTCGCTAGCGTTATAATCTTGCTCCTGATTTAGCCCGGAATAAACCACATGATTTCTAAGTTGCCTCGCTGGGTTGAATACGGCGCCTTACTACTCGCAGGCCTTGCTGGCAGCGTGAATGCTATTGGTCTTCTCGGATTCCAACATCAAGCCATTTCTCATATATCCGGTACCATGTCGTTGTTGGGAAGCAGCCTACTGACCCCTTCTAATGCTTCAATACACCTTTTTTTAGTTATCATGAGCTTTATGCTCGGTGCCGCCTTCAGTGGTTTCTTTATTGAAAACCAAGCGCTGAAATTAGGGCGTCGTTATGGCGTGGCTTTATGTATTGAAGGTGGGCTACTGTTCTTAGCTCTTGGGACATTGTTGCAAGGGTATACGTCAGGCCAATATTTCGCTTCAGCCGCATGTGGCCTGCAGAATGCGATGATAACGACCTACAGCGGTGCAATCATTCGTACCACACACATGAGCGGGATCATCACAGATCTTGGCATCATGATTGGTGCTCGCTTAAAAGGTACGCCTTTCGATCGACGTAAAGCCAAATTACTGATGTTCATTGTCGGGGGCTTTCTGTTTGGAGGGTTAACCGGTGCGTGCTTGTTCCAACGCTTCGAAATTTTAGCGCTGGCTTTTCCTGCTTCTTTCGCTTTCATTATCGCATTTAGCTATTGGCTTTACCTGACCTATCGAACTGATACTCCAGTAAATTTATAAATATCTGGCAATATATCCTCAAAATACGTAACATCCGCAACACTTTATTCTAAACTTTTAAAGAGTTGCAGAATAACCAGTGTGAATACTTAGCGATATTTGATGAATAGTATTGCAAGCGATATTAATACTGGGTAATCTTGCATCCGATAAGAAAATACGGATGTTTAATGAATAAAAATGCCACGGATATGGCTTTTTTACGTGTAGAAATTCGAGAACAATAACATGTCTAACAACACGAACACTGCTCCAACAGAGAAATCTAAAGGCAGTTTCTGGGTTTTCTTAATCCCATCATTGATTGGTTTATTCCTTTTCATGGCGCCAATTAGCTATCAAGGCGATCTAACCATCCCTGTTGCTATCTTAGCCAAGTCAATTCAAGCGGTTTTCGGTGAATACCTAATCCCTATCATCACTGCGATCGTCGCTTTCATGTCTGTAGCTTCCGTTTTAAGCACCATTTTCAAGCCTACATTCATTACATCGAACTCATTTTTGAACGGCCTTTTCAACCCATCTCCATTATGGTTGTTGGTACGTCTTATCGGTGGTGCAGCAGCATTCATGGCTTTCTTCCAAGTAGGCCCTGAGTTTATCTGGGAAGAAAACACTGGTGGATTAGTGCTAGAAGGCCTACTTCCAACACTGTTCTCAGTATTTATCTTTGCTGGTTTACTACTGCCACTGCTGCTTAACTTTGGTCTGCTAGAACTATTCGGTACCTTACTAAGTAAAGTAATGCGTCCAATCTTCAACTTGCCAGGTCGTAGTGCTATCGACTGTATGGCTTCTTGGTTGGGTGACGGCAGCGTTGGTATCCTGCTTACAAGCAAACAGTACGAAAAGAAATTCTACACTCAACGTGAAGCTGCGGTTGTTGGTACGACTTTCTCTGCAGTATCTATCACGTTCAGTCTTGTGGTTATTGCTCAAGTAGAGCTAGAGCACCTATTCCTGCCTTTCTACGCAGCAATCTGTTTAGCGGGTATTGTGGCGGCGGTAATCATCCCTCGCCTTCCGCCACTAAGCATGAAGAAAGACACCTTCATTGATGGTAGCAAGCCTCACAAAGACGCTGACGCTATCCCAGCGGGTCACTCAACATTCTCTTGGGGTCTTGAGCTAGCAGTAAGCAAAGCATCACAAGTTAAGTCTGCTAAATCAGTATTTGCTGAAGGCATCCGTAACGCCGTGGATATGGTATTTGGCGTACTGCCTGTTGTTATGGGCCTTGGTACGATGGCACTGGTTATTGCGGAATACACTTCTGTATTCTCATTCCTAGGCCAGCCTTTCATTCCATTCCTAGAGCTACTTGGTGTTCCTGAAGCGGTTGCAGCATCTGAAACGATTGTTGTTGGTTTTGCGGATATGTTTATCCCAGCAATCCTTGCGGCTTCTATCGACAACGAGATGACTCGCTTTGTTATTGCAGCAATGTCGGTAACTCAGCTGATCTACATGTCTGAAGTAGGCGCTCTGCTTCTGGGCAGTAAGATTCCAGTGAACATCTTGGAACTGTTTATTATCTTTATTCTGCGTACTCTAATTACGCTTCCAGTTATCGCTGGTGTAGCTCATCTAATATTCTAAATTAGACTCTACTGATATAAAAAATAAAGAACCCATTTATAAAGCCTCACTTTTGTGAGGCTTTTTATTTCCGCGGAACATATTCACCCTCCCGTTCAAAACTCAATCAATATATAAAATAGGCAGTTCATTTAATTTCATATCTACTTATCCTCTCCACCGCTTTTTAATAGAAAACCACACACATAAACGTCTAATTAATAAATTATCAATACCCGTAGGCTCTAGGCTCGCGTGTATCTTCAACTCATTGAACCAAATACTAAAAGTAACAAATATGTGATTTAGTGAATTTTGTATTGTTTAGGTTGTTGTATTTTTGTAGTCTATTTTGTGAAATTACATTCAAGTAAATTTCAATCTCGTCGATATATATAATTAGAAAAACACGATTAACTTTAGACTTCGCAAAGCCTGTGAGAAGGGGAACACTCAATGAAATTTAGCCATAAGGTGGTTGCTGCATCATCAGCCTTGCTGCTAGTGACAGTATCATTGCTTTCAATACAACAACTTTACACCGTAAGAAGTGCTGTAGAAAACCACGTCAATGCGAGCCTAAAAGAGATGGTCTCTGGCGTAAAAAATACAGTCGTATCAGAGATGAACGCCAAAAAAGCGTTGGCTCAATCGACGACTGAAGTCATCGAGATTAACCCTCAAGATCGCACTTACGTAAAAGAAATCCTAGAAAAACCAAAGCTTAAAAACAGCTTCCTAGCGGTTGGCTTTGGTTATGAAGCAAACGGTTTCGTCATTGAGAATGATGACGGTTGGGAAGCAGGTCCAGATTACGACCCACGAATCCGCCCTTGGTACATTGATGCTAAATCCAAAAACAGTTTAGTGGTTACCGCTCCTTATGTGGATGCATCAAGTAAGAAAGTCATCATCTCAGTGGGTACGCCAGTTAAAGACAATGGCCGCTTCACTGCAGGTATGTTCTACGACCTAGAATTGACCAACCTTGCGACCTTAGTAAACCAAGTGAACTTGTTCGATGCGGGCTACCTATTCCTAGTGACTGCCGACGGTACAACGATTGCTCACCCAAATGCGAAAAACAACGGTGAAACGCTTTCAAGCTACATGCCACAAGCGACCATTCGTGAAGGCTCTCAAGAAATTGAAGTCGACGGCAAAATGTTCCTAGTTAACTTCACCCACATCCCAAGTGAAGATTGGTACATTGGCGCAATCCTTGATGAAGAGATCGCGTTCCAAACCGTGGAAGATCTGAAGAACAGCTCAATGATCTACTCATTGATTGCGGTAATTCTCAGCATCATTGCACTAACAGTTCTTATCCGCGTATTAATGCGCCCACTGGATGCACTTAACCAAGCGATTCAAGATGTAGCGAGCGGACAAGGTGACCTAACTAAGCGTCTAGATACTAATACAGACAAAGAGTTCTCTGACCTAGCGAAAGGCTTCAACACCTTTACCGAAAACCTGCAAAATCAAATCATTCAATCGAAAGCGATTGGTGTTGAGATTAAGCGTGGTACAGAAATCACGGTGAAAGGCGCAGGCGAATCTGCAAATGCGATGAACACGCAGCTGCAAGAGCTAGAACAGCTAGCAACTGCAATGAACGAAATGGCAGTGACTGCAACAGAAGTCGCAAACAACGCTCAAGGCGCGGCAGCAGCAGCTCGTGAAGCTGACGAAGCAACGCTAGACGGTACTTCAGTCGTAAGTGACACCACGCAAGCCATTGATAACCTATCAGCTCGTATCGACCAAGCCGTTGCAGAAGTACAAGTACTTGAATCAGCAACAGCCAACATTGAAACGATTCTTAAGGTAATCAACGACATTGCAGACCAAACTAACCTATTGGCATTGAACGCTGCGATTGAAGCCGCGCGTGCTGGTGAGTCTGGTCGTGGTTTCGCAGTCGTAGCCGACGAAGTTCGTACTCTGGCACAACGTACTCAAGAGTCGACAACTGAAATCCGCAACATGATCGAGCAGCTCCAAGCCGGCGCAAGCTCAGTATCGAACGCGATGAACCAAAGTAAAGACACAGCTACTGACGCCGTTGAACGTGCGCAACAAGCGAACTCTTCACTTGACCGCATCCGCGACGCGATTCAGCGTATCTCTGATATGAACATTCAGATTGCTTCAGCAGCAGAAGAACAAAGCTTGGTAGCGGAAGAGATCAACAACAACACTGTTAAGATCAAAGACCTTTCAACACAAGTATCAAACGCGGCGCAAGAAGCAAACACGGCAATGCAGGTACAAACTGACAATGTTCGTGCACAGGATGAACTATTGAATAAGTTTACGGTTTAATCGCCTGTCAGTTTAGCTAACGCTCCGCTTAGTAACCAATAAACAGCTTCAAATAAAAAGCCCCGCTTACTGATTGATAGTAAGCGGGGCTTTCTTTTTCGTCTTTTCTTTCTAACCGTTTAGACGTCACTCATAACAGACTCGATTTAGTCGGTTATCAACATCATGCACTGGTTGGGTTCAACCTTAATAGTTAAGTCCTTACCAACGCAATCGAACGTATCACCAGACAACAAATCGGTCACTGCGCCAGTCCAGTTTAATGAGGCTGTTTTGCTTCGTTTCGATTTGTTAATCACCACAATGCCTTTGTCACCACGGACAAATACCAACAAGTCATCATTCGCTTCAACCACACGCATTGCTTCGCCATGAACATGATTATGAAATTGAATCATATTTTTCATGTAAGGCGCTTGCCAGTCGTTAAGCCATCGAGGCTCGCCATTCTGATCCAGAATACCGCTGGTGCTCAACTCACTGTATACAAGCGGTACACCGCCATCTCGACCCAGAATGAAGGCATGAGCCAATCGCTCGTCCACTTCATCCATCACATGTTCCAAAAACACTTCGTTGTTTGGAATATCATGAGTCACAGCAAAGGTGATGGCTCGCATGTTGGATAGAGCCTGACCAAAACAGTACGGATTGATCAGAGACTTAAAGCTGCCCTGCTCTTCAAAGGCTTTGAAGATGGTATTGAACAGAGGAAAATCATAAGCGCCTAAGCGAGTGTGTTTCAGGTATGGCTCAAGGAACAACTCATACTCTTCCTCCGTCGCTCCGCCATCAGTAATGATCTCGCCGAAGATGTGCATTTCTTCGCAGATATCGTCAGTCCACACCTTGCGTAGGTGTGACAGTGTCATGTGTTTCGCTGCATCAATGCGGAAACCTTTAACACCAATCTGTTTCAAGGCTTTTAGGTAAGCTCTCTGCTGCGCGACCACATTGTCGTTGTCTAGCAGCGTTGGCAAGCCAGGATCGCTGGCTCCACCAGTAATACGTCCATTTTGCACTTCCCAAGTGTCTTTCCAGTTTTTGATACCAAACGCTTCCACAAAGTCGTTTTCATCAAATAAAGGTTTAGAAAGATCACCAAATAAGCGTATGGATTGGTAATACTCAGAATCTTTTTGGTAAGACGTCATGTCTTGTTGATTGGGATATGTTAAATCACCACGGATACCCGATTCGTTAGCCATATGGTTGAACACGACGTCTACATAAGTACGAAGCCCATGCTGCTTTAACGTGTTCACCATCGCAGTGAAATCTTGCGTGTCACCAAGCTGATTGTCGATAACACGGTAATCTTGGGGCTGATAACGTTGCCACCATTGGGTGCCAGAATCTCGGTCGCAACCTTTAGGGCCGCGTAGCGATTTCATCGCTGGTGAAACTAAAACCGACTTATAACCCAACTCTTGGATCAGTGTGGCGTTCTTCATTACGTCAGCGTAGCACCAGTCAAAAGCATGCAATATAACATCTGTCGCTGGGTTGCTTAACATAGCTGAACTCTCCATGTTGTTCTCCTACCAAACTCGTTTACAGCTTTCTAGATAAAGACAAAGGCTAAAAGGCAAAGCTGCATAAATTTCCTTAAGAATGGTATTTATTATATGAGTTACTCATTAAAACCCCTCCTCCTCCTACCAATTAGTCACGGCGGATAGTTGAGGGCGTAGCGCCAATTATCGCATAACGTCTGGGATGAACACTCAGCCATTGTGCTTTTAAATGCGCCAAAAAGTCACAAAAAAGGAGCGTATATACGCTCCTTTTATTCAATCTAACACATATTTATGATTAAGTTCTGTAAAGAACCTTCACCACGTGCCAACCGAATTTTGTTTTTACAAGATGTGGTACAAGCGTCTCGCCAGAGAAACAAATCTTATCAAACTGAGGCACCATTTGGCCTTTCTTGAACTCGCCTAGATCGCCGCCCTTTTTACCAGATGGACAGGTTGAGTGTTTCTTCGCTAGCGTTTGAAATTTAGCGCCTTTTTTAAGCTGCGCCATGATGTCTTCTGCTAGTTCTTTATGCTTCACCAGAATATGAAGCGCTGCTGCTGTTCTTGCCATGATAATTCTCAGTTTGTTGCTGTCTGCTTGTCGACTTACCATCGACAGCGAGTATTTAGCGTGATTTTAACCCAAGAACCGTTATTCTTCACTCTATAACCGAAAACAACTGCCTTAAAGACCCTAAAAACCGCATAGTTACTTGCCGCCACTCTCGTTTCCCTTTAAATTGATCTTTATAAATTAGCGTGCAGTAAATCAGGAGCCACTTATGGCCAAACCGATAAGTAAAGCGAGTCAGTCTCAGGGAATGTTGATGTTCAAGTTATCCCTAACTCAAAGTTTTGCGATTGGCACGCTTAAGGTCAGAGAAATCGTTCCTTTCCAGCCGATGACCCAAATCCCCTACTCTCATCACCACGTCATTGGCACAGTCACCATCCGTGATCTCACCGTTCCTGTGATTGATATGTCTGCAGCGATTGGCTTTCGTCCTATCACACCCGCGGAATACCAAGATTGCGTGCTCATCGTGACCGATTGTTTAAGAACCGTTGTGGCATTCTTGGTTCGTTCAATTGATAAGATCATTGAGTGTGACTGGAAGAGCATTGAATCGCCACCCGCGAGCGTGGGTCGCAATGTATTTGTAACTGGTATTACTCGTTTTGAAGATCGTATCGTGCAAATGCTCGACGTGGAGTTATTGCTCTCTAAGATCTACCCTGCTTATGAGAACGCGCATATTCCAATGCTGACTGATGTCGAAAGGGAACGCCTCAAAGCGCTGAACATCTTATTGGTTGATGATTCTTTGATTGCGCGTAAACAACTATCTGATGCCTTAGACAGCATCAACATCCCTTACAGCATTTGTAATAACGGCTTAGATGCAATTGACCTGATGCGACGCCAAGCTAGCGTAGGCAATGCGATTGATCTTCTCGTGAGTGATATTGAGATGCCGGGACTGGATGGTTATGAACTAGCATTTGAAGTACAGAACGATAGCGCACTGAGTCATGCTTACTGTATTTTGCATACCTCACTATCGAGTGAGATCTGCGTTGACCGTGCTAATCAGGTCGGTGCCCATGAAGCGCTTGAGAAGTTCAATGCGGGCGAGTTAATCGAAGCCATGCTACGCGGTGCAAAAGTCTTAAACGAAGCCTCTACCGCTGCTTAGGCTCTATTTTAGAAGCTAAACCAGCATCATGCTTAATGGTTTAGCTTCTTAAGTATTAGATATGAATCAATGTAGAGCTCTGCCTTAAGATTTCTTTGGCATAGAATAGCTCTTACTCACAAATTCCACTTCCTCTACCTCATTAACATGATTGGTAAAAGACGCCAATGCATAGAGTGTGTTCGCCACTAAGTTAGCGTATTTAAAAAGAATCGGGTCGGGCGATTTCTTGCTCTCATGATGTTCAATACTCACCAATGCTCGCACGACTTTTTTGGCCTGACAGCGACACAAGTGAAGCTCGCTCGACACTCGATGCCCACCAGGTAAAACAAACCCTTTGAAACCACCTTCGAGCTGATCGCGAATGTGATGATAATCTTGCTTAAGCTCGACCAGTTCAGACTCGGTGATGGCTAATTTCCCACGTACAGAACCATTTAAATGATAGATGTTCGGCTGCAAGCGTTGCAGGATCTCGCGGACTTGAGGTTCTAACTCCAAAGACAACACCAACCCAACTCGACAACAAAGTTCGTCCGACAGAATCTCAAAATCACAGATAGGACTGTCTTCATAAATAAACGGGTAGCAGAACTCGTCCCAATCTCGACTTACTGGTTTCACGTACCGATCCTTACACATAAATATTAATCAGACGCCAATATACCAAACTCTTTGATTTAGACATAAAAAAGCCCTCACATTGGAGGGCTCTTAAGAAATAGGTTAAACGAGATTACTCGTTAGATACTTTTTTATGACCTTCTTGCAGGTGAACGAAATCCACCAGATCATCACCAGACACTTGGTATGCTTGACCAAAGCCTTTCACAAACAGACCGTTCTCTGCTTTAAGGTTGAATAGAGAGAAATCTTGAAGCTGGCTCAAACCATCGATGATTTCGCCAAAACGCTCTTGCATCTGGCCAATCACTTGAGTCCAAAGTTCCGTTTCACGCTCTACAACACTTGCTTGAGCATCAAACGTCAAACGCTTACGTGCGTAAAGCTGCTTAGAGCTCTCTTCGTCTTCAATCATCATCAAAGACACTTGAGGGTTTGCTTTCAAATTACGAGCATGACGAGCAATATCAGAAATTAGAACAAAGTAGCCTTCTTGGTTCTGAACGAAAGGGGCGTAACTTACGTTCGGGCGACCTTCTTCATCAACCGTTGCAAGTTGAAGGGTACGGCGCTCTTGGCGAAATTCTTTAATTTCTGGACCTAGGCGACCTTGTAGACGTTCTTGTTTTACTTGCTGTTCCATGGGTAATTCCTTTCTTCACTTTCTCTGATTTATTATTTTTGCTCGAGGTTGAGCGATCATTAGCGAGCTAAACGGTCCTCGATCATTCATGTCTTGTTTAAGCGAGTTAGCAACCTAATTTAAGCTTGCCGTTAATTATGCTTAAGCTTGTTCTTGTAGCGCTTTGAAGCGTTCAACTTGGTCGGCAATAAGCTCACGCTTTTCATTGCGGCCTAGGTAGATCTTAAAAATGTTCTCGCCCGTTTCACTGAAGAAACCGAAGTAATGACTTTCACGACCCATGAACGCCTTGCTCACCAAACCAACGTGTTTGATGTTGTCTAGTTTCAGATGGCCATGAAGTTCGCCTTCTTTGCCCATTAGGTTGTAGTAGCCACGCGCGACTTTACCTTTGGGGAACGGTGCTTTTACTTCAAAGATTGAACCGAATGAATGCATGATTGTGGTCACTGGGCCCCAACCAACCAAACCTTCTAGAATCTCTTGAGCACGGCTGCCATCTAACATCACCGCCATGTCGTTCGGAAAAGCAGCGACTACGTCAACCTCTGAAACGCCTAGCTTCTCAGCAATCGCAGTAGGAAGCAGTTTTGGTTCTTCTTCTAGAATGCGTGCGACACGTTGTTCTAGAGTTTCTGTCATTTCTAATGTTGTATCTGTCATTGAATATGTGTCCGTATAAACGAGTAATTTACGTAAGTTTTAAACTAAAAATTCGATATTAAGCGTGCTTCAAACTTGCATGCGGGTGAACGCCTGAACCTGATGCTTTCGGTGCAGGGTGCATCGCTTGATATTCAGCGTTAAGCACTTGAATCACACTCTGAGCGAGACTTACTGCCCAGAAGCTGCCAGCAATAGTCAGGCTCAGGTAATTCTCGGAAAGCTCAACCAAACCATTATTCTCCCAATGTGAGAACAGAGGCCTCAAGTAATCGAACGTGTCTTGCCCCATAAAGGTCGGCAACGTACTTCTTCTAACAACACCAGAGTCAAAGCCAGCCTTTAATGTCGAGAAGATTGGCTCTAGTGAGCTTTGCTTCGTCATCATGGCAATCGGTAACTGACCTTGCTTTATAGACTCCATGTAGCTGTCTAAAGTTCGATGTTGCATCACACCATGACCACCAATGTTGCCACCAGCACCACAACCAATCGGCAGAACTTCGGCATAAGTTTTCGCTAAGCTGTTGTAAATGCTGCGTTCTCGGTTATCACGAGTCCAGTGATTCACGCTCAGTTGCTTGACCTTATTTTTTGCCATGAACTCGACACCCGCCAAGTACATGCTCGCTTTATCTGGCGTATTCGCTGGTGGTGGAATTTTTCCTTTCTCAACGAGATTAAGCATAGGAGCATTACCCCCAACAATCAGTTGGTAGAGGTCAATACCGTGAGCACCAGTAGACATGTAATCTTCTAAGTCTTGTTGGAACACTTCCATAGACTGGTATGGCAATCCGTACAGCAAATCCAGAACGATGGGGGCTTGCTCGGTACGGCTTAAAGCACTGATACGTTCCAACACCACTTCACGGTCATCTAAGCGCTTAGCGCTGCGTCGAACCTGAGTGTTGAAACTTTGAATGCCAAATGAGAAGCGATTGAAACCACCTTCAAGCGCGCTATCAAACATTTGGTCGCCAAAGCGATTGATGCGCCCTTCCAAGGTCATTTCTACATCGTTTGCCAGTGGGAAATATTGGCGAATAGCCTTGCCTAACTGTTCGACTTGTTGAGGAGACAAGTCAGTAGGTGTTCCACCACCAATGTAGACGGCGTGAAATAATCCAGACTGAGCCCAAGGAGTTTTGGCTTTTTGCTTCAACTCAACCATCAATGCATCGAAATACTCATCGACTAATTTACGGCTCGCGGCGTTTTGGAAAAAGTTACAGAACGTGCAACGCACACGGCAGAAAGGAATATGGATATACAAGCAACGCTTATCCTGTTTCTTCCCTTCGCTTAACATCAGTTCATCAAAGAGCTCCAACTTCTTGCTCGGGTCGACCGGAATTGAACTTCCTCCGGCATGTGCAGAATGCTTTTTCGCAAACGCAAAACGAAGCGGATCTGGGCTAGAAACACCCAGAATTGATTCGTCAAATTTATAAATATCAAGACTCATATAATCTCTCTAAACACTTACATAGCAAAGTCTGGAAGACTATTCGCTAAAACTGAGAGAATCATAAATAGACGCAAATGATAATGCAATTGATAATTGATCTTATTTAGATTCTGAGCAATAATCCGGTACAGATTTTAGATTTGGTAAAGGATTGAAAGTGAACGTTCCTAGATATGTTATTGCAGGCGGTGCATCGTTAGTGATTCATGCGGCGCTATTGTTTGTCGCTCAAGAATCCAAAGTATTTGCGATGCCTGCAGGTAGCCAATCGAACACGGTCTCGATCAACTTCACGCCTAAGAACACGCCTTCCCCGGCTCAACAAAAAACCATCACAGAGCCGGTTGAACCAGAACCAATCAAAGAAACGGTCTCACAAGCTGAACCTAAACCTGTCGAACCTAAGGCAGTCGAACCAAAACAAGCCAAACCGACACCGAAGAAAAAAGCGATCACCAATAAGCCTCAGCCCAAGAAAGTAGAGAAAAAGGTTGTTGAAAAGAAGCCGATTCAAAAGAAACCAAAGACTGAGAAAAAGGTCGTTAAAAAAGAACGCCCAGAACCAAAGTCCAAACCAACGCCTCAACCAGAAAAGCTGGCCGACAAGAAAGTCGATAAGAATATGGACGAGTCTGCCAATCAACCTCAGGAAGTAAACCAAGGCGTATCAAACCAAGAGCCCGTATTAGTCACTAAGCCCTCTTTTTCTTCACGCCCCACACCACCAAATTACCCACGCCAAGCTAGACGTCGTGGCGTTGAAGGTGTCGCAACTTATGAGGTCTGGTTAGACGCTGAGGGCAAACAAATTAAACAAGCATTAGTAAATTCATCAGGCGCACTAATGCTCGACAACGCCGCTTTAGACGCCATTAAACAATGGAAATTCTCACCTCACACTGTCAATGGTCGAGCGATTGCTCACCGTGTACAAATACCTGTTCGTTTTAGGTTGGACTAATCATGCAACAAATCAGTTACTTACAAGATCAACTTGGCTTAATGACTTGGCCTCTTCTCATCTGTTCTGCACTAACAGCAATGATCATCGCTGAACGTGTCTTCCAAGTGATGTTAAGCATTGGTGTTGGCAAACGCGCCATTCGTCGCGAGCTCAACCAGATCTCACCAACCAATAGCAAAGAGATCGAAGCATTAGCACAATCTATTTCTGGTAAACGACCGCTACTGTACAAGGGCGTGTCGATGTTGCTTGCTCACCACTCTTTTTCGAAAGGGCTACGTGAAGATGCTGCCGGGATCTGGCTACAAGAAAAACGCCACCAGCTTCATGCTGGATTGAGACTGCTTGGTTTAATCGGCGTGATCAGCCCGCTCATTGGCCTGCTTGGTACGGTACTTGGACTTATCGAGATGTTCAAAGGGGTTGCGGCTACAACCGGCAGTATTACACCGAACGATCTAGCCGACGGATTAGGCTTGGCAATGAGAACCACAGCTGCAGGCTTGATGATTGCGCTTCCTGCGATCTCAGGCGCTCAAATACTTGGGCTATGGGCCGACCGAGTACTGGCTCAGTTAGAACATACTCTGAACTATGTGAATGTGTGGCTAGAAGGTATGTCGATTCAAACCAATCACTCTGACGAGACTAAAGGCTCATCAGTCAATAAAGTCGCTGTTGGTGATGTGAGTCAAGCATGATCAAAACGCCTCACTCATCTCAAACACAAAGTTTAGCGCCAGATTTAACACCGCTGCTCGACATCATTTTTATCGTGATGGTTTTCCTGCTGCTTACCGCTTCGGTGAAGTTGGAATCGTTAGAAGTAGAGCTCCCAAGCTCTGATATTAAGAACGTTTCTGAAGTTCATAAAGATTCGATTAGCGTCAATATTTTGGACCACGAACCTTACTGGGCGATTAACGGCAGAGAGTACATCGACTGGGAAAACTTCAAAATTGCATTACTCGAAGAGACAGGTTCAGCGGATAAAAAGCCGATCATCATTGGCGCAGATAAAGCAGCCAACGTTGAGAACCTAGTGAAGTTGCTGTCGTTCCTGCAAGAAAATGGAATACCTGCAACCCAATTGCTCACCGAAGATGGCTAAAACAATACTTAATTTTCATGAGGTTAAGCTCTAGTTACTAAAACCAAATAACCAGAGCTCAACCTCTCTATAGATTCGAACTCACAATGCGAACGGACTGCTCACTGAGAATCTTCGCGAAACAAATAGATAATATAAAGAAATTATTATGAAAGACTTAAACGTGTTCAACAAATTAAAGACCAACAAGCATTTAATCTCAATCGCTGCGATGAGCTTGGCTCTGACCGCGCCAACGGCAATGGCCAACGACGCTGAACAACCTCGAATCATAAGTGCAGGCAGTGCCGTTACTGAATTGGTCTTGGCATTAGGCGCTGAAGAACAGTTAGTGGCAATTGATGTGACCAGCCACTTCCCTCAATCAGAGAATCTGCCGAAGATTGGTTACCACAGAAACTTGTCTGCTGAAGGCTTGATTGCCTTAGAACCAACGACACTCATCGGCTCTGATGAGATGGGGCCAGACAACGCCATTTCTCAATTGAAGTCTGTGGGTATCGATGTCGAGATCGTGAACACCGAAGCGAACGTTGAAGGGTTGTTAAAGCGTATCGACCAAATCGCAAAGATCACCCATACCGAAGATCACTCACAGCAAGTTAAAGCCGAAGTTAATCAAAAGATTGAGGCACTAAAAGCGAATCAAGTACCAAGCAACGAAGCAAAGAAAGTTTTGTTCCTATTGCTGCATGAAGGTCGTCCTGCGAACGTTGCTGGCGGTGAAACATCGCCGAACGCGATCATTGAACTGGCTGGCGGTGTAAACCCTGCGGCTAAAAGCCTGACGTCTTACAAACCACTGTCGATGGAATCACTCGTTGAAATGCAGCCTGATGTCATATTGGTGAGCGGCCGTAGCTACCAGAAAATGGGCGGCGCTGATGCCATTCTTAAATCGTTACCTATGTTAGCGGCAACCCCAGCAGGCATGAACAAGCAAATCATTACCGTGAAAGGCAGCGCTTTAGTCGGAGGGCTTGGCCTGGAAAGCCTTTCAGAAGCGAAGCGATTAAACGCACTTATCTATCCGCTATAACTTATCTACCCGCTATAACTCAACTACCCTATTTTTACTGTTGCTTGCTCAACCCTCATCACCGCCTCGCTTTTCGCAGAGCTGGTGATGAGGATTGAAGCGGGTAATAGACATTGAGGCCCTTTATGTTGCTACGATCCGTCCCACTGAAAACATCGATGTTAGGTCTAGGCGCTACCCTAGTCTTCGTCGCGCTGTACTCGATCACTGTTGGGCCAATGAACATTAGCTTGGCTGACAGCGCAGCCAGCCTACTCCAACCAAATAATGACTTAGCACCTCACATCAACTTGGTGATTCAAGAGATTCGCTTACCCCGAACGATATTGTGCATGCTAATCGGCGCGATTCTCGCTTTGTGTGGTGCGGTCATGCAGGGCTTATTTCGAAACCCACTTGCCGAGCCAGGAATCATCGGCGTGTCTGCCGGAGCCTCATTGGGTGCCGCATTAGCCATCGTGCTTTTCTCTGAGCTTTCACTGCAATACCCCGCTTTCATGAACTTTGCAGCTGTACCTATATTTGCCTTTTTAGGCGGAGCCTTAACCACGCTACTGGTTTATAAGCTAGGTACGGGAAAATTCGGTACTTCAGTCACTATCATGTTGTTAGCAGGTGTGGCGATCAGCGCACTATCAGGCGCAGGTATTGGCTTCTTGAACTTCATTGCTGATGACCAAATGCTGCGTGATCTTTCGTTGTGGTCAATGGGTTCATTAGCGGGCGCGAAATGGTCAGGTATTTTGCTTGCGGCAGTCACTCTCGGCGCACTATTTATCGTTTTCTACCGTCAAGCAATGTCACTGAATGCCTTGTTACTTGGCGAATCAGAAGCGCAGCATCTTGGTATCCCAGTACAGAAGCTAAAGCGTAGATTGATTCTACTGACTGCTGCTGGCGTTGGCGTCACGGTTAGCCTATCTGGCATGATCGGCTTCATCGGCCTTGTTATCCCTCATTTGGGTCGCATGTTAGCTGGCCCAGATCACCGTATTCTCTTGCCCCTATCAGCAGTGTTAGGTGCATTACTATTAACCGCTGCAGACATGTTTTCACGCGTGGTACTTGCACCTGCAGAACTACCAGTAGGTATTGTCACTGCAATCATCGGCGCTCCATTCTTCTTGTATCTACTATTTCAACAGAAAGGGAGAATCCTTTAATGTTTCCTTCAGCGTTAAAAGCGACCGACATCGAAGTGAAGTTCGGTAGTAAAGTGATATTAGATGGTGTTTCTATTGAGATTGAAGCAGGAAAGGTAACCACACTGCTTGGGCCAAATGGAGCAGGGAAAAGCACGCTGCTTAAAGCGTTATGCCAAGAGATTTCGAGCAAGGGTGATATCCAATACTTTGGACACACTAAAGACAAATGGCCTTCTCAAAAGCTGGCAAAGCACTTGGCCATGCTACCTCAGCACAGCACTTTAACCTTCCCGTTTTTGGCACATGAAGTTGTCGAGCTTGGTGGTATTCCTCTGCAAGAGTCCAACAAGAATCTCACCAACATCGCGAGTCAAAAAATGGATGTTGCTGATGTGACACACTTAAGTGAAAGGCTCTACCCTTCGCTATCTGGCGGTGAAAAACAGCGTGTTCACTTGGCGCGAGTACTAACGCAGCTTCATTACTCTGGTGACCAATGTATCTTGATGCTCGATGAACCAACGTCAGCACTGGATCTCGCCCACCAGCACAACACCTTGAAAATCGCGAGAGAGTTAGCCGACAACCACAATGCAGCCGTTATCGTGGTATTGCATGACTTAAACCTAGCCGCTCAATTCTCCGACCGATTGGTGGTACTAAAAGACGGTAACTTGGTTTGCGATGGTAGCCCTTGGGAAGCACTCAAGCCTGAGATGATTGAGGATGTCTATGGTTACAGAAGCATCGTAGAAAAACACCCAACCATGAGCTTCCCTCAGGTTCATCCCGCACAATAAGTCCGATTAAAGACCGACTCATTTTGAGTATTCGTTCTTAATAACAATAACGTCATTCTAAGCCTCGATTTATTCGAGGCTTTTTATTGGCTCATAGCCTCCCTCTCGCCTTAAACTCAATTTTCCCACCAACCATAGCAATGAGCCCAAAAACATCTCACTCCGAGCGTTTGAGGCTCTAGAAATGAACATTATCAGTTAGTGTGACTTAACTTTTAGCTATGAGATGGAAATGTGAGACGTGAACGTAAGCATTTAAAAAGAAAGGAAATAAGTACCTTCAGAACGAAAGTAAGATGGCGACAGCGATGTGAGAACGAGATAAAAAGAGTAGGAGAAGGAAACGACAGGCACAAAAAAAGCTCCCTCAGGAGCTTCTTTCATTGTGTGTTGATTATTGGCTCATACGAATCAATGATTTACCAATCAACCACTCTAGTTCTTTACCGCTAGTATCACCAAACTGAGTTTCAGTCAGTTTGTATAGACGATCAATACCATTTGCTGCGAACTCATGTGCGCTTTCAGCAGTAACGATATGATGGAAAAGTAAACGTAAGATTGCTAGGAATTCAGCGTCTTCAAGTGCTGTAACCCAGCTAGCAGAGAATGCATCAAGACCGTTTTCGAAATCAATGTGTTCCATGAACATCTTAAAAATTCGACCGTCTAGAGCTGCTGTGAAGTCTGTTTTCTTCGGAAAGTGGTGGCTTATACCTGTACGAGAAACGCCCGTTTGCTGACTCAACGTCGTGTATGACATCTTGTCGTAACCCAGTCTTAATAGCTGGTCTACAACGGCATCCATGATTTTCTGGATAGTGATTTCTGTATCTTCTTTACTACGCTTTGGCATATTCAGGCTCTTCTCTTTGTAAATCCATCTAACTCAGTCAAATGAAGTAAGAATGCAAATCGTTATCAGCATTATGTGAGCAAGGTGTTTTATCGCAAGTATTTATAACTACATTCACACAAATACTATGTACGAATAATTCTACAGTGACGCCTCTCTGGACGCTTCGTCTAATTACTCTTCGAATAACCACCTTACGATCCTAAGTCGGTAATTTTAAATAACTACTTAGAATATGAAATACCCAACGAAAAATTCATTGTATAAATACCTATCAAGCGATAGATAGTCTTATAAAATCATTCCTGACGCAACTAAGTGAATGATATTCTGACAAATTAATAACATTAATCTTCAGAAAAACATGATCAAGATCACATAGATATTTCGCGCCGCGAAAGTTCGTATTAATTTTATCTCTATACAAACAACATAGCATACCAGTGTAAATTAGTTCAAAGATTTTAATTTTTGTAGATACAGATCAAATTGCTCGTTAGAATAACCTCAGACTTTGTAAGAGGATTATTTATGAGCCAAGATGTTAATAACAATGATGTATGTGAGGCTTGCGGTTGCGCAGGTGAAATCGGCTTCATCATCAAAGAAGGCGATGAGGTTGCTGAGGTAACGGTTTACGGTAATTCTAAAGCCCTTATTGAAGCTGAGTTTGCTAAGTACGTTGAGCTAGCGAAGCAAGTGTCTGGTGACGTCGAGTTTGAAGCGTCAGAGATGACAGAAGAGAGCACTGAATTACATGCTCGCTTTAAATTTGAAGTAAGTGCTGAGAAGATTATTTTCGAACTTAAGACTCGCTCTCTAGCGCGTTAATTTAAGCACTAATATTCATATTACTAAAAGACGAGTTTATTTCTCGTCTTTTTTTATAATTTCAATCCACCCCAGAGCACCATTGGTCTCAAAATCATTTTCGGCAGCACATCGAATCAACACACCAGAAACTTCTACGACGGCACCTAGGCTATATGCCTTATCATCATAATAACAAACTCGTTGCTGTGAACCACTCTGAGTGACGACAACTGCAGCCTTAGCAGGCGTAGATATTATTTTATTAGCATTCGCTGATACTGAACAAAACACAGAAGTTAAAATCACAAAACCTTTTAGAATTTGACGCTTTATTTCAATCACAGATTCACCTTTCATTGTGCGCTATTCCTTTTTACCTACCAACAAATGAGTAAAACACTATGCGAGAATAATTTTTTCATTATAGTGTTAAGGTCTATCGTAATAAGAAGCTTGTTATGCTCCGAATAATTGCACTTATTATTGGTTCTTTAACCATAACAAATGTGACCGCAGAACCACTCGATCAGTATCAAATATTGAACCATCTCGATAATTACGGAAACTTATATTTACGAAATAAGCCTTACACGTCGCTTCCGACGGGTTTAGTGGTCGATGGCAACCTCAATATAGAAAATACCGCGATAACACGCCTACCCAAAGGGTTAGAAGTAAATGGCAGCCTTAAAGGCGGTAACAGCCAACTCGCCCGTGTTCCTTCGGGAGTGAAGATTAAAGGCTATGTCGACTTGATTGGCAGCCAAATCACCAGTTGGCCGAGAGGCGTCAGGGTCGGTGGCTTTATTAACCTTACCGATACGCCATTACAAAGATTACCCAACGGTTTGCGAGTGAAAGGCGACCTTAGCGTGATTCGCACTCCTTTGACGGAACTCCCGAATGGAATAGTCATTGATGGAGACTTATATATAGGCGGTTCTGCGATTACTGCATTCCCCGATACGATGACAGTGAAAGGAAACATCTACCTAGGTGGTAACACGATTACCACTTGGCCAACCAACTTAGATCTCGGTGGCGCGGTTGCTCGCTGATACAAAAAAGGAGCCTAAGGCTCCTTTTTCAATTCAATCTCTTGTTGGTTAGCGACTATGCCCACCAACTAATAAGCTCACTAGCCTAGCCTTTATGCTTACTAGCTATTTTACTTACTAGGCAACGGCGAGCTAACCATTTTGCTTATTAAGCAACGGCGACCTAACCAATGTTCTTCACTGGGTTCGCATAGCTATCAATCAAGTACTGACGAGCACCTTGAGGTAGGCCTGACAGCTTTTCTTCAAACTCTTTCTTAACGACGTCTGTAATAGACTCGTCTTCTTTCTCAGCAGCCAACAAGTTGACTGGGAACAGTTTGTAGTTTTCATGGATCTGGCGGTCGATCTCTTGAGCAAGAGCTTCTGGAGTATCGAAATCTTGATCGATAACCTGACCAAAACCAACATGCACGCGTCCTTTATTACCGATGATACCTTGAATGATACTTTCGATATCTTCAAACTCACCTTTTTCGTAACTGCCGTTTACGTCTTTTTCAAAAAGCTCAATCGCTTTAGCAATGTCACATGGGTCGTTTTCGTATGAAATGGACACAGGAACGATCTTCAATGATTTCACGTATTCAGGGAATGCAATTTTTTGCTTACGCCCTTCAACATGGAACATCTTCAAGATTGCTGGCTCGGTAAAATCGTTACCGTCTTTTGCACGACCTTCTTTTTGAGCGATCCAGATTGAATTACCCGTATCCAAAGAGTGCTTGATGTACGAAGAGAGCTGGCCAAGCGCTTTCATCATTTCACGTGGTCCTTTCAAAGAACGCTTTACGATGAAGCTCTTATTAAGGCGCATCAGTTCAGTCGCACATGGTTTCTTCAACAAGTTGTCACCAATTGCAATGCGGCAGGTTTGGTGATTGTTGTGATGCAATGCGTAGTTAACTAACGCCGGATCCATAGCAATATCGCGGTGATTTGAAATAAACAGGTAAGCTTGGTTAGCGTCTAGAGACTCCACACCTGTGTATGTCACACCATTAGTGGTTTTCGCTAACGTATCTCGCAAGTACTTCTTAACTTCAATCTGAATGGACTCAACGCTGGTGAGCTTGCTCCATTTCATTTTCAAGTAAACGCGCAAGATAGGGCTCATTAATGCTTTAAACCAAGACGCATGGTTTGAAAAACGATAGTGCAGAATCGCACTGATAAATTCTTCATCATTAATAAGGCGGTTTAGTGCCGCTGGAATTTCATCATCGCCGTAAGGGCGAATATCAACATATGGATCGATCGGAGAGGTCATTTTTTAATTCATATAATAAATAGCTGGCTTATTCTACGCGTTGTTTTGACTTCCCGCAGCTACAGAACCCATACTTTTGACAAGGTCAGACCAGAAAGATTGAAATTCCCCTGTTATTGTTGGCATTCTTTAAGATTAGCGGTAATCTTGACGTCCCAAAACTAAGGTACTATCTATGAACTTCGCGATTGAATATACATCGGCTTACTTTTCACACTTGGTGATCACACCACGCAAGAAAGTACTAAAACATAGCCTTGTATCGGTTCAGAGTGGTTTGGTTTTGATAAAGCTAGGTAAACAAGAATATGCCGTTGAACCTGGACAGAGCATTTGGGTTCCTTATGACTGCTTAACCTCACTGACCTACTTTCCAAATACACAGGTGAATCGTGTCGATTTTTCCGTTCGTCTGACCGACTCGTTCCCAAGACAAGCGGGTTACATCACGCAAACTAACCTGTCATTGGCGCTATTAGAGAAACTAGAACTCACCAAAGCTCGCGCGACCAATGCCAACAATACTGAGCAAGCATTTAAAGACATGCTGTCTGTGCTCAAACAAGAAGTACTGGCGTTTAAACCTCTGCTTTGTGAAAGTGCCCTATCTCAGCGATTCAATCAGTGGAACATTGATGATTCGAATCTGCCACAAGAACACACCTTGGTGATGGTCATGCGTGAAGCGAAGAAGCGTATGCAATCAGGTCAAAAGCGTACGCTTGTGATTGATGATTTGTTCTCTGGAAAAGAAGAAGAGTTCGAACAGCTGTGCATGCTCGTGTTTGGTGAAGACCTATAGGCAAGAGTATCGAACACCTGCTCTCTGCTCACTTGACTGTTCTTCACTCGCTAAGTTGCTGAGTTGCTGAGTTGCTGAGAGAGTTAAATCCCCTCTTCAGTCAGTTTGTAAACCAAACATCTAAATTAAACGACAAAACACCAGATACCAAAAAGCCGCAAAAACTCAGTTTTTGCGGCTTTTCTATATTCTTATCGCTTCTTAGCTCAGAGCTAATGTACCTAAAAAGATACTTTACCTAAAAGGGTACTTTTATCTAGAAAGGTAGCTCGACCTGCATCATAAGGTCTGCGTCTCGTGAATCATGCCAACGGTAGTCAAAGCGCATACGAGGTTGCCCGTCAACTTTCTCACCAAAGCCAATACTCAGTTGAAGGCCGTGATTCATCAACCACTCTTCTGTAGACATATCGTACTGCTCATCTTCAAGATCTTCTGGAAACCACATCCCCAAACCAACATAGTTCGACTCAAGGCTTTGCGTTAACAATGGCGTGTCTTTACTTTGAATAACCCAGTCAGACCAATAGTCTGGCGCTTCAGGCTCTTCGTCACTTAGTCCACTGATTTCCATCATACGTTGGCCAAAAGACTCAATACTCGAAGAGAAGTCTAAGCAGCTGTTTTCATCATCAGAAGTCAGCATGATTGAATCTAAGCTAAAAAAATCACAATCAGCGTGCGCAGGCATACTGCATGCTGCCATGATCAACGTCGCTGGTATCGCGCTCTTTAGCATAGTCCTCTGACCTCTTAATTAGTGAACTCACATTATCTGATACAGTCCACTATCTTGCAACATCTTTGTAACTGACTTTGTACTCAGTTTTGCAACATCGCTTCCACTTATCAACGCATTACGAATATCTGTACTGCGGATTTTGACTTTTTCAGGGCAAGCCATTACAGACCATCGCTCGGTAATCTCATCTGATTTATAGAAAGATGAGAACTTAAAGAAGTTGTCAGGCCCAATAACGAACGTGAGTTCCGCGTCACGATGTAACTTTTGCAGCTCACTGAGCACAGCATAAGTTGTCACGCTTTCACCGGGAGTAAACAAGCTCTTTTCAATCAATGATAGCTCAACTTGATCCAGTGAAAGATCACTGATAAATGCGCTAACTAACTGACATCTCGTATCAAAGTCTAGCATCTCTTTTCCCCAAGCATGGGCAATACTTGGAACTAGAAGAATTTTGTCAAAGTGAGCCAACGAATCAATCACACTTTTATGCCCTAAGCTCGGTGGATTAAACGCACTACCGAAAATGGCTATTTTTTCCATTATTTATTACTGCCTTCTCTTTCTAAGCTTGTGCAAAGAGGTTTTTAAATCGGATGATTTATGTATGATAACACTAGATTTTTAATTTGCTTGCAGGAAAGGAATACGAATGGAACAGTTAATTCGTGACGAAATGCGCGTACTACCTTCAATTGACCCTCACTTCGAAGTGACTCGTCGTGTGGACTTTATTAAAACGAAACTTCAGCAGTCGGGTTGCAAGTCTCTGATCCTTGGTATCAGTGGCGGTGTAGACTCAACGACCTGTGGACGTTTAGCACAAATGGCAATCGACAGCCTGAATGAAAACTCTGGCAGCAATGAGTATCAATTCATCGCGGTTCGCCTACCATACGGCGAGCAAAAAGATGAAGACGAAGCACAACTTGCTCTCTCTTTCATCCAGCCTTCTCAATCCGTTTCTGTAAACATTAAAGCGGGTGTTGATGGGCTTCACGCAGCCTCTCACGTAGCTTTAGAAGGTACAGGCTTACTACCAACAAATTCTGCGAAAATCGACTTTGTGAAAGGTAATGTAAAAGCCCGTGCTCGCATGATCGCACAATACGAAATTGCGGGTTACGTTGGCGGCCTTGTGATTGGTACTGACCATTCAGCGGAAAACATCACTGGCTTCTACACTAAGCACGGTGACGGCGCATGTGATTTAGCACCACTGTTTGGTTTGAACAAACGCCAAGTTCGTGAGCTTGCAGCAACGCTGGGCGCTCCAGAGCAACTTGTTAAGAAAGTTCCTACTGCCGATCTAGAAGAGCTTGATCCACAGAAAGCCGATGAAGCAGCCTTGAACCTTTCTTACGATCAGATTGATGATTTCCTTGAAGGCAAAGAAGTCCCTCAAGATGTATCAGATCGCTTAGTTGGCATCTACAAAGCAACACAGCACAAGCGTCAACCAATCCCAACGATTTACGATTAATTTTTTGAATTAATCTCCGAATCAAAAAGGCCGGACGTTCATTTCAATGAGCTTCCGGCCTTTTCTATTTGATGCACTTTTCTTAATGATCTAACGAGTCGTTAATCCACAACTTCTATATCCGTTTGCGGAACACTGCAACACGCCAGTATCTGCCCCATGTTACGCTCATGATCTTGTAACGCTGGTACATCAGGCTGATGAACTTGCCCTGACTCAAGGGTCACTTTACAAGCGCCACAGAAACCCGCACGACAACTTGAAGCAATAGACACACCCGCCGACTCTGCTTGCTCTAGCAAAGTTGACTGATTATTACCTTCGAACAAGTAGCCATTCACACTCAATTGCAGTTGCTTCACAGCTTCCTCGGTCGACTGAGCCACGCCAAATGCTTCTTGATGGTAATGCTGAGGGTTTAGTCCCATTTGAATCAGCAATTTCTTAGCGTTATCCATAAAGCCGTCAGGGCCACACACGAATGCTTGGCGTTTGTGTAGCTCTT
Source organism: Vibrio sp. FE10 (assembly GCF_030297155.1). Lineage (NCBI taxonomy): Bacteria > Pseudomonadati > Pseudomonadota > Gammaproteobacteria > Vibrionales > Vibrionaceae > Vibrio > Vibrio apostichopi. The sequence continues at coordinate 1,187,900 of NZ_AP028068.1, read as the reverse complement.
CAATTTTCGCGACATGCGACACACTTAGACGCCCAGATAAACCATCCCACTCTTTGGTTGGTTGGCTTAACGAATAGATCACACGAAGACCCTTATGCTCACTGGCAATCTTATCAATCTCAGCTTGATAAGGAATGTCTTCTTCACTGCTGCATTGATGATAGAAAACCACATCATCGATCTGACCATGGTCTGCCAAGTAACGAAGCATCGACAACATTGGCGTAATGCCGCTGCCTGCAGACAACAGCAGTAACGGGTGAGTTGGGTTTGCTTCTAAGTAGAATGCACCATCTGGGTTTTGAGCAACTAGCGTATCGCCCACTTGGAAATGGTCATTCAACCAGTTAGAGATTTGGCCATCGTCCACTCGTTTCACTGAAATCGCTAAACGACCCGCTCGTGAAGGGCTAGAAGATAACGTGTAACGACGAGAAACCTTCTCGCCATTGATCACCATCTCAATCGGTAGATGTTGCCCAGGCTGGTAACTTGGTAGTGAGTGGTTCTCTTTCGCAGGTTCTAACCAAAAGGTTGTGAAGTCACGAGCGATCTCTTCGCGCTCAACACACGTTAAGTGCAACGACTCAACCCAAGTGTCTTCATAGTGTTCTTTCTCTTTGGTTTCGAGCACTTCAACCACATCACCGGCTTTGACTAAACCTTCATTTTTAGCCACAAGATTCTGACCAAAGAAAACGCCACCGCGCTCATTGGCACGGAATGTAGAGAAGGTGTTAAGCGGTTCTTTTGTTGCTCTAAATTCGCCACGCTCAACATCCACTGTCGTAAGAATACAACGCTCACAAGGCTTTACCGCTTCGAATTCAACCTCGCCAATACGAATACGCTTCCAGCTGTCTTCAGCAAAGGCTTCTGTATTAGAAACCACAAAGTTAGTGCGGAACTGGTCCATTGAATGGACTTCAGGGCTGCGGCGATTAAGTTCATCTAGCGATGCTTGGCTGATCACCAACATTGGGTAGCCATCAGCGAAACTGACATTCTGGCCAAGCTTTTCACGAACACGATTCGACTGCTCACCAGAGAACAATAACTCAACGCGAACACCCAACACATCGCTGAACCAATCATCGGCTTCATCATTGGTGGTATAAGCAGTGAAACTGTCCTTCCAAACCGTTGCTGGCGCTTCTTGCATCTTGAAGTTCGCGTATTTTAAACGCAGCGGTTCTTTACCTTCGTAAGTAAAGATCAAACCGTCTGGTTGCAAGCTTGAAGATACCTTAACCATTTTCGGATACTTACGCGCCGTGATCATCGAACCGTCAGCCAGTGCCAACATAAAACGTCTGTCGAAAGTAAGACCTTGTTTTTCGACCCAAGCAGAAGAGAGTGCGATCCCGCCCACTGATTTAACCGGAAACACATTAATTTGAGATAAGGAGGGCTGTTGACCTGAAAGCTCTCGATCCAAAGCCTTTTGATCCAAAGGTGACTGCGACATAACGATTCCAATGTTTTGTTGTTTGTCCCAATGCTAACAAATGGTTATAAATAGATAAACTGGCAGGCATTAAACACTTGATACTAAGCTAATATCTTGAGATGTTTAAACGACTGTCTTATATACATAAACACACCAATGCATTAACTTTCTCCATACGTTCTATAATTTGAACACGGTTATCGAATTGAACCTTCATTGAATAAAAAGGATTTATCATGAACAAACTCGTCATTATCATTTTATGTGTACTGCTTCCGCCTGTTGGCGTGTTCTTCGCTCGTGGCGCCGGGAAAGATCTGGTGATTAATATCATTCTTACTTTCTTCTTCTGGGTTCCAGGAATGATTCATGGTCTGTGGGTAGCCACCCGTTAACCCTTCTTAACAAATAAATACCGAATAAAATACCCATAGAAACAAGCTCCTAGCCCTGAAGAGTTAAAAATAGGATGAAATGAAAGTGCTTTTCCACTATCATCCTGTCGCCTAAACGTAAGCGATTGCTTTCACAGATTTCGCTGAGTTTAGGCTCCAACTACATAACACTTCAAATGGTGGGAGCCTTCAATGACACAACTTACGATTACTCGTCCTGACGACTGGCACGTTCATCTACGCGATGGCGAAGTATTAAAAGATACAGTTCGCGATATCAGCCGTTACAATGGTCGAGCGTTAATCATGCCAAATACCATCCCACCGGTAACCGATACCGAAATGGCTCTTGCTTACCGTGAACGCATCATGGCAGAGCAGCCAAGTGAACAATTCCAGCCTCTAATGGCACTTTACCTGACAGACAACACAACACCTGATGAAATTCGTAAAGCGAAAGAATCTGGCGCTGTTGTAGCGGCGAAGCTATACCCTGCTGGCGCGACGACTAACTCTGATTCAGGCGTAACCTCAGCTCAAAAGATTTACCACGTACTTGAAGCAATGCAAGAAGTGGGCATGTTGCTGCTGGTACACGGTGAAGTAACGGCTCACGATGTTGATATCTTTGACCGTGAAAAAGAGTTCCTAGACACAGTTCTAGCACCGATTGTTAACGACTTCCCTAACCTGAAGATCGTTCTAGAGCACATCACGACGGCAGATGCAGCGACTTTCGTTAAGAACGCTAACGAGAACGTAGCAGCAACTATTACAGCTCACCACTTGCTTTATAACCGCAACCACATGTTGGTTGGCGGCATTAAGCCACATTTCTACTGCCTACCTATTCTTAAGCGCAACACACACCAGTTAGCACTTATTGAAGCAGCAACAAGCGGTAGCAAGAAGTTCTTCTTAGGCACAGATTCTGCACCACATGCGAAAGGCGCAAAAGAGTCAGCATGTGGTTGTGCAGGTTCTTACACAGCGCACGCTGCGGTTGAACTGTACGCTGAAGTATTCGATTTAGAAGGCAAGATTGAGAACCTAGAAGCATTCGCGAGCCACAATGGCCCAGACTTCTACGGTATGCCACGTAACTCAGACACAATCACGCTCGTTAAAGAAGAGTGGAATGTTGCTGAAACAATGCCTTTCGGTTCAGACATCGTTGTGCCAATCCGTGGCGGCGAGACGATTGCTTGGTCAGTAAAATAAGCGCTTGGGCTGTTAAATAAACACCCTCCATTTAGCGAAAAGGGTCACCATAATAATTATGGTGACCCTTTTTTGTTTCGATCAAAAACGGTCTTATTCAAAGAAGTAATTTAACGATTACTTGCCGCGAATTTTTCCAATAGCAGTCCAAATCGCAACGACAATCAATCCAGCTAAAACCCCAATCACACCATTTAATAACGTTGGTACCACCGCAGTCGCAATCGTATGTCCACTGAAGTCCATAATGATCGGTTCAATTAAGTGATGAATTGCAGGCACGTTGTGTACCACAATACCGCCGCCAACCAAGAACATCGCCGCCGTACCGACAACCGCAAGCATCTTCATTAGCTTGGGTGCAAATGCGACTAACCCATTGCCTAATCTGGTTTTAATGGCACTCCCATTCGATGTGCGTTGAAGATAGAAGCCTAAATCGTCTAGCTTCACGATCCCTGCCACTAAGCCATAAACACCAATCGTCATCACAACCGCTATCAAACTCACCACAAGAATCTGAATCACGATACTGGTACCCGTTACGGTACCCAGCGCAATTACAATGATTTCCGCAGATAAGATAAAGTCAGTCCGAATTGCGCCTGCTACCTTTCTCTTCTCATACTCTTCAACAGATTCGCCCGAGCTGCTTTCCTCACCTTTCTCTTCGTGTTGATGAGCGTGAGGAAAAAGCTTTTCTAAGATTTTCTCTGCCCCTTCAAAACAAAGAAACAGGCCACCAATCACCAGTAGTGGCATGATCAACCAAGGAATGAATGCACTAATCAATAGTGCTGCCGGAACCAAAATCAGCTTATTTTTAAATGAGCCTTTTGCGACCGCCCACACCACTGGAATTTCTCTTTCAGCAGAAACACCGGATACCTGCTGAGCGTTAAGGGCTAAATCGTCACCCAATACGCCTGCGGTTTTTTTAGCGGCCACCTTAGACATCAACGCGACATCATCCAACACAGTTGCAATATCATCTAGCAGTGTTAGTAAACTTGCTCCAGCCATTTTGTTGTCTCTTTATAAAGAATTGAACCATCAATAAAATGTAACACCATCAATTCACTCATCAAAGTTATGAGTCTGTAAAAAATAAAGTCACAAGTTGTGTTTTCTATTGCTGTCTCTGTTAGACAGGAATAATCTGTCTTAATCTTTCACGAACATAAAAGAAAAAGTATAGATGAAAAGTGAATCTACCTACCCGATTGGTAAGCCAGGGCAAAAATGGCAACAAGCAGAACGTGAAGCATGGTTAGCTCAACGAACGGTTAAGCGTGAATACCAGCAAGAAGTTGTACCAAAGATTAAAGCACTCGCAGACCGCTTCGACATCGAACAATACGGCGCGCTGAGCTACGACGAAGCTCGCTTCCCACTCTTCGCTATCAAGAGCAAAAACTGGGACGAGTCAAAGCCGACGATTCTGGTAACTGGTGGTGTTCACGGTTACGAAACCAGTGGTGTGCATGGCGCGATCAAATTCGCTGCGACTCAAGCAGAAAAATACACGGCGCACTTCAACATTGTTGTCGCACCTTGTGTGAGCCCTTGGGGTTACGAAGTAATCAACCGCTGGAACCCAAATGCTGTTGATCCAAACCGTTCTTTCTATGACGGTACGCCTGCTGAAGAATCAGCAAATCTACGAGCTCTAGTAGCGTCTCTACCAGAAGTATTGGTTCACGTTGACCTGCATGAGACGACTGACTCTGATGAAACTGAATTCCGACCTGCACTCGCAGCTCGTGATGGCATTGAGTACATCGAGGGTATGATCCCAGACGGTTTCTACACGGTGGGCGATACTGAAAATCCTCAACCTGAATTCCAAGCAGCTGTCATCGCTTCAGTGGAAAAAGTAACCCACATTGCGCCTGCGGATGACGAAGGCAAGATCATTGGTTCAGACGTCACTCAACACGGCGTGATCAACTACCCAATGAAGAAGCTTGGCTTATGTGGCGGCGTGACTGACTGTAAGTACGGTACGACCACAGAGGTTTACCCAGACAGTGACAAAGTAACAGACGAAGAGTGTAATGATGCTCAAGTTGCTGCGGTCGTCGGTGCTTTGGACTACGTTATTCAGTACGAACTGAACGCGTAGGCGAATATCAGCTAAGAACTAAGAGAGCCACAAGTGATGATTCACTTGTGGCTCTTTTTTTATTTTGTCTCTGATTTCTTCTTAGGCATAAAAAAGCTCTCTTGCACCAAGTACAAGAGAGCTTTGAATCATGCTGAGTAAAGTAAATCCCGATCTAGCGACTTACTAATTTCACGATTTACTTAGTTGCTGGAGTAACCGTTTCTTGCCCTTTACCGACTTCTGTCAGTAGGCCTTTCAACAAGCTCACACAACCAATCAGAAGAATGATCGTAAACGGCAGTGCTGCAATAATCGTAATAGATTGCAGAGCTTGGATTGATTGAGTACCACCAATCCACAGCATCACCATTGCGATAGCACCTGAGATAACCGCCCAAACGACTTTCTGTTTCACTGGCACTTCTAATTTACCACCCGCCGTCATGCCATCGATAACGATAGAACCTGAGTCCAACGTTGTAACGAAGAACACGATGATCAGCGCGACTGCGAGAACAGACAGAATGCTACCGAACGAGTAAGCATCTAGCATGTAGAACAGGCTTAGAGATACGTCTGTAATGCCTTGGTCGAGGCCAAGTTGCCCCACCTGATTAATCACTTGCTCGATAGCTACGCCACCGAAGATAGACATCCAAGCTGAAGTCACCAATGTTGGGATAATCAATACGCAAAGTAGGAATTCACGAACCGTACGGCCTTTAGAAATACGCGCTACGAACATACCAAAGAAAGGTGCATACGCTACCCACCATGCCCAGTAGAACACAGTCCAACCATGCAGCCATGTTGTGTCTTCACGACCCGAACTTTGGCTCAAAGCTACGATGTTTTTCACATAGCCCGTTGCCGCCGTTGCCATTGAATCAAGCACAGTTGTGAAGTTCAATACAGCGATAAGACCAAGGAATATGAATGCAATAACCATGTTCAGGTTACTTAGGAACTTAACACCACCGTCCATGCCACGCATAACAGAGATGATCGCCAAGCCCATGATCAGAACGATGATAGATTGCTGAAGGAAGATGTTGTTTTCCAAGCCGAACACGTGACTGATACCACTTGCTGCTTGTGTACCACCTAAGCCCAATGAAGTCGCAAGACCAAACAGAGTAACCAGTACGGTTAGTACATCGATTACATCACCGGTTTTGCCCCACACACGCTCACCCAGAATTGGGTAAAACACAGAACGCATTGATAGCGGTAAGCCTTTGTTATAAACAAAGTACGCCAGACAAAGCGCCGTCATGCCATAGATAGCCCATGCATGAAAACCCCAGTGGAATACGGTCGCGCCTAGCGCCAGTTCACGACCAGCGGCTGTGAAAGGTTCTGCGTCTAATGGCGTTCCGAACCAGTTCGTGAAGAACGCAGTTGGCTCTGCAACACCCCAGAAGATAAGTCCAATACCCATACCTGCTGCGAATAACATCGCAATCCAAGATGACATTGAATAGTCCGCCGTCGCGTCTTCACCACCTAAACGGATTTTACCCAACGGTGAAAAAGCAAGAACAACAGCAAACGCTAGCATGATGTTAGCTCCCCACATAAACAGGAAGTCAAACTTAGATAAAACAGCACCCTTAATAGAATCAATTGCAGCTTTAGCATCTGCAGGAGGAAGAGCAAGAAGAGTGATGATGAAGAGAAGAGATAAGCCTACTGAGGCTACGAAGACGGTGTTATGGACATCCATGCCCCATTTACTGACGTTATCTTGACCAACTTGATAGTCAGTAGAATCGATACTGTATTTTTTTGATTTAAAACTCATAAATTATGATGTTCGCATATCCGAATCAACGAATATAAGGACGCTCTCCATATCCAACTACTACTTGATTGGCTCGCCATTTCACAAAAATAAAACGTGATAAAAACCACCGAGCAAGGTGATAAATGGACTTACTAGCTCAATCCCAGGACGCGCATAATAGCACAGCACGAAGCATTTTGACTGAGTTTTCGCTCAATAGTCACCCAAACCACCGTCAATCATGATAGTTGAGGCAATAAAAACAGAATAAAATAAACAAATAAAAACCTTTAAATACAGTATATTAAATTAAAATAATGCACCGTAAAATATCATTCAAAGTTTCTACAGATAATTTTAATAACCACCCAATTTACTTATAGCTCTAACAAAAAAGCCCCGCTATAGGGGCGGGGAAAGTTACCAAAGGTAAAAGAGAAATCGGTATCTCGATTGCGGCGCTACTTCTTACAGTGGCGCGGCAGTTAGTTAGCGTTCAATCGCGAAACACTATTGGATCGTGCGTGACGCTGTATTAGATCGAGAAGCTGTATAAAATCGAGAGGCGACATTAAATCGCGTAGCAAAACCCTAGGTTGTAGTCTTCGCCATTCTTCGCTGTGAACTCTTTGTCTTCGCTCAATGCATTCGGTCGACCGCTTTCATCGCCTTTCACTAGGCTGACCCAGTGACGGATTCCTGAAGAGCGACTAGCCTCTGTTTGGCCAAACGTAGTGCATGTCTCAAGTTGAATATCTTGAATATCAACCAACTCCAAGTGGCCAGTACCTTTACGAGCACCGATTGTCACTTCAACGTGTGTACCGCTTTCGTCACGGAATAATATTGCTGAAGGCTTTGATTTATCACCAGTGTAAGCCACAAAGTGTTTAGCGCGTTTTAGGCCGGTGTGCTCACCGTTTTTGAAGTAAACCTGAACATGTCGGTAATCAATCTCGTAGCTCACCGCATCTTCGTGTGAACCCGCCTCAAGAGGAAATAGAGTATCAAGCAACTGTTTCGCCATTTTCTGTTTTTCGAGTTGCTTGTCTGCTTTCACCATTTCGACGGCAAAGACAGCTTCAGCAATAAATGTTGAATGGTTTCTGTGAAGTTCTGTTTTGTCTAGTGTCAGCATATTCATAGTCTTTCCCTCTTACGGCTTTGAATTTCATGTTGGTCAAAAATCCTGATTGACCCTTTTCAAAATTGTTCTTTACTGTGTTGCTTCCATGTATTTCATACTACTTGTATTTTTGAAACAATTTCACAACAAAAATTTCACACTGTGAATTTTACTAAATTGATTTTTTACACACCCCCGTATTTTGAGCCCCTAGCCCTTTATTTAACTGGGTTGAGGGCTCACTAAAAACACTTTTACGTGTTGTTTGATTTTGTGTAATAACCGACCCCAACCAACTTATTGTCGATCACTCGGTAGTAGGTATGCTTGGTTTCGACTTTGCTCGACAGCGGATTCAGCCATCGATAGGTGTAAACTCCACGCCCATTTTCTTTGGCGAGATTCAACATCTCAGTAAGAATCGGTTTATCGTCTGGGCTTAGAATTTCGCGGTGTGACCGCCCGACAAGTTCAGGAGAAACACCGTGCGCGAGCAGCTTTCCAGAGCTCATGTCCATCACAAACACATACAAGTCCCCTTCAACAAAGCTGCCTTCGCTATTATTGAACTCAGTAATACTGTCTTGTTCTGATTCGACTATCGCCGTCATGGCTCTTGCCAATAATAGCTTAGCCTCTGCGGCACTTGAGCGTTCAGGGTAGTAACCCACTGCCACAATCACATCGCCCACACGTTCAAAGAAGGTCGTTTTAGGCTCGCCCATGCGGTCTGTAGGGTTAGTCCAATGGTACTGAACTTCACCAAAACCGTTGTGTACCGCTTTAGTGATCATTTCTCTGAAAAAAGGATTGCCGTAAACATCTTGAGTGTCCAACACACTGTCACCCACCAGCACCATTGAAGAGCCGCCACTGGAGAGAAATTGGCCATCAATGCCTAAAGCAAACACATAAAGCTCACCGTCTATATATTCAGGGTCGCTCATGAAGTCACTCACGCTCTCATCGCCATCCTTTTGCACATGTATAACCGCTTTCGCAAGTAGGGTTTTAGCTCTTCTTTCAGCGTCGCTGACCACATGTGGCTCTGAAATTTCGAGCACATTGACTGGCTCATTTTCTTTCGCTGTTTCTGAATGCTCGGCACGTAATCCAATGCCACTGATCACTGCAAATACGGCACAACCAATAAGGATAATTCTTGATATATTCATAGTGACTTCTCCTAATAGCCCACTAAGGACGGTAGCCAAAGCGTAATTTGTGGGAAGAAAGCGATAACGAACACGCCCACTACGGATGCAAGAACAAAGGGATGGATCTTCGCGGTGATCTGTTCGACCGTGGCCCCGCCTATCCCCGAGGCGACAAAGATATTTTCACCGAGCGGAGGTGTAGCAAAACCTATCGATAACGTACACACCACCACGATCCCAACGTGTGTTGGATCGGCGCCAAGCATGTACATAATTGGTAGTAACACTGGCACGATGATCATGATCGCAGCCAAGGTTTCCATGAACATGCCAATGAACAGCAGTAAGGTGATCGTCAACGCCCACACCATGTACATATTGTCGGTAAAACCGAGCAGTGACTCAGCCACTACAACCGGGATTTTTTGTTCTATTAACAAGCGTCCAAAAACCGTTGCGGCGAATAGAATCAACAACACTCGACCCGTGATCCAGGTTGTTGTCGACAGAGACTTGAGCGTGCTTTTGAACGATAGCTCTCGGTGAATAAACACACCAACGAACAACGAATAGAAGATAGCAACGACCGCAGATTCTGTCGGTGTAAACATACCGCTGTAGATACCACCAAGAATCAGAAACGGAGCCAATATCGACCATAAACCACGGCGTAAAGAGTGCCTAACTTCGCCAAATGACCATGTTTCAGTCAGCCCTTTATAACCCTCTCGCTTGGCAATCACGTAATTGGTGATCACTAGCGTCGACGCCATGATAAATCCTGGAACAACCCCTGCGACAAACAGTTTTGGAATAGATAAAGAGGCGAATTCTCCGTGTTGAGCAATGGCTTCAGGTGGTGCCATCAAGCCCATGGCGGAAATGCCAAAAATAACTAAGGGGATGGAAGGCGGGATGATAATACCCAAGCCACCCGATGCAGCCGTTACTGCCGATGCGTAACTCTTGTCGTATTCACGTTTAACCATCGCAGGCACCATTAACATGCCTACCGCGGCTGTGGTTGCAGGGCCTGAACCTGAGATGGCACCAAAGAATAAACACGCCATAACGGTTGCAGCGCCAAGGCCACCCGTCACGGGTCCGGCTAAACTCTCTGCGATATCCACCAGACGTTTGGAGATACCCGCCGCCTCCATTAATGCACCAGCAAGAACAAAGGCTGGCAGTGCCATTAACGGGAAGTTACCCACCGAGGTAAACGCAATTTGTACTAAAGCGATGGGATTTTTGTCGAGCAACATATAGGCCGCCATCGAAGCGCCGGCCAGTGAAACTGTGATTGGTGCACCTAGGATTAACAGGGTTAAAAAGCCACCAAATAAAATTAGAGTTAAATAGGATTCCATTATTACATCTCTCTATTACGACTATTCTCTGTGACGACTACTGCGTCGATTTTTGTGCCGTCATTTTGCGCAGTTCTTTCACTTCCGGATCTTCGTTTGTCGCGCCCTTGAATAAACGCTCGTAGTTGTTCCAGATAATTCGAATCATCATCAAGGAAAACGCGATAGGCAAAATCATGTAGAAGTACTTCATTGGGATGCCTGTCGTCTGAGACTTCCAAAACAGGTTCATTTTGTTGAACACGAAATCGTAGCTGAGGTAAACAAAGTAACCGTTGAAACATAACCATAAGAAGTCGGCGATGGTTTCACTCACGGTTTGCACGATGGGTGGGAAGAATTTGAAATGGAAGCTCACTCGGTTGTGGGCCGACATTTTGGCCGCCACAACAGCGCCTAGATAGGCAAACCAAACGAACATGTAAGTCGCCACTTCATCACCCCAAGGGATGGAGTAATCAAAGAGCTGACGAGTAAGGATTTGTGTGAACAGTAATAGGACAAAGCTTGCGAGCAGCAGACAACAGGTATATTCCTCAATGTTGTTAAGATGCTTTTTTATAGTTTTAGCGACTGACATATAACCTCCAATGTTGATTTCCACATGACAACCAGTCGCTCACGGTCCTAAAAAGATCAGGTACAGAACAGATCAACGAGTAAAGCCATGTAAATGCCCTATCTCACTGTTCTATCGCTAGGTGATTAAGTAGCGGAGAACAGCAGATAGGGCGTATCTAATCGTTACTTTCTACCTAGTAACTCAAGAACGTCGTCTAGCTTGTCTTTACCACCAATGCTTGAATAGAACTTAGGCCAAACTGACTTAGTAACCTTGCTGATCCACTCTTGCTCATTGTCTGCTGGATCTGTGAATACCATGCCTTTTGCTTGCAGTTCTTCACGGATCTTGTTTTCAGTATTTTCTAAGTAAGTGAAGCTGTGCTCTGTCGCTTCCTGACCTGCTTCAAGAATGATCTTTTGCATTTCAGGCGTCTGTTGTTGGAAGACAGTCTCACTGACGATTAGTGGCTCAAGTGAGAAGATGTAACGCAGATTTGTTACGTACTTTTGTACTTCATTGAACTTCATCGCATGAACAGTGATGTATGGGTTGTCTTGACCATCAACCACGCCTTGTTGTAGACCAGTAAAGGTCTCAGACCATGCCATTGGTGTTGGGTTTACACCCCATGCTTGGTACGAAGCAATCATGATTTCGTTACGAGGAACACGAATCACTAGTCCTTTTAAATCCGCTGGTGAAGCCACTGATTTTTTAGAGTTAGTCAGAACCCTAAAGCCAGAATAAGCCCAACCTACGATACGAACGCCTGCATCACGAATGGTGTTATCGACAAGATCTTGGCCCACTTGGCCTTGAGTTAATAGCACCGCTTCTTCTGCACTTTGAATGACGTAAGGCATGGTCAATAGACCAACAGTTGGAGAAAAAGGTGTTACGTTATTGATCGCCAATACAGAGAAGTCGAGTAAGCCGATTGCCGCGTCGTTGACGGTATCTTGCTCATTGCCCAATTGACCATTCGGGAACAGGTCGATTTTGACTTTGCCATCTGTTTTTTGCTCCATCAATTCAGAAAATGATGTCGCTAGTTCCCATTGAGTACCACCAGCAGCATCGCCGATAGCCATTTTAAAATTTGCTGCTGCCGCGGCATGAGATAGCATCGCTGTTGCTACAATTGTGACGCCAGCAATAATTTTATTTTTAATAAATTTCATAGTCTTAACCTTTCATATCATACAGACGTCCTGCCTGTACTTTGCTCACAAGGTGACCTGGTACAACTTTCCTGGTCGTAGTTCTATTTCCCTATTTTGGAAACAATGTTCGAGTAGTTAAAGCACTTCATCCTTTAACGAATACCACTGATAAAGGAACTGTTGCCCTACTCTTCGAAATGGTGCAAACATCTCAGATTCCACCACTTCCCTCACGTTGGGGAACGGAAGTTTTGATTCAAATATTGGCAAGTCAAGCTTATGACCTTCACCTGCGATCCACTGGGCAAGGCGCTTGCCTGCTTGAGCCGAGTACATCACACCATTGCCGCCATACCCTAGTGCGTAGAATATGGATTGCTTTGGATTCGGCTGATAGATTCTTGGCATCATGTCGTGGCTAACATCCACCCAACCCCACCATGAATAATCGATTTTGATCTGATCGAGAGAAGGGAATTTTCGGGTTAGATCCGCTCTCAACATATCTTCGTATTTCTTTTCAGGTGCATTCTTGCCACTGATGGCACTGCGTGTACCAATCTGCACTCGGTTATCCGGCAACAAACGGTAATAATGACGCAGGATTCTGGTATCAGTAATCACCTGATTGGTTTTGAAGTTACATGCAGCGATTTCGTCTTGAGTTAACGGACGTGTCACCATCGAATTAGAAAGTACGGGTAATAGGCGATTCTTAAGCTCTGAATGCAAACCTTGGCTGGTGTATCCACCAGTACAAACACCGACAGAACGAGCCTTAACCACACCACCTGGCGTTTTCAGGTAATGCACACCGTTGCGTGTTTCCCAACCCATCACAGGGCTTGCTGGGTGAACTTTTACGCCGAGTGCTCGCGCCTTTCTTAAATAACCAAACGCCAGTTTCCCTGCATGAATACCAATACCTTCAGGCTCATGCATTGCGCCTGCCGCTTCTTGGTCACCAACGTAATCACGCTTTACGGTTTCCGCATCTAAGATCTGCGCATCGTAATCGAACGTGTCACGCAGCAACTTGGCTTCTTTCTCGAGTGTTGCCATCACTTTTGGACGGTGAGCAACGTATAAGTGGCCACCCGGCTGCGGGTCACAATCAATGTCTTTGATTAGAGACTTAAAGGTGTTCATGCCATCGACGCATTCGCGGTGCATTTTTAGCGCGGTTTCGAGTCCCCAGCGTTCAATCCACTGAGAACGCTTCAAACGTCCTGACGCACACTGAGCCTGACCACCATTTCGGGTACTGCAGCCCCAACTCATACGGTTAGCTTCAATCACAGTCGCTTTAATGCCGTACATTTCAGCAAGGTGTATCGCGGTACTTAGGCCTGTGTAGCCTGAACCGATTATCGCCACATCAACATCCATATCCGATGTAATTGGACCATCATCTTCAGGTGGTGCGCCTGCGGTATCTACCCAATAAGTCGGGGCGTATTCCTTACCGTAACCTGGGCTCTTGTCTTTAAGTGGATCGTATTTTGGATCGTATTTATCTTGTGCTTGGGTGCTTTCTTTTGCTTGGGTGCTTTTCACCTTTGGCGGCACATCGGCTGCCGGTTGTTCCATTACTAAACTCATAATTCGACTCTCCTAGTCATAACACGTGAACGGGTTTCGATTTCGTGTCTAGCTCTTGGGAGTATTGCTGGGAGTCAAAAGAGGTCGTGTTTTACGGAAGGCATTTTTTACGCTGATTTTTCCATCTTTCAGGGTAAACACATCAACCATACGAGCTTCGATGACAGTGCCATCAGGGTTAGTCGCAGAGAACGTTGATTCGCTTACCGCGCGGTCACCACACACAAAGTGGACAGGGTCGCTCCAGGCTGCATCTGGAAAGTTCTGCCAAACCAATTCAAAGCTATTGCGAACGGCTTCGTACCCTTCGATAGTGTTTCCAAGTTCGCCTTCTCCTGCCACGGTGTGGAAGACACAGTCTTCGGTCATAAACGACATTAGCGCTTCAATATCATGGTTATTCCATGCATCACTAAAAGACTGTAAAAAGGCGGTGTCGACTTGGTTTTCCAGCACGAATGTCGCTGCATTGGTTTGCATATTCATATTCCAGAATCCTTTATGTTTTCGTTATTGGTTTAAATTTCAGTAGCTTTGCGCCACTTTTTTATTAGAGTGTTTAAACTAGATCTGTGAAATTTAACAACTTGATAACAAGCTTCGCCACTCTAACTTCGAGTTACTTTATAAACAATCTTTAAGCTCACAGATTTCATCTTTTTATAAATTAATTGGTGTTCTAATTTTATTTATCCTGTAACTCACTAGATTTATATGAGCTCTAAATAAAATCAGTAGAAATATTAGACTTTAGTCGAAATCAAAATCTTGATGATACTTTCGGCCATACTGCTCAAGTTGGCGATCATGAGTATTAACTTGTAATTCGATATTACCCTCACCTTTATTAATTGCTTGATTACTATCTACATGGGCTTCATTTTTCAAATCAGCCAGTTTCTCTTCAATATATTCTGTCGGTTCATTTAAAACATTCATGGAGATTAATTCCTTTATCAGGTTTACTTTCGCTGATGGAAGAATATGAACGGAGACTAGACCGTTTGAATATTCTTTCTCATCGTACAAAGGTTGAATGGCATCATTGCCACCTTCCTTAAATGGGTGAATGGAATACCACTTGTCTTTTCGTAGCTCTTGCTGATCACAATCAACCACATTGAATATCTGAGTTCTATTGAGATCACATGGTGAGTTAAAAACACTAACCTTATGATAATCAATAGCTTTGATAATATTGATACAGTCTTTACTTTGGCTATGACATACGGACCACAGCGCATTAATCAGGTTATCTGTCCATTCAAGTAAACGGGTTGGAAACCCCTGCTTCTTGGCTAAACACATCAGTAACCAATCGTTTATCTCGTGTGCACTCAACGAATGCCCGCCATAAACTCTCACGGTCGATAGAAGCTCTTGTTCGACACGGCGAATGTTCTTTCGATTTGATCGACCTAAGCTTGGCATCAGATTATTATTTTCATAATCACACACGTTATAAATTAAACCACGATGCCCACTACACTCAGCAATGAGCGAATCGATTATTTCATACAGTTCTTCTATTGAACTTATATAACGTTTATTTTTCAAAGCATGCATGTAATAGGTCACTTAATTTAAATTCGGTACAATCCAAGTATCAACATTTACGGCTAGGCAATAGGCAATTAACATCGTTAGCTGTAACTTACCAAAATGATAATAGGTATATATCTTCGTCATAAGAACTATTTGTGGATCCATTAGTTAAGGATCGATTAATAATAACGAGTGAAAAAGTGTATATATCTAAAACCACTTATATACTTATGAGTCATTTAATTAGTGTTCTAATGTTTAACTAGAGATTATTGAACTAAGCGTTTACGTTCTTCACTTAAGCACTTTGCCAATACCCGTTAATATTGCCCGACCACGCACTCGACAACATTCTCGATGATGCGGTGGCCGGACAAACTTCCTATGACTTATACGTAATCTTTGTATTTATCTAGGAAACGAACCGGTGTTGATAGTGCATCTCGGCGGAACGGGTCGCCCAATTCCTGAGTACACATAATTTCAATGATGGTTGTTTTGCCTTCGTTCATTTGCATGTCGATGGCTTTTTGCAGAGTTGGGCCTACATCTTCTAGCTTATCAACTGTGATACCTTCAGCGCCCATTGCTCGTGCAATCTCTGCAAAGCTTTGGTTTTCAAGTTCACCGGCAACAAAGCGTCGGTTGTAGAAGTCGACTTGGTTCTTCTTCTCAGCACCCCATTGACGGTTGTGGAATACCACGGCTGTCACTGGAATGTTATGGCGAACACATGTCATAGTTTCCATCAAGCTCATGCCCCACGCACCGTCACCTGCATAAGAGATAGCTGGGCGATGAGGTGCTGCCGCTTTCGCACCAATGATGGTCGGGAACGCGTAACCACAGTTACCGAAACTCATTGCAGCAAAGAAGCTACGTGGTTTTTCAAAGCGTAAGTAGCTGTTTGCCACTGAGTTGATGTTACCGATATCCGTCGAGACCATTACGTCTTCAGGCATCGCTTTTTCTAACTCACGCAGTACTTGGCGTGGGTGTAGGTATTCACCGCCAGAGAACGGAGTCTCGTGAGAGTTTTCCTCTATCATATCTAAGCTGAAAGAATCACGCTCGTGGGTCCACTCATCAAGCTCTTTTTCCCAAAGTGCTTTCTCTGTTGCGACTGTATCTTGACGAGCGCCTTTGTTGTCATCACACAACAGTGCGCGGCCTTCCAATCTTTCAGATAGAGCAACCGCAGCTGCTTTCGCATCGCCACAGATACCAACAGAAATCTTCTTAACCAAACCTAGCATCTTGTTGTCTGCATCAATCTGAATGATTTTCGCGTTCTTCGGCCAGTAGTCCATGCCATGTTGAGGCAAAGTACCAAATGGACCGAGACGTGTGCCCAAAGCGATAACCACATCCGCTTGAGCCATCAATTTCATTGCTGCTTTCGAACCTTGGTAGCCTAAAGGACCACACCATAATGGGTGACTCGCAGGGAAAGAGTCATTGTGCAGGTAGCTGTTCACTACGGGTGCACCTAGTCTTTCTGCTAATGCTGCACACTCTTGAACTGCATCTGCCATTACCACGCCGCCACCAGAAATGATGACTGGGAATTTCGCTTCAGCAATCAGGTCTGCTGCTTCATTCAGAGATTTCTCACCACCTGGACCACGATCTAAACGCGCGGGTTTAGGGATCTCGGTTTGAGTTTCACCGTAGAAATAGTCACGTGGAATATTCAGTTGAGTCGGACCCATTTCGCTCATTGCGCGGTCAAAACATCGGCCTGTGTATTCTGCCATACGGTCTGGGTGCGTTACGTGTCCTTGATACTTAGTAAACTCTTGGAACATTGGAAGCTGGTTACATTCTTGGAAACCACCTAAGCCCATTGTTTTTGTACCTGTCTCTGGCGTCACAATGACGACCGGGCTGTGTGCCCAGAATGCCGCTGCAATCGCAGTTACACAGTTACTAATACCTGGGCCATTTTGCCCGATAACGACGCCGTGGCGACCAGATACACGAGAGTAACCATCTGCCATGTGAGCAGCACCTTGCTCGTGAACCACTGGGACCAATCGAATGCCAGCAGGAGCAAAGATATCCATTGCGTCCATAAATGCTGACCCCATGATGCCGAACATGTCGGTGACATCATTAGCAACCATAGTTTCAACGAACGCTTCTGATGGTGTCATTGTTACTGTGCCGGAAACAACCGTACGTTTTTCTTGCTCGCTCATTCTTCCATTCTCCTTGAGTTAACCAAAATTTCATTTTTCGGAATGAATTGTCTCTTTTTCGAATTCAATTTCACCTTAGTAGTAGAATTTTTGCGCGTCAACTTTTTATATTAAATTGGAACAATTCATTCTAATTAATAAAACTGGATCACATTATTGGTAGTTTTTCGTACAAAAAGTGCCATTAACTTAAGAGGAGCTGTTAATAATCGATGACATATCGCGATAGCAGCGACAAGTGATGAGCTATATAGAGGGAAATATGATGAAAGAGGCGGAATTGATACCAACGCAACCGGTAAGTGTGAGAGAGCGCTTTGGGATCGACAGCAACCTAACCGTAATGGCATTTGAACATGCGGGCGAATACGTGCCTAAAGTCGACCCTAACTACTGTTTTGATCCTGAAGTGACGTTGGCTATATTGGCGGGGTTCACCTCCAATCGTCGCACACTGATTCAAGGTACGCACGGAACGGGCAAGTCGTCTCACATTGAACAAATCGCCGCGAGATTGAACTGGCCATGCTTGAGGATCAACCTAGACGGGCACTTAAGTCGCTTGGATTTCATAGGTAAAGACAGCATCGTCATTAAAGACGGAATGCAGATAACAGAGTTTAAAGAAGGCATTCTTCCTCAGAGCATTCAACAACCCATCGCACTGGTATTAGATGAGTACGATGCAGGACGACCAGATGTGATGTTTGTGATTCAACAACTGTTAGAGCAAGACGGTAAATACACCTCTTTAGAACAAAACCGAGTGATCACGCCTCACCCTTCTTTTCGCTTGTTTGCTACCTGTAACACGCTTGGCTTAGGTAACTTCTCCGGTTTGTATTCTGGCACTCAAGTGCTTAACCACAGTCAGTTAGATAGATGGAACATCATCGCCACGCTCAACTATTTAGATCCACAACATGAAACTAAGATCGTGTTATCCAAGCTTCCAGAGCTGAATAATGAAAGTGGCCGACAACTGGTCGAGAAAATGATCGCGACCGCAGGATTAACGCGTAACGGGTTTCGGGCTGGCGACCTTTCTACGGTGATGTCTCCGCGAACGGTGCTCACTTGGGCCGAAAACATCCAAATATTCGACGATGTAGCGACGGCATTTAGGCTGTCATTCTTAAATCGCTGTGAAGACGAAGAGAAAGAACTGGTTAGCGAATACTATTTCCGTTGCTTTGGTGAAGATTTAGAAACGCCTACTCAAAACTATTCACACTCGGAGTCGTAAACCATGGCCAACGTTTCTTCCCAGCAGAAAAAGATCCTCGATCTTGGCGTGTCTGTCGCCAGAGCGATCAGTGGTGAGTTGAGTCTGAATTATCGGGGAGAGCGTCTCTATAAAGGCAATAGCCCCTGTTATTATCAGTCTGCACATACTAACGATCTCACCTTTGTTTCGCGCCATGAATTGAAAAACAGCAAGCTTTCGATGCAAGGCAAGATCGATTCATCGGCACTACGACTCTTGCTTTCAGATGCTGATCTTCATTACTCATTGCGACCGAAAAACGAGGTCGAACGTCTGTTATATGATTTCTGCGAACAGGTACGAATTGAATCGCAAGTTCCATCTTATCTAAAAGGTGTAACCACCAGTATTCAGTTCAACTTTGCGTATTGGAGCGACCAATATCATCAGAATGGTTTCACCGAATCACGAATCGGCATGTTGCTGTTTACTCTGATGCAAGTCATCCATACCCGCTTAACCGGCGTTCCCGTTTCGGAACCAATCGCTGAAACCATTGAATCGACTCGCGCCGGCATCGTGCCTACCTTCGGTCACAGCTTTAAACGCTTAAAGCAACATAGAACCGACCAAGAACAGTTTGCACACAGCGCCAAGGAGCTTGCAGCCCTTGCACAAGAGTTAATCATCCAAGAACAAGAAAGTGATAACTCGCCCACGCCAACGGTCGAAGAAGACATTAAGATCCTTGCGCAGCTTGCCTTGATTGTGGATGGTGACATTCAAGATGAAGACGTCGATACCGATATCACAGGCAGTAGTAAGGTATTCGAGCTTTCGGGCGCGAATTATCAGGTCTTTAATTCAGAATTTGACCAAGTGGTCGCGGCAGATAAGCTCGTCAGGCGCGCCCTGTTACTCGAACTGAGGCAAAAGCTCACCGATGACATTATGGCGAGACAAGTCAACACTCGCCGTTTGGCCGCTATGCTCACCAGCTTTGTTGCCACGCCACAGAGGAACCGACGTCAGGACCATTTAGAAGAAGGCATTGTTAACGCCACTACCATCACCAAGCTCATCACTTCGCCATTGGATCGCACTGTCTTTTATCAACCTGACATCGGCGCATCTCATCAATGTGCCATCACGTTTTTGATGGACTGCTCAGGTTCAATGCAAAAGCACAGTCACAAGTTAAGTTTGTTGATGGATACGATTCTCAAATCCGTTGGGCTGGCCAACATTCCTTTTGAAATTATTGGCTTCACCACCAATAACTGGAACGGTGGCAAGGTCTATCGGCAGTGGCTTAAGCAGGGTCAACCGAAACACCCAGGTCGCTTAAACGAAGTTCGACATATTGTGTTTAAAGATTTTGATACCCATTGGAGACGCTCTCGCCTTGGCATTGCCAGCCTTCGGAAAGCAGACATCTTTAAAGAAGGGATTGATGGCGAAGCAGTGCAGTTCGCTAGTCAACGGTTGCAACAGCACAGTGCTCAGCGAAAGGTTTTAATCGTGTTCTCAGACGGCTGCCCGATGGATACTGCCACCAGCACCGCCAACGATCAGTTCTATTTGGATAACCATCTTAAACAAGTCATTGAACGTGAGTCGACCAAAAACGGTATTGAGATTCATGGTGTGGGGATGGGTGTCGATTTGAGCCCATACTACCGCAGTAACATCACTTTAGATGTGCAGGAGAGCTGCTTGTTTGGGTTATCTAGGAACATCTTCGAGATGCTAAAGCGTGTTTAAACAGGGAAGCTTAGGCTAGCGAATCACTAGCCTCCTTTGTCGAGAATGGTTTTACGAAGAGCCAAACAACGACCATGCAGAGACAGCCATTAAATACCCACCAATCAACATCAGCACAATAAACACCAGCTTTCTGAGTTGATCATTGGACAACGGCGGTGGGAAACGCCGAGCAAACATAGTGACGAGCGCCACCAAGGGGACAGCGATTGCGGATAGCCACAGTATGCTCGCTTCCATGTCACCAGCAGCGTAGACATTGACAGTACGTGACATCGACGTACAAGCGAAAACCATCAGCAGTGTGCTTCGCACCAGATCAAGCGTAAAAGGCTGTCGATAGAGGTGATAGACAATCGGTGGACCTGCCATCCCAAACAACCCACCCGCTAACCCAGAGCTAAAGCCTGAGACAAGGAAAGATACCGTTGCCGAGCGATCCTTTCTGGTTTTAGGTTTGAACATAAAACTCACACCTGCGAATAGCACCATCGCACCCAATAGTCCTCGGAGAATATGCGTTGCTGAATCGCTCAACTCGTCCAGCAAGAACACCCCCAACGACACACCGGGGATAATACCGATCACCAACACCACCAGTATCTTGAGTTCCCCAAGCAGTGGCTTACCCATCAACGCAACCAAGCAATTGAACAAGGTCACAATACTGACCACAGCGGCTATGACGGGTAAAGAAACCAGATTAAGGCTAACCGTCAAACCAATCACGATGATACCAAGCCCAAAACCCGTGACGGTTTGGAAATAAGTACCTACCGCGATGGTGGCAAGAATGGCGAGTAAAACAGGTAACTCCATTAGCTATCCTAATTAGGTTATTTGGGGTTTGATTTGAATGTGAATATCAGCTTCAGGAGCTAGATTTTAGTATCTAAAATCAAATGCCGACTCTTCTTTTTCTTTAACATCAGCTTGAGTATCCACCTTAGAGTTAGACACTTTCCTTTGCTGCGCTTGTACTGCGGTCACCGCAATTACATTAAAGATATCCTCTGCGCTACACCCTCTGGATAAGTCATTGGCTGGCTGATTCAATCCTTGCAGTAACGGGCCAATCGCGACCGCGCCACCTAGCCTTTCTGCGAGCTTATAGCCTATGTTCCCTGCTTCTAAGTTTGGGAATATCAATACGTTAGATTGGCCTTTTACTTCTGAATCGGGCAGCTTTTTCGCGGCTATTTCAGTAACAATCGCGGCATCGAGTTGAACGTCCTGATCGACAGCTATTCCGGGACAACGTTGTTTCACTAACTGAGCGGCATTACGAACCTTATCGACTGATTCGTGTTTCGCACTGCCGTTGGTAGAGAACGACAGCATTGCCACTTTCGGTTCTTCCATCAACAGCGTTTGAGCGCTGTTTGATGCCGCTACGGCAATCGAAGCCAGCTCGGTTTCATTGGGGTTAATCACCAAACCACAATCACTGAAAATCATGCCACCTTTAAGATTATGGAAAGGCTCGCACAACATCATCAGAAAGAAGCTAGACACCAATTCACTGTCTGGTGCTGGCCCAATAATCTGCAGCGCCGCTCGAACTACATCAGACGTGGTGTAAACCGCGCCATTGACTGTGCCGTCAACCAGTCCTTCTCGTACCATCAAGTTGGCAAAAATCAGTGGGTCTTTGACCTTCTCCAATGCATCTTCATAAGTCATGCCTTTGGCTTTTCTTAGCTCATAGAGCCGTTCAGCCAACACAGCTTTGAGTGCTGATGTTTGTGGTGAAACAATGTGAATGCCGGCGAGATTAATGTGGTTCAACTGCGCCGCTTCGATAATCGCTTTTTCATCACCGACTAGCGTGATGTAAGCAAGCTGTTTATCTATCGCCAATCGTGCCGCTTTGAGTACACGAGGGTCTTCTGCTTCACTCAAAACCACTCGCTTACGATCTAAGTGAGCCTTATCAATAATCCGTTCAATCGCCTTCATCTTAAATTCCATTTATTGAGATTAATCGTTCCATAATTTACATTTATATTATTGAAATAATAAAAAAGGTCAAATTTTATTCAGATAATTGAAGATTTTTAATTTGGTATGTACACTCTTATACATAGACATATCGCAAGGATGAATCACTGTATGCAAACAGAAACACCACAAGTTCAAGGAGATACGCCCACGCTCCGACTTTTTGCACTATTAGAGGTGATAGCGCAAAAAGATGAGTTTATTTCTCTTCAAGGGCTCGTCGAAGAAACCGGACTACCGAAACCCACTCTGCACCGCATGCTGCAACAATTGGAAGCCGCGGGCATCATTCAAAGAGATGGTGACGAAAAGCATTACAGCTCTGGTATTCGACTCAGAAAGCTTGCTGAAAACCTGCTGTTCAATAGCACCATGCACAGCGCACGACGCACTATTCTTGAAAACCTTCGAGCAGAAGTCGGCGAGAGCTGCAACCTAACGGCACTGTCGAGCGGTGAAATCATCTATCTTGATCGCGCAGAAACCGAAGCCCCGCTGCGCTTCCATCTACAGCCAGGCTCTCGCGTACCTGTACATTGCTCAGCCACAGGCAAACTGTTTTTGGCGCACATGTCGAAATCACAACGCAGAAGACTGATCGAAAGTGTGCCACTCACTCAATACACAGTGAAAACCATTACCGACTATTCGACGTTAGAGAAAGACATCGAAGAAGCGAAGATCCAAGGTTTTGCGATTGATGATGAAGAGTTCTTACCAGGGTTAGTCTGTATCGCCGTATTGATACCTTCTTCTACTGGCCAATCCAATCTTGGCTTAGCAATACAAGCGCCAGTGATTCGAGTAAAACCAGACGAAGCGATCAAGTTTCTGCCAGCTCTTCAAAAAGCAGCAAAAGCACTCGCGAAGATAGAGTCTGATAACTGGGGCTAGTGAGAAGATTTATCTCAGAGAATAACCAAGATTAGCGAATTAACATCCATACCCTTCGACCAATGAACATTTGGTCGAAGTCATTTGAACACTCGCCAACCCGCACATAAGCAACACGTCTAAAGTAATCACAACAAAGGAATCACGATGCTAAACATTAAGAACCAGCACTTACTCTCTTTTATGGTGACAGAAGCGAACAACGCAGTTGCAGTCACAAACCCAGCAACGGGTGAGCTTATTGGGCATGCGCCAATCTCATCCGAGGCGGAGTTAGAGAGCGCTATTGAACGCGCTCATGTTGCGCAGAAAGAGTGGGCAAAAATTCCCGCTAAATCCCGTGCTGCATTGCTAAATGGTTGGCATCAACTGATCCTTGAAAACAAAGAGGATCTTGCTCGCCTAATGACGATTGAGCAAGGTAAGCCGTTGGCAGAAGCAACGGGCGAAGTGGTGTATGGCGCGAGCTTTATTGAATGGTTTGCAGAAGAAGCGAAGCGTACTTACGGTGATTCCATTCCTAGCACAGCCGCAGGTAAACGCTTGGTGACCATCAAGCAACCTATTGGAGTCGCATGCGCGATTACGCCATGGAACTTTCCGATTGCAATGATAACTCGTAAGGCCGCTCCTGCCCTTGCTGCTGGCTGTAGCTTTATTGTGAAGCCCTCGGACGAGACGCCCCTTTCTGCATTTGCTGTGGTTGAACTGGCTTATCAAGCAGGCATTCCTAAAGATCTACTTCAAGTGGTGCTAGGTGATAGCCCAGAACAGATCGGCGAGCTTTTCACATCACACCCACTGATCAAAAAGATCTCTTTTACTGGTTCTACCCGAGTCGGCAGTATCTTGATGGCTCAAGCAGCAAAAGGTATTAAGCGCACCTCAATGGAACTGGGCGGCAACGCACCGTTTATCGTGTTTGACGATGCGGATATCGACGCGGCCGTTCAAGGCGCAATGGCTTCAAAATTCCGTAATGCAGGCCAAACCTGTGTCTGTGCAAACCGTTTTTATGTTCATAGCAAGGTACATGACGAGTTTGTCGCTAAATTCGACCAAGCCGTTCAGCAGCTTAGAATGGGTAACGGATTAGATGAAGGCGTCACTATTGGCCCTGTCATCAGTGAAAGAGCGAAACAAAACATTCAAGGTTTGATTGACCGCGCCATTGAACAAGGTGCGCAGCCTATAACCCCAACTCAAGCCCTTGATGGGCTGTTCATTCAGCCTCTGGTTCTTAAAGATGTGAAACACAGCATGGACATCGTTCAACAAGAAATCTTTGGCCCAGTCGCGCCTGTGATGAAATTTGAGACTGATGAAGAACTCATCGAGATGGCCAACGATACCATTTATGGTTTGGCGTCTTACTTCTACAGCCAAAATATCCACCGCGTATGGCAGGTCGCTGAAGCACTTGAGTACGGTATGGTTGGTATTAACGACGGCATGATCTCAACTGAGGTTGCGCCCTTCGGCGGTGTTAAGCAATCAGGTATTGGCCGTGAAGGCGCAAAAGAAGGCATCGATGAGTACATGGATATCAAGTATCTGTGCTTTGGTAGTAACTAGGTCTCGGAAGTAGTTAGGCTTGGTCGCAACTAAGCCTAACTATTAAACATCAGCAAGCTTAAACATCGAATAGCCCAACTAACACCTCTCTTCTGAGCTTCCCACACACACAACAAAAAAACAAAAAAAAGCCGCGCTAAATTAGCGCGGCACCTTGGGCTCGGTTCAAATAGGGTAGTTCTTTTTTTATTATTTATTGTGCGGTTCCTTTCAGCTTCAGTCGCATAGCATGCAACACAGGCTCGGTGTAACCACTTGGTTGAGCGCAGCCTTCGAACACCAGCTGGCAAGCTGCTGAGAATGCAATGCTGTTTTCAAAATCTGGCGCCATATTACGGTAGCTAGAATCACCTGCATTCTGTCCATCAACCACTGCCGCCATACGTTTCATGGTTTTCATGACTTGGGCTTCATCGCAAATGCCGTGGCGTAACCAGTTGGCAATGTGTTGGCTTGAAATACGCAATGTCGCGCGGTCTTCCATTAGGCCTACATCGTTAATATCTGGCACCTTCGAACAACCAACACCTTGGTCAATCCAACGAACTACGTAACCAAGAATACCTTGCGTATTGTTGTCCAATTCATTTTGGATATCTTTCGCAGTCAGCTTTTGATTGCCTAGCAGCGGGATAGTCAGAATATCATCGACGTTCGCTCTCACACGCTCACGAAGCTCTTTCTGACGGCTAGGAACACTCACCTTGTGATAGTGCAAGGCATGCAGAGTCGCGGCAGTTGGAGAAGGAACCCAAGCGGTATTGGCACCGGCTTGTGGGTGTCCAATTTTCGCGTCCATCATCTTGGCCATGTTATCTGGCTCTGGCCACATACCTTTACCAATCTGGGCTTTACCTTGCAGGCCACAAGCTAAGCCAAGATCAACGTTTTGATCTTCGTACGCGCCAATCCAAGTCATGGTTTTCAGCTGTGTTTTCGGAGCAAATGGTCCTGCTTCCATGCTGGTGTGAATTTCATCACCGGTTCGGTCTAAGAAGCCTGTATTGATAAACACGACACGGTCTTTAGCCGCGCGGATACATTCTTTAAGGTTGACTGAAGTACGACGCTCTTCGTCCATGATGCCGACTTTGATCGTGAATCGGTCTAGGCCTAACGCATCTTCAATGCGACCAAACAGTTCATTGGTAAAGGCGACTTCTTCAGGACCATGCATCTTAGGTTTAACAATATTAATGCTGTTTGCGGTAGAGTTTTGGTACACGCTGTTGCCTTTTAAATCATGCATCGCGATTAGCGAAGTGATCATGCCATCCATAATGCCTTCAGGCACTTCATTGCCTTGAGCATCAATAATGGCAGGGTTAGTCATTAGATGGCCTACGTTGCGGATGAACAACATGCTGCGACCTTTCAGCGAGATCTCGCCCCCCGTCACACTGGTGTATTGACGATCTGGGTTGAGGTTACGAACGATGGTTTTGCCGTTTTTCTCTAGCGACTCTTGTAAGTCACCTTTCATTAGGCCTAACCAGTTACGGTAAGCCAATGCTTTGTCTTCACCATCGACCGCAGCTACTGAGTCTTCGCAATCCATAATGGTGGTGAGAGCCGATTCCACCAGCACATCTTTAATACCAGCCACATCAACGCTGCCAATTGGCGCGCTCGGGTCAATTTGTATTTCAATATGTAGGTTGTTGTGCTTAAGCAAAATGCTTGAAGGCGCACTTGCATCACCTTGGTAACCAATGAACTGGTTGCGATCAATTAGAGTGACTTCTTCGCCGTTATCTAAGGTCGCTGTCAGTGTATTGCCAATGCTGACGTTACTGATGCTGTATTTGGTCACGTCTTTATGGGAGACACCGTTGAGAGGTGCTGCGTCATCAAGGAAACCTCGAGCGTAGCTCACTACTTTAGCGCCACGAACAGGGTTAAAGCTGCCACCTTTTTCTGCACCATCACTTTCGCTGATGACATCGGTTCCGTAGAGCGCATCGTACAAACTGCCCCAACGCGCATTAGCCGCGTTAAGTGCAAAACGTGCATTCATAATAGGTACAACAAGCTGCGGCCCCGCTTGTGTTGCAATTTCAGGCTCAACGCTTGCGGTGGTTACTTGAAAGTCTTCGCCCTCAGGCACTAAGTAGCCAATCTGCTGCAAGAACTGTTTGTACTCTGCCGCATCTAGCGTTTGTCCAGCACGCTCTTGGTGCCAAACATCAATTTGATGTTGGAGATCGTCGCGCTTAATAAGCAATGCGCGGTTCTTTGGAGCCAAATCTTCAAGGATGGTTGCAAATGATTGCCAAAAGTCTTCAGCGACAATGCCTGTTCCAGGAATGACCTGATCATTAATTAATTGGTAGAGGGTGCTATCAATGTTCAAGCTTCCCTGTTGAATACGACTGCTCATAAAATCTCTCTCAAGCTAACTGATGACTACTCAATATATTTACTTAACTGACTTAAATTTAAATAACTAGTTTAAAGTTACTTAACGGGCGCAAATTTAGCTAATTTATGCCAGTTATACTGGATATTCATATAAAAAATACCCTACAAACTGTGTTATTCCGTCACACCACTTTCTATTTCATTGGCGACACTTTTAATCAATCGACGCATCCACTGATGGTCAGGATTGGTTTGTAACAATGGACTCCACGCCATTTTCACCTCAAAGGGTTCAATAGCGAATGGTGCTGGTTTGATTAACAACCTAGGGTTATTGCGCTGCAATTGCGCTGCTTTGGTTGGAATGGTCAGGATCAGGTTCTTCTGTTGAGCGAAGAGAATCGCCGACAAATAGTGTCGTGTGAACACCGTGATATTACGTGTTTTACCAATGCGCATTAGTGCTTCATCAATCCACCCGAGCTTTTGTGCTTCGCTTGGGTTGATCCCAACACCGGTGCCCATACCTGTCTTACTTACCCAAATATGTTGCGCCTTTAGATAAGACAAAAGATCGAAGTTGTCGGCTATCGGGTTATCACAACTAAATAGGCAAGAGAACCCGTCGTGCCAAAGGCTCATCTGGTGAAACGACTGTGGAATGTCGTCAAAACGGTTGATGATAATATCAACAGTGCCTTGCTCCACATCCTGATAACTCACGTCACTTGGCGTCATGATATCCAGTCGTATTTTCGGTGCTATCTCGCTCAACTTTTTCAATAGCGGCTGAATAATGGTCGACTCAGCATAGTCACTCGCCATGATACGAAACACGCGCTCACTGTCTTCAGCATTAAACTCCGTGGTCGGCTGCAATGTCTTTTCTACATTCGCCAGGATGTTTCGAATCAGTGGCTGCAGTTTATGTGCTCGCTCGGTCGGTATCATCCCTTCACTGGTTCTCACCAACAGCGGGTCTTCAAACAGATCACGCAATCGACGCAGGCCATTACTCATGGCTGGCTGAGTTATTCCTAATTGATTTGCTGCTCGTGTAACGTTTCTTTCACGTAGCAACATGTCTAAATACACAAGTAAATTAAGGTCTATACGAGCAATATTCATAAGAAAAATACCGAATATAATAACTATAAATTAACAAAATTATCACATACATGGTTATTCTTTGTCCATGGTTAGATTTAATCCAAATCGAATGACCTCGCCAAATTGGCCAACATGTCCACGTGAAACTAAGGAATAGTTATGTCGCAAATTACACAAGATATCGAAAAGATTGAAGTTGCAAAAAGCGCTGCTGGTGCTCCATGGGATGCAATCAACCCTGAATCTGCAGCTCGTATGCGAGCTCAAAACAAATTCAAAACAGGTCTGGATATTGCGCAATACACGGCAGATATCATGCGTGCAGACATGGCGGCTTACGACGAAGACAGCTCTCAATACACTCAATCACTGGGTTGCTGGCATGGTTTCATCGGCCAACAAAAGTTGATTTCTATTAAGAAGCACTTTGATGGCAAGACAGACCGTCGTTACCTATACCTTTCAGGTTGGATGGTAGCAGCACTTCGCTCTGACTTCGGTCCACTTCCAGACCAATCTATGCATGAGAAAACGTCAGTTGCTGGTCTAGTAGAAGAGCTATACACCTTCCTACGCCAAGCGGATGCTCGTGAACTAGGTGGCTTATTCCGTCAACTAGATGCGGCACGTGAAGCGGGTGATGTGAATCTACAAGACCAAATCCAAGATAAAATCGACAATCACGTAACACACGTAGTACCAATCATTGCCGATATCGATGCAGGTTTCGGTAACGCAGAAGCGACTTACCTAATGGCTAAGCAGATGATTGAAGCGGGTGCATGTTGTCTACAAATCGAAAACCAAGTAGCCGATGAGAAGCAATGTGGTCACCAAGACGGCAAAGTGACGGTTCCTCATGCTGACTTCCACGCAAAACTTCGCGCACTTCGTTACGCTTTCCTTGAACTAGGCATCGACAACGGCGTTATTGTTGCTCGTACCGATTCACAAGGTGCTGGTCTAACAAAAGAAATCGCAGTAGTGAAAGAACCTGGCGATCAAGGTGATATCTACAACTCATACCTAGATGTTGAAGAAATTGATGTTGCAGATATGGCTGAAGGTGATGTTTGCTTTAACCGTGACGGCAAACTAGTTCGTCCTAAGCGTCTGCCTTCAGGCTTATACCAATTCCGCGAAGGTACTGGTGAAGACCGCTGTGTATTCGACTGTATTGAAGCAATCAACGCGGGTGCTGACCTGCTTTGGATTGAGACTGAGAAACCACACATCGGTCAAATCAAAGAGATGATGGATGGCGTACGTGAAGTACACCCTAATGCGAAACTGGTTTACAACAACTCTCCATCATTCAACTGGACGCTAAACTTCCGTCAACAAGCATACGATGCGTTGGCAGCAGAAGGTAAAGATGTATCAGCATACGACCGTGCAAGCCTAATGAGTGCGGAATACGATGAAACTGAACTGTCTGCAAGCGCTGACGAGAAGATTCGTACATTCCAAGCGGATGCATCTCGCGAAGCGGGTATCTTCCACCACTTGATTACTCTACCGACTTACCACACAGCAGCACTGTCTACCGACAACCTTGCAAAAGAGTACTTCGGTGACCAAGGCATGTTGGGCTACGTTGCTAATGTTCAACGTAAAGAGATTCGCCAAGGTATCGCATGTGTTAAACACCAAAACATGTCTGGTTCAGACATGGGTGATGACCACAAAGAATACTTTGCTGGTGAAAATGCACTAAAAGCAGCGGGTGAAGCGAATACGTCTAATCAGTTTGATTAATCGTTAACAGCGTTTCCCCTCTAGAATCTCCCCCTCCCTTTTCCCTGTTAGGTGCCGGGAGGGAGGAAGTTTTGGGATGAAGCTTGTACTGCCGGCTTCATCTCAAAGCCTCAGATTTGTGTTCCACACCACTGTGACCCTGAAAAATTCTGTTTACACTGATCACATTCCTGTTTGTTGATTTTCCTATTTATTGATATGCCTATTTATTGAGAGTGCCTATGACTTCAATACCGACACACCTACAAGATGCTAAAACACTGCTGTCAGAAAATGGTTTCGCTACTGGTGATACTTGGTATCACGGCACATCTTCAGCCTTGCTTGCTTCAATCCAAGGCCAAGGGCTGAAACGCTCAGGAGACAAAGCACTCAATGAAGCCGCTTCAAAAACCATGGCAACGATTGGCAATAACTACACAGAATCCGTTGAGCCAGTTTTCTTAACTCAGAGCAAAGAACTGGCCTACTACTGGGCTCAGCAAACCATTCGCGAGCGCAGCACTCGTTTTGAGGGTGAAGAGCGCCCTATCGTGTTAGCAGTCGACCTATCTGAAAAACAACAAGCTAAAGTAAGACCGGACGTTGGCGCAATGAGCCTATTAATGATGAGTGTTGGCGAGCAATTCATGGCTCACTTAACTGAGATCTATCAAGAGAACAACATCGCAGGCCCAGACATCGAACTGCGCACTGCGGATCGTATGGACTATCTCAATAAGCTTGGAATGGCCTACATTGATGAAGACATCAGTCGTGCTTGTGTGCAAGAGCTTTATGAACCAGAACTGTCAGAGCCGGAACTAACCAGTTAATAAAGTTCATTACGTAAGCAATATTCAGAATAAAAAATGGCTCCTAAGTAGGAGCCATTTTTATGTGTGACGTTATTTACATGCTGGTTAATCAATGGGTTAGTTGATCAATAGACAAGTAAATCCACGGACTAGTTGATCAATGGACACAGGCGACCTTGTTGCGCAGCTTGAGTCATTGTCATCTCACCCTGCAACGAACGATACACAATGGTGTTCCAAACTTCGCCATTATCCATCTCAAAATCGATAGCATAGTTCAAACCACTGACAACCTGAGTTCGAACACTCAAGATTTTCTCAAGCTTCGCAGCAGTATTCATTTGTCCCAGAACCACATCTAAAGCTTGTTTTGCTTCTGGCGTGATATCACTCTGTGACCAACCACCTGTCAGGTTTTTAGTGCTACAGATCGGATTCGCTTTCTCTTGTGGTTGAGCGGCAACATCAGATTCCTGACTACATCCAGCTAACGCAGCGACACTAAACACGGCTGCTAATCCAAGTAATGATGTTAATCGTACTTTTTTCATGAATCCTCTCTACATCGTTCATTCAGTCATTTACAAGAGATTACTCGTAATGATGTTTCATATGCAGGCAAGCTTAGACCTTAAATGTCATTACTTCATCAGAGATTATGGTGTAACTACTCTATAAATACAGAGCACTGTCAGAAAAACAAAGCCGGACACTGCTGCCCGGCTTTTTACCCATCTATTCAATTGATATTTAGGCCATTTAGATTGGGTGGCGTTTTCGTTCGCGCTTTTTAATGACTGCCTGTTTTACTAGTGAAAGAACACCAACATCTCGACATCATCCCCTTGCTGTTCTGCACTCAGTAAGAAGTGTAAATAGCCTTCTTCTGTTACAGGAATCTGTAGGTATTCATTGCTGCCTCGATAATCCGATGCGTAGTCATGTTGTCCTGCTGTTGGCCAATATGAGTGGCTTGCGAACAGATCAACGTTGCCTCGATTTGGTTGATCAGTATTCCTATCATTCAGCCACACTCGCACCTCTTGCACGCCCTGTGGAACATAAACCGCCGCATAACGTCGTTGGTGCACAGTCAATACTTGAGCCTGACCGGATTCCAATACGATTGGCGTTAAGTCATCTTGTTCTTGTGATGGCGGCGTTGGTGTTTCTGTCTCTAGCGATGCCAACAGTGTCACGTCATTAAAATCGGTGCGCCCTGCAATACTCATGTAATAGCGACCCGGCTTGATGTAGCCCGATGCCTCTGGCTCAAACGTCACCATCTCATTGCTGCCATTGTTGTATTGGCTGAATTCAAAGTCGTAATAATGTGCTTGTTTGTTGTAGCTCATATAAAGATCAGCATCACCTTGGCTTTGACCTGAAGCATGACCTTCAATCGAAACCTCAAAATGCGTGGTGTTCTCTGGTACTTCGACGTAGAACAATTGCTCGCTGTACGCCTCGCCGTTCAACACCACACTTTGGTTTGCTGCAAGCACTATGGCTTGGTCTGTTGGATTTGTAGGGTCAGTCGGTTCTGTGGGATCAGTAGGCTCTGTTGGTTCACTTGAAACGGTGTCTAGCCAACGCTCAAACTCACCATTGTATTGCTGCCCAAGCACTTTCACCTGTTGCGCCCATTCGGAAAACTGGCCAGTACGAGACAGTGCCAATAAGCTCTGCACCTCTTGAGGATGTTCTTCCATCATAAAGCGCACCGCCAAATAGCCCCATCGATAGATACGGTTAGAATCATGAGAGTAAGTGGTTGCAAGCACATCCGACAGGCTCATCTTCCCGCTGTTAATCAAGCTTACCGCAGCATCGTAGCCTTGCTTGTAATGCATGAATTCGGCAAAACCTTCTAACCACCACACCACATAACCGTGTGCCAAGTTGTCGCTAAAGGAGCCATATTGGTTGAAGCGCGCATCGAGGTAATGAGTGTATTCATGTTCAAGATTAAGAATAGAGAGGTCATCGCCATTGGCGTAACGGTAAGCAACGAAACGCGCCACGTTCGCCACCTCTGCAGGGTTACCCTCTAAGTACTGACCGCCGTTGTCTGTGGTATTACCAAACAGGAACGACGAGTAATCGATATAACTGCCTTTGCTGCCAAACACCGCCACTTCCACTCGGTTGTTGTTATCGTCGGCGACAGGTTGTTGACCCGTGTTCGCGACTTGGTGGAAATCGGCCTCTTTGACAGCCAACACATTACAAGCTTCCATCGCTTGTGCTTGCGTTAAATCTTGTGAGCGAATAATCGCAGGCCCTTGGCACTCATGACGATTGGGAAGTACACGCGTAGCTAAGTCACGCTTTGCTTGCTCTAGGTCTAGCCCATTTAGGCCCTCTGGTGCGAAATAACTCATCATCTCGACAGCCGCTAACCAAAGCTTATCGTGTTCGCTGCCCAGTGGATTTTGCACCATCACCTGTTGCATGACTTGCAGAGCTTTGTTTTTGGTGGCTTTGTCTGGGCTTGCCAGCAAACGACCTGTTTCGCGCACGGCGTTATAAACAAGAAAGCTCGCATCAGTATCTAAAGCCCACAAGTTATCACGAGCGAACGCCGCCAGCGTATCGATATGTTGAGTATGACTGGCTATGTAATCGTAGAAGTCATCTCGGGCTGCGTGTCCTGCCATTGCTCGAAACAGATTATTTAGCCCGTCAACCCATTGGGAATCCTGCGCTGTTTCACGGTTAAAGTGATTCAATGCCGCAAGTTGCGCATCCATGGTCAGTTGTAGTTGCTTTACGTTATCGACCATCAGCGTCAGGCTTTTCATTGCCCCAACTTGCTCTCGCCCTTGGTCCAGCGCATTAGGGGTCGCTAGAAAAGCATTGGTAGATTGAGCAAATCGTTGGCTTAACGCCTCAGAGAAATCCTGCGCTTGCGCGTTATAGCGAACGTAATAAGCCGCGCGAACAAACTCACCAAGGTTTTCAAGTTTACGTGCTTGTTCAGCCTCACCTCGATAACGGGCTATCTCTAAGTTCAGCGCCACTTGAATACGACTTAGGCTTGCTTCGCTATAGATACTGTCTAGTGAATTATCCGATGCAGAGAACCAAGAACTGTAGCAACGGTTGTCTGCCGAAGAGACAGCGAGTGCAAGATCGGACGCCTGTTGAAGATCAAGCACCTCGCACTGATTTTGAGCAAAAGAGAAACTGGACACACAGGCAAGCATGCAAGCGAGCGCCAAACGATGACGTGGAAATAAACGGGTATGAGACATACAACACTCATTAGTTAATTATATATTTTGGGTCGCCGTTATATTCCTTACAGTTAGCAAGGTGAATGCAGTTGCGTATGATTTATGAGCTTGGTTCAGAAAATAGATATTTTAGGTTATTTTATAAACCTAAAGGATTATGCTCGGATTGAATAAATAGAACTCAATTCATGAGCAAAGCATATAAGTGATTGAGAGGGCTCTAATTTAGGGATTCATTAATTAATTCGTACATGACTAACCCATATTGTTAAGGGTAAGCACAAGTAGTAAACTTGCGCTCGATTATGCAACTTGTTTTTAAAAACAATAGACACAATTAGAGTTATGATTGTTCACCAAAGTAACTTTATATCAAATACTTACTATAAATCCGTGTCGAATTGACTGGTGCAAATCAAATAAAAATAATTATATAAACCTAGGCTAGGTTCACACCATGAAATTAACGTCGTCTTTAGACTCACTGTTGGCTAGCAGTCTGTCTATCGAAAAGAAACAACAAGCGCTGATCGAGCTCATGATCAACGCTTATCAGCCACAAGAACGTACCGCTCTTTTTCAAACCGTCACAGACTATCGTAGACGACTATTGGAATCGTTCTTCCCAGAACACCAAAACAAAAGCCTCTCCGTTTTATTTGAATTGATGGACTATCGTGATCTCATTCAACGCTATCCAAGTTCTCTATCGACAGAGATGGCATTGTTAGAGACAGCTGCAGGCCAGTGTTACATGCATTGGTTGGACTTTTGGTGCGAGTGCGAGATTGCCGCCATTAAAGCAAAATCTCCGTTGGATGTTAGCTCGCTCCCTTGTATCGATCTGCCTATCAAAGACAGCGCTTACTATGGTGCAATCATTGAACAGATTGAAGATGATCCGCTTGTAGTCCAAACACCCAGCCATCCACAAGGAATGCCAATCGGTGATGCCATCGCATTGAGCAATCTTGAGGTTTTCATCAAGGGTGAGAAATGGTTTGAAATGTTGCCTTTACTGCACCTTTCACAAACCGGTAAGCACTTCATTCTACTCAAGCATCCAATTGATGAAGCCTTCCCGACTCTAGTTTCTTCAGCGTTGATTCAAGGTTGGTCAAAGAATGAAACATGGTTAAGCTATGCGCCGCCGTTCAGTAATGAGCAATGGCAATACTGTTTACCTAAGCATGGTTACGATGAACTCGTTGGGCTGCAACTTTTCACACCGTCAGCACTGTCAAAATGTTACTCTCTCCCAGAATTCGATAATCAATTCCAGTTACAATTGTCTGATAAACAAGCCATTTGTGAAGTGTTGCGCTTAACAGTCAGCGGTAACACCCAACAAAAACTCTACTTCCTTTATCTTGCTCAAAAAGAGCTGATGAGCGTATTACATCAAGTTGGGTATAAGATCGGCTTCACTATTATCGAGCAACCTTTCATGCTTCAGTTTTATCAAGCCATTGACCCCAAAGCGTATTTCCATTCTGGATATTGCGAGCTTAATGATGATGGCACCACCATTTATCGTGGGTTCTGGAATTTTGAATTGATGGTCAAGGTATTCAACGACACCGATTTTCGCCGCTACAAACACGCAGTGCGCGCGATCAGAAAGCTAAGTTCAGAAGAACAAGCGAACTCAGTAAATACAGCAAGCTCCGTAAAAAAGGATGAACATGTTTGATTTCGGCCTAGAGGCAATCGTCTACGCCAAAGCAATAACACTGCTGGCAACGGTGGCCATCGTCGTGATGTGGTTACTCTACTATTGCTATCGCCTTAA
Source organism: Vibrio sp. FE10 (assembly GCF_030297155.1). Classification (NCBI taxonomy): domain Bacteria; kingdom Pseudomonadati; phylum Pseudomonadota; class Gammaproteobacteria; order Vibrionales; family Vibrionaceae; genus Vibrio; species Vibrio apostichopi. The sequence continues at coordinate 1,151,714 of NZ_AP028068.1, read as the reverse complement.
ACTCAAAAATGAAGCGATCGCGGGCACACACCATGTCGCGTACATCGCCTATTCTGTCTGTATTGTTGCGTGGATCAGCAGTAATGCTTACTTCCATACCGACTTACTGCCAGAACTTGGGGCATCAACGGCTGTGTTGGCTGCGAAATTTGCCAACCTCGCCTCTTTCTTTGCGTTTGCCTTTGCTTATTACTTCTCGTGTCAGCTCGCCGCAGAGCAACGCAATGGTAAGGTGCATGTGTGGCAACAAGCGATTTTCGTTACCCTAACTGTCTACTCCTTCTTTATTAATTTAAGCCCGGGGTTAACCGTTGAAGACGTTATCATTGTAGGCCCAAGCCAGTTCATCATTGAGTTCGGGCCGCACACATCGTACTTCTTCATTGGCATGATTAGCTTTGTAGTTCTGACTCTCGTCAATCTCGTCGCGATGCGTGCCAACAGCAGCAAGCTAACACTCACCAAAACCAGTTACATGATTGCGGGTATCTTGGTGTTCATGCTGTCGACGGCAACGATTCACCTTGGCATGACCTTCTTCTTGCGCGATTTCTCACTCACTTGGCTACCACCCGCCTTATCGATTAGTGAGATGTTGTTTGTTGGATATGCCCTGCTGACTTCTCGTTTCTACAGCGTGAAATACCTTGCGTACATGAGCCTCAATGCACTGTTGGTCTGTGCTATTTTGGTGATACCTTTCGGTGCGATTTTTATCCCGCTGACTGAAGATAATCAATGGCTAATCGCAATCCCCATCTGTGCGCTGATAGGCATTACTTGGCACGTACTCTATAAACGTGTGAGCCGCTACGCCTCGTTCTTTGTATACGGAAACAAGAAAACACCCGTCCAACAAATCCTTGCGTTGGAAGAAGATTTCAAGCTGTCAATTGATGATGCTATGCGTCGTTTGGGTAGCCTACTGCAAATCCCAGAAGACAAGCTGCGCCTCGTTAACAGCAACTACAACGAGACCTTCTACGAAGATTATCTTTCGACGAACAAGTCTGTTTTGGTGTTTGACGAACTGTCTGAAGAGTTAGATTACACCGCGCCTGCGAAAAGCTCGATCAAGGCGCTGTATGAAAAGATGAGTTCGAATAATACCGCCTTGGTGATGCCTTTGTTTGGTCAGGGCAAGTCCGTTACGCACTTGTTGGTGTCATCGCACAAGAGCAACGATCAGATGTTCTCTAACGAAGAGATCTCTGCGCTGCAAACCTTGTTAACGCGTGTACAAAGTACGATTGAAGCAGATAGACGCATACGTCAAAGCCGTGCATTGGCTAACTCAATTGCCCATGAAATGCGTAACCCGCTAGCTCAAGTACAATTGCACTTTGAAATTTTGAAGCAGCATATTGATAATCAAGCACCAGCGAAGCAGATCCTACTTGATATTGAGAACGGCCAAGCTGCGATTCAACGCGGTCGACAGCTGATTGATATCATCTTGCGAGAAGTCAGTGACAGCTCGCCTGAGCACGGGCCAATCACCATGACCTCGATTCACAAGGCCGTGGATCAAGCCGTCAGCCACTATGGCTTTGAGAACGAGAAGATCATTGAGCGAATTCGTCTACCACAACACGCTGATTTCGTGGCAAAACTGAATGAGACCTTATTCAACTTCGTTATTTTCAACCTGATCCGTAACGCGATCTACTACTTTGATTCCTATCCAGATAGCCAAATCGAGATCAGTACCAAAGCTGGTTCTTACGAGAATGTGCTCGTTTTCCGAGATACAGGACCAGGCATTGATGAAGCCATTGCTCACAAGATCTTCGATGACTTCTTCTCTTACCAAAAGAGCGGTGGTAGTGGTTTAGGTTTAGGTTATTGCCAACGCGTAATGCGTTCATTTGGTGGTCGAGTTGAATGTAAATCTAAGCTTGGTGAGTTTACTGAATTCCATCTGTACTTCCCTGTAGTGCCGAATGCGCCGAAAGCAGATGCTCTGCGTACGCCTTATTTCAACGATTGGAAACACAACCAACCAACTGAAGATAAAGCCGAAGCTGAAGTACAGCCAGAGAAGCAAACGCCAAGTGCTGATAACGAACCTGCACCTGAAACTGAGCCAGAAAAGACGCAAACAGCAAACCCACCAGCATCAAATCATCTCGCACCCACCGTGCTGATCGTTGATGACAAAGAAGTACAACGTACCCTTGTTCAGATGTACTTGAGCCGACTCGGTGTTAACAGCCTACAAGCAAAGAACGGTGAGAATGCCGTTGAGCTGTTTAGAACGCACCAAGTCGATTTGATTTTGATGGACGTGCAAATGCCAGTCATGAACGGTTTTGACGCAAGCCAGATCATCAAGGCGCGATCGCCCAACACACCGATCATTGCTTTATCTGGTGAATCTGGACAACGTGAGCTAGACATGATCAGCAAACTGATGGATGGCCGCCTAGAGAAACCAACCTCATTGGATGCGCTGCAACACGTACTCGATAACTGGTTGAAGACAGAAACGACGCCTAATGCCTCTAAAGAAGCTGAAAGTGAATAGTTGGTCGCTAATTGTGATGGCTGACAAGCACATCAATGGTTGATCAAAAATCCCCTCAAGAGGTTATCTTGAGGGGATTTTTATATTCAGCAACCTATGTCTATAGCGACTTAGCCAATGACTCAAAAGCTTCCACTCTCGCTTTTGATTCTTCACGTGCAGCATTCGAAGCACTTTCTGCTGAAGAGAACGTAGCAATCACGACATTCTTGTCTTGGTTGATATACAAGAACTGACCAAACACCCCTCGATACGTCGCAATATTTTTGTCTGAGTCGTGTACCCAAAGGAGGTTTTTGTAGCCCTCTAAGTGCGAATCAAAGACTTTAGCCTCAGTATCTTTGTAGACACTGTTCATCATGTGTCGATTTTCTTCTGGCGTAATATTGAAGCTGTCTTTGACCCACTTTTCAGAGAAGACTTGTTGACCGTTATATTCGCCATTGTTGACCATCGCTAACCCAACACGTGCAAAATCTCGAAGCGTCGTATTGAAACCACCAGTTGCGACTGGGTTGTAGTTCATGTCCGTCATGAAGAAGGCATCATGCTCTGTGCCGAGTTTGTTCCAGATGTTGTCAGCAATAAATTGATCAAGTGTTTGACCGGAAACGCGAGCGACAACCCACCCGATAACATCAACGTTCGGGCTGTGGTACTCAAACTTTTCGTTCACCTTCAAATTTTCATTCTGTTCAAACATCGCAGAGAAGCTCAGCAAATCACGAGGCTTATCTGTCTTTGTTGGGTCCAATGCCAGCAAGTCATACGCTGGAATAAACCCTAATCGGCGGAAGTATTCGAAATGCACATCACCCGGAGCCATGTTTACATAGTCTTCGCTGTAATCAATCGCAGAGGTCATGTTCAGTAAAGTTCGTAAAGTCTGCTCACCAAAGTGTGTTCCTTTAAGCTCTTCGATGTATGTGCTGACCTTTTTCTCAACATCAACCTTACCTTGCTCAACCAACAAACCTAAAGCCTGACCAACCAAAGATTTGGTACTTGAAGCCCACAGGTGGTGATCTCTTGCTGTGAAGTCACCAAAGTATTCTTCATGCAATATCTTTCCGTCTTGAATAATAATGTAGCCATCAGTGTGATCATTAATCATCGCATCACGAAAAGTCAGCTCTTCTCCGGAATAAGTAAATTTGTGCTGAGCGACTTCCGCATTCAATGCTTGTGGGATCTCGTTGATTGCACCATCTCTAGACACCATAACCGTTGGATGGATTCCCATGTTCTGGAAAGCCCATTTATTAAATGACGCATGCGTCCAGTTTTCCAGTGTGACTTGCTCATTCGCTTTTGCTGGCACTGTCGACATAGGCTTGATATCCGCCATCGCGGTTGTCGAAAATAAGCCTGCAGTGACCAATGAAATAATCGACTTTCTCATCTGAAATCTCCGTTAACAATCTTGTGTGTACGGATGTAGCGTACTTTGCTAAGTTCAAACATATAAATCCAAAATGTACGTCCAAACAGTACAAAGGTGATCAAATGATGATTTCGAATGAACAGGTGGCATGCTTCACCAGTGTCTATGAGCTTCAAAGCTACAGTGCTGCGAGCAAAAGATTGAATAAGGCTCGTTCAACGGTGCGAGAGAGAATCAATGCATTGGAAGATTTGATGGGAATGGAGCTGTTTTCTATCGAAGGAAAAAAGGCAGTTGCAACGGACATTGCTCATCGTCTATACCCAAGAGCACGGTTACTGGCGAGACAGTCACTAGAATTCGAGAACATAGCCTTATCAGCCTATAAAGGCGAGCTCAGCAACATTACTGTTTATCACGATAGCTCGATCCCTTGTCAGCTTTTGCTTAGCATTGAGTCTGAGATCAAGTCTCTTCACCCTCACATGCTTATCAACTGGCTGCAACGAGATAGAAACCACTGCTTACAGCAGATAGAAGATGGAGATGCCCTGTTTGCCATTATGCCTGGGATGGGCAACTTACACCCGAGCGCGGGTATCGGTAATATCAACCTCGGATCTTTCCAGTTGAGCCTGTTCACTTCCGTTCACTCTAGCATTCCAAACCGATCGATTTCGATTGCCGAGCTAGCAACCTTTCGTCAATTGATCACTGAGAATGACATTGCAAACGAGCTTAGACACACCAAGATCAGTAGTGAATTTGAAGTGGTCACATCACAAAGCCTGCTCATCGAAAAGTTAAAGCAAGACGGATGGGTTGTATGTCCTCGGGAGAACCTAGCCCAATACATAAAAAGTGGTGAGGTACGTGAAATCGAGCTCCAAGAAGCGCCAAATATGATTCAGCAAGATTGCATTATGTTTTACAACCTATCCTCTAAAGCGTCTGAGCAAGAATCTCAAATCATCGAAGTGGCCGCTAAAGTGATTAAGAATCAGGTACTTCGTAAAGAGCAGTCATTCTGATGAAAGCCAATATTCAGTCTGCCGTTTCATGAACGTTCTAGCAAAAAACGCCCTCAAGAAACCAGTCTTGAGGGCGTTTTAATTTGAATCAAATCAGACTAGAAATAATAATCTAAATAGAGGGCAATCTAAAGCTCTTTAATCTCGATCTGACGCAGCGTCTCCATGTATTCCAAAGTTTCATTCACATCGACTGGCTCGTATAAACGCAACACTCCCGCCCAGCCTTCAGAGACTTCAAAATCATAAGCTTCACCTGAGCCACAGTTGAATGTCACTGACACCGTGCCATCACCGTTATCACGCATGGACTCACCCGACGCATAGAAATGCTCAGAATCAATCCAACCGTCAGCGCCATAAGTGGTCAGAGAGTAATAACCGCCGCGACCTTCAAAGTCCAAGTTTGGTGTTGGAATCGTCCATTCTTGGCAGGTCGTTTTACCTTGTCCCGGAACACGCTCTAGATACTGTGCAGTGTCTGCTGGTAGTCCGGCATAACCAAATGCCGTCACGTATTTGAAGTGGTGATCTTCTACTTCATCCAAAGTCGCACCAAATCCTTTTAATCCTTCAATAGGCGCGCCATGTTTCATCACGTTATTGATCAGTTTCAATCGGTAGTTTTCAACGTCACTTGGGTTGTAGCCTTTGCCTTGATATGGCTTGTTAGACTTCGCTTTGATAGAAAGTAAACTCTGACGACGCTTGGTATCTTCAATTGATTCAGCGATACGCGTTCTTGCTAGTACATGAACATAAGTACCCGTCGTTAAATCATCTGCAGTCAGGTTAAGCGTTTCACCGCGGCGAACCACTTTATGAACAAGGTGGTTTTCGTCCATGATATGAATAATCTGGAAGTAATCATTGTCCTCGTCCGGCACATGGAATGTTGCACCTTCTGATACATCTACAACCATGGTTGAGTAAACGACATCGCGATTAGAGCGAATCACCGTTTGTGCGTCTTTAGATACTGGGTCAGCGTGCAGCCAATGGTTTACACCTACTTTGTTTTGCAGGCCAAGGAAATTCCAGTCAGACTCCGCTTCAGGGTAGTTGTCCCAATTAACACCACCGATAGCCGCATGGTCATAAACCTCTGGACTGCTATTGTCTGCAGCCGTTGCGCCGAATGCGGTTAACGCCAAGAACGTCACTAACGTCGTTTTCTTCATAATGGTTTCTCATGTTTGTTTCGATGAGATCAGTATGTAGATGCAGCCTGATATGCTCCAATTGATCAAATGAAATCAAGATATACAATACAGGTATATCTAAACCATTCGATGATGGAGTCCCGCAATGATGAGTAACCGGTTTAAACGACTAGACCTCAATTTACTTAAAGTATTGAAGGTGTTGATTGAGGTGAACAATACCCGCAAGGCTTCAGAACTGCTGTTTACCAGCCAACCCTCAATCAGTCGCTCACTACAAAAGCTACGCGATTACTTTGACGATGAACTGTTCATACGATCCCAACATGGCCTAGAACCGACCGCCAAATTGCTTGAGATCAAACAGACTTTATTGCCGGTATTGTTGCAGTTAGAACAAGTACTTGAACCAGAGTCTGAATTTGACGTTGCTCAGTTTGATGGCACAGTGAACATCGCGATTAACGGATTTATTGCCAACAGCATCTCAGCAAAGCTAACTCAGATATTGTTAGCACAGGCACCACAGGTAAAAGTGAACATTGTAGATTGGGGAAGCCATACGTTAGATTTACTCACCTCTGGCGAGGTTGATTTAGGGGTTAATTATTACCCACTAGAACTATCTAAACAGGTTTACCAAAAACGTATCGCAAGTGATGATTTTGTATTGGTTTGCCGCACAGGCCACCCGCTTGCCAACACATTATTGAAAAGTGACCAGCAAGAACCTTTGCAATTAGCGAGCTTGGTCGTCAGTGATTGGAACGACAATATTGCGTTAGCACCGAACGTATTAGCCGATGTCGGCATCAAGACTGAGGTCAAAATACGTTCGACTTACTTACACAGCTTATTGTCTATAGTGAAGCAGAGCGACGTTTTATTCCCATGCTCAAAACTACTGGCCAATTCGCTTTCAGATGAATTTTCCTTTGTGCAGTTTCCTCATATGCCCAACATGCCAAATGGCGATATTGGCATGACTATAGGGCGCAAACATCGCAATCAACCGAAAATGCGCTGGTTGGAATCGTGTATCGGAGAGGTATTCAAAGAGTAGTTATATGTAGTTCTGAAGAGTCGTTATATGCGGTTCTGAAAAGTAGGAGCAAACAAGCATGACCCTTACTGGTGATTGGCCTCTGCCATCGCCGTTTCAATCAAATCCAGCAACCATTTGTATTTGGCCGAGTGCTGGTTTTTCTTATGAAGATAAGCGAACACCTCCATCTCCTCGGTTCCCTCTTCCAGTCCTTCAATCACGATTGAGCGTAATACACCTTTGTGTTGTTCGATCACCGGAGGCATGCAAGGCGCGATAATATTGGAGTACTTGATCGTTTCAATTAACCCAACGATAGAAGTCGTTCGAAGCGCCATGTTAATCGATTTGCCTTGGCTTAAGACTTCCTCTTCCAATCGTGAATGTTTGTTTTGGTCGAAATAAGCAAGGTCGACGTGAGCAAATGGGAACGACAACAAATCATCAATCGTCGCGATGGATTCCTTGAAAGGATGATCTTCTCTTACTGCCAATACAAACTTTAAGGTCACCAGAGGTACGGCAATGATCTCGGCAGGCAAACTCTCCGCTTCAAAATGAATGACAAAATCAATCTCGTCACTCTTAAGCCTTTCTAAAGAGTTTTGGGAACTCGTATGGCTTATCAATCTTGAAAGTGGACTTTCTACTGATAGCTGATGAAACAGAGCGGGAGTCAACCAAGGCAGGACATGAGGATTCGCCTCTATCTTAAAATCTTCACTGAGATCCGCAGGTTCAAACTGCTTTCCTTCTTCTATCGCTGTAACCAATCCATCTAATAGCGGGAAAACGCGTCGATACAGGTCGTCTGAATAAGGTGTTGGCAAAAACTGCTGATGAGACAGCACAAACAATTCTTCACCTAAGGACTCCTTAAGCTTCTTGATGCTTTGGCTAACTGCAGGTGTCGAGACAAACAACTTCTCAGCCGCTTTTCGCAAGCTCTTCTCTTGATACACCACCACAAACACTTTCAATAAGTTCAGATCGACATTGTTCAGTTTCATGAGACACCATAAAGCACTGCTTAACGAATGGTTAAGTTTATATGAATTAACTTAACAAAGTCCACTTTGTATAGTTATACCACCTTCACGAAGACATGGATGTAGTGAGATAACTCTATGAGGCAACTATGTTATTACGACGTTCCATCCTAACTCTAACCCCTCTCTTTTTAGCAAGTAACGTTCTCGCGGAAGAGGCCGAAATTCAAGACATGTCAGACCCGTTAGCCGTTTATACACAAGGTGGCTTCGGCTACACCGACAAAGGCTTAAACCTTAAAGTCGGACAGACCTACGACACTGGCAGCGAAACAACCATGGGTATGAATGTTTTCGAAGTCAAAGGTATCGCTGGTGAGGCGATTGGTTGGAACGGTCGAGGTGCAGACGACAGTATTGATTCCTTCCGCTTTAGAAACTTCGGTGTAGATCTAACTAATGGCCGAGGTTCGCAAGTTGATATGTCTTGGGATTTCGATAGTAACCAAGGCAGTGCGTCTTACAGCTTTATTCAAGCATTACCACAAATGGGCATGTTTAACTTCTACCCGCTCGCGGGTGTCGGTATCGCCGCTGGTGAGGAGTTGGTTGAAGGCACTGGAGGCGATCTCGATGCCGATCAGCTTAGTGACCGATATAACATGCACGGTACTTTCTACGTCGCAGGTATGTACGCAAAAATGCAACTGACTGACAAGATTTGGCTGAACTATAACCCTATGTATCTAGGCACAATGTCAGGGTCTTCAACGTTCAAAGATTATGGCTTTGAGGGCAGTGATTCTGTACTCGCACATGAATTTGCAGCGAGCTATCAAATCAATCCAAGAGCCAACGTTCGTTATTTCGCAAACTGGACAGAAAACACCAGTATCGAAGATGGTGATCACCGCATCGAATTTAATTATCAGTTTTAACAAATCAGTTCTAACAAATCAGTTTTGGCAAAGCCGTTTTAACTGAGTATTTCTAACGAACGGTTTCAATTTCTAAGAACAGTTTCAAATTAAAAACCAAGTTTCGAATAAAAAAAGTTTCGAATTTTTGAGGACACAACATGAACATTTTATCTAAAGCGATAGCCGGTACTTTCACTTGCCCACTGCGATCAACAGCTATACTCGTTTCTGTAACGGCTTTGTTTTCAGCAACAGCGATTGCTGGAAACGATAACCCAACAGAAACTCTCCAAACACGTGCAGGTGACTTTACTTTCGAAACCGACTTTCTTCATGGTATTCCAACGCAAGAAAGCTCAGCAAAACTGTTTGAACTGATGGACTATCAACGTGCGTCACAAGCTTACATTTGGTCGGTGCCTTTGGTTTCAAACTACGCATGGAAACAAGCTTATGCCGACATGGGTGCAGAGGACGGTCAAATTACTTATGTTGAGTCCCATGAATCTAAGCTAGGAGGCTTAACTTACAACACCTCTACGCCTTACGCGATTACTTGGTTTAACGTCGAGAAAGAGCCCGTCGTTATAGAAATTCCTACAGATGAACTGCGCGGTGCAGTGCACACCATGTGGCAAATCGGTATTTCTCAGATGACCGAACCGGGCATCTACGTGGTAAAAGCCAAAGGAGCAGAAACACCGAGTAATCTGCCAAAAGGCGCTAAAGTTTTTGAGTCTAATACCAACTATGTTTTCTTCGGCGTTCGTTTAATGGCTGAATCAGACCAACAACGTATGAAAGACTTAGAGGCTCTCAAAATTACAGACCTCAACGGTAAGCCACTGAGTGATAACGGCGTAAACTTCCCTGAGCGTGGTGAAGATGCCAAGCACCCAAGAGGCATGGCATTTTGGAATACGTTGAATGAAGCCATTCAAGCTGAACCAGTAGCAGAGCGCGATCGCATGATGCACGACATGCTACGCCCACTGGGTATTGAAAAAGGCAAAACATTTGCCCCATCGGCTCAGCAGAGTGAGATCTTAGAGCAAGCCGTTGTCATGGGTGAAGCGATGGTTAAGAACATCGACTTCAACAAAACAGAACGCTTGCCACACGCAGCTTACGGCAAAGAAGGCAACTTTTGGGAAGTCGCGACGGCTTCCACACCGAACCAAGATCGTTACTATGGTATAGATCTCGACGGGCGTGCGGCTTGGTTTTACGAAGCTGTAACCAACGACATAGCAATGCACGGTTTTGAGAATGGTGGCTGGGGTCAAATCTACCTAGACAACTACCGGGACGATAATGGTAATGGCCTCAATGGCAGCAATCACTATACTTTGACGCTGGATGGAGATGTGAATTTCGCCGATTTATTTTGGACGATTACTGTCTACAACGTTGAAAACCGCGCCATTATCGACAATGACATTAAGCGTGCCGATGTAGGTTCAAACATCGAAGGAACGGTCAAAGACGCACAAGGCAATTACACCTTCCACTTCTCGCCAACTAAACCAGCAGGTGTGAATGAAGCTAACTGGGTGCAAACACGAGAAGACGAAAACTGGTTTGTTTACTTCCGAGCATACTCACCAAGTAAAGCATTTGTCGCGCAGCAGTCAGAAACCTTGTTGCCTAACTTCAAGCGTGTGAATTGATCATCTAAAGCGAGCAATTTATGACCTGTTCACGCCAAAAATAATTATCAGGCTCACAGAGCAAAACGAAAGAGGAGCCTCAGGGCTCCTCTTTTTTATCTTCTATCTTCATCTAGCAGCTAAGTAAGCTCTTGCTAGAGTTAACCTAAAAGCGAACGAACATAATCAGCAACTTCTTGGTTTTGACAGTTATCAAAGAAGCATTGTTGGAAACGCTCGCTGCCAACCGCTGTTTTCACGAGGTCTTGGTCGATTGCTTTTAGCGAATCAATAAAGTTATCTTTTACCACCGCCGCTTTCACTTCGTTCAAAATGGCTGCATTACGCTGTTGTGGTTCTGCGCGCTCCAGTGGATAACCTTGGCCACGCTCACCTGTGAAAGCCTTTTCGAATATATAACGGATGTTCAGTTCACCAGCCCAGCCAAAGCCTTTAGCAAAAGCAAGAGCGATAGCATTGCCGTTGTTGATTTGGTTAAACAAGAAAGCATCTGATGGTTCTAGGCAGTAACCACAAACCACACCCGGATGCAGGTTCAATGACATCAAAGCCCCTTGGCCTGTACCGCAACCTGTCACAACAAAGTCCACAGCCTTTGCGTTGATCAGAATGCTCGCCATGATACCTAGATGGATATACGTTAAGTGGTGATCGTTCTCGTCTGTCATACCTAAGTTGAAAACATCGTGACCAATGCCACCAGCCACTGACTCTAGCTCAGCTGCAACCATGGCATTTTTACCTGCCTGACTGTTTTCCATCATTAAAGCGATTTTCATTTATCTTCTCCTGCAAGATTGCTGCAAACTCAATATTTAGAATAGAAACCAATTAGCGTGCTAACCAACCACCGTCAACAGCGATGGTGTAGCCGTTAATGTAGTCTGATGCTGATGATGCTAAGAACACACAAGGACCTGCGATGTCTTGCGGTTTGCCCCAACGTTCAGCCGGAATGCGTTCAAGGATCGCTTGATTGCGCACGGCATCTTCACGCAGAGCTTGAGTATTGTTCGTTTCCATATAACCGGGTGCTATCGCGTTCACGTTGATGTTGTCGCGCGCCCATTCGTTCGCCATCGCGCGTGTCACTCCCATCACAGCACTTTTTGAAGCCGTATAGGATGGAACTCGAATGCCGCCTTGGAATGAGAGCATCGATGCAATGTTTATGATCTTTCCGCCAGTGCCTTGAGCCTTAAACTGCTTTGCAACCGCCTGAGACATAAAGAACACGGTCTTGGTGTTCACGTTCATTACGTCATCCCAATCTTGCTCTGAGAACTCAATAGCATCTTGGCGACGAATAATTCCTGCATTGTTCACGAGGATGTCGACTTGGCCAAACTCAGCCAAAGTGTGTTCTATAATCTCAGGAATGCACGCTTGATCGAGAAGGTCAGCACTGAAGTTTATGAACGTATGGCCTGCTGCATTCATTTTCTCAATCGTCTCTTCAGGCTCTGTACGGTTAACACCAACAACTTTACAACCGGCTTCCGCTAGGCCTAATGCAATACCTTGCCCAAGCCCCGTGTTACAGCCCGTCACTATCGCTACTTTCCCTTCCAGACTGAATGACTCTAAGATCATGCTCGCTTCCTCAACTACATTGGATTCATTGCGTATCGTTATTACCAATAATTAAATCATACAATAAGATGTAAATACGAGAGCGACGTTGTAGAAGTTCGATCTTGAACCAAAATCCGTCTTACAAGCTGGAACGATCACAACAAAATAAATGGATGGGATAATGATTTGAAGAGGAGTAAATCTGTAACCGATGAGGAATAGAAAGCCCGAAGATTCTCTAAATCAGATAATTTAGGATTATTGCAACAATCCCATGATTTATAAGGCAAAAAGGTTTATACATAATAATGTGTTATTTAAAGTACTGAAATTATCATGACGCTCAAAGAAATTCTGAAAATTCCCAATGTCCGCTACTTCTTGATGTTCAGAAGCAGTTACTTTGCGCGTTTTTATTACCCTATTTTCACCCTACTCTATTTAGATTACGGATTAACCCTTTCTCAGTTTGCCATGCTTAATGTGGTTTGGGCGGCGACCATTGTGCTTGCAGAAGTACCATCAGGAGCGTTCGCAGATACCTTGGGGCGCAAAAAACTGGTGGTGTTGTCTTCGATTGTGATGTTCATTGAGATCGCGATGATCGCGCTAGTGCCGACTGGAGACGCCAATCTTGTCTTCATTGTTTTTCTGGTTAACCGGATATTAAGTGGCTTAGCGATGGCGTTGGCCAGTGGAGCCGACGAGGCATTGGCTTACGACACCTTGAAAGAACAAGGCAATGAAGAGTTATGGCCACGAGTGTTACAAATACAGCTTCGTGTCGCCTCTAGTGTGGGTATCTTTGTCACCTTGATTGGTGCTGCGATGTACGACGTGAATTTTATGGCGAACATCTTTCATGCTATCGGATTAGCAGAGCCAGAAAGCACCAAAGACCTCATGCGAATTCCTGTTTTCGCAACCCTGTTTGTTGCGATGATCGCCATTTATGCTGCGGTTAACATGCGCGAAGAGAAAAAGGTGATGCCAAGCGACCAAACCAAATTAGCAACCACCATCGCCAGCCTTAAATTAACAGCTGACACAGGTAAGTGGGTACTTGCTACGCCTTACGTGCTTTTCATTTTGCTTTACTACAGCCTGTTCGAACACACTTCACGCATGTTCTTAACCATGAACAGCCAATATTATCTCGCCATCGATATTCCTATTATCTACTTCGGTTTTATTGGCGCAGGAATCAGTTTGCTCAAAATCATATTGGCGGGACAAAGCCGTAGATTGGCAGAAAGCATCGAGCCTAAAACCTTCATTGTGGTCATGGGGTTAGCGAGCATGGCGACCTACTATTGGATCAGTTTAGGTTGGTCCATTTATGGCGTAATTCCCGCGTTGGTGCTGATCTTTATCATCATGACGATGAACATATTCATTAGCTACCACCTGAACAAAAAGACGGAATCACACAACCGAGCGACCGTTCTCAGCTTCAAAGGCCTGATGTTTAACCTTGGGTATGGCTTGATCGGTATTTTGTATGCTTACTACTACAAGTTGGTCTCTAATAATTACACCGAGCAAGAGATAGAACAGAACCTCGCCTTCCTAGCATCGATATCTTCGTTCTTCTATTACTTCACCTTATTGTTCGTTTTGATTAGCGCGTTGTTCTATTTCAAAAACAAAAAACAGTCAATATTTTGAAGCAAGCGTCGATCTTTTCAAGAACCCTCTAATACCGAATAGAGAGTAAAAGTGAACCTCTGGCTATAAATAGACCATGTAGCTTCTTATCATGTAATTTTTTGTTAAGATAATCATCAAATTACATTACACATGGAAGCGTCATGTCTTTTAGTTGGATAGCCTTTACTCTTCTCGCAGCCTTCAGCCAATCTTGGCGCAATGCATTTCAAAGTAAACTAGCGGGCACAATGAGTGTGGCTGGCGTGACGTTAGCTCGCTTTATTTGGGCAGGGCCAATCGCGCTTATTTATCTCTATTCGCTGTACCAATGGCAACCAGTCTCCGCGCCTAATTTTTCCGGTGAGTTCGTTTTCTACATTGTTGCCGCTGCGATTATGCAGATCCTCGCGACAGGCTTGATGGTGATGCTGTTTAAGCTAGAGAACTATGCGATAGGTGCCGGACTCGCCAAATGTGAAGCCCCAGTTTCAGCGGTATTGTCCGTGCTGTTTTTTGGCACCGCTCTGACTATTACGGGTTGGGTTGGTGTACTTATTGGTACCTTGGGCGTGTTGATCATGAGCAGCTCTTCCGGCTGGCGAAGCCTTTCTCCCAAAGTTTTTCTCTTAGGCATGGCTTGCAGCACCGCCTTTGCTTTAACGTCTCTTTGGGTTCGAGAAGCCAGCTTGAGCATCGGCCTACCCTTCCCTCATAGCGCTGCATGGGTGCTGTTCCTCGTCATTTCCCTTCAGACAGTGATCATCTGTACGTATCTCTTTTTCAGAGAACGCGACACATTGCGCCAGATATTTACCAAGTCGAAACTGGTGGTAATGACAAGCCTAGCAAGTGTGATTGGTTCTCTTGGCTGGTTTAGCGCGATGTCACTTCAAGCCGTACCGTACGTAAAGACGTTAGGGCAAATCGAAGTAGTCTTTATGGTATTAATCTCTTACTTCTGGTTGGGGCAAAGCATTGCTCGCAAAGACATTCTTGCGCTGATCTTACTTTCTATCGCAGCTGTGTTGGTAATGTGGCAGTAGCTTGACCGACGCTACCAAGGTGAGTATTGGCCAAACAAAAGTGAGTAAACTGACCTTTAATCCATACCCATGATAAATACATCACGCCATTGTATAACTTTTACGGTGGCGTAAAATGATAAGAACCACTTCCACATAGTTTCTATAGTGCACGTATCAGCTATTTGTAATCTCCACTTACCCAATAGGATACTGCCAAATGAAAACACTCGCTCAAATCGCACTAGCAACAATCGTATTTACAACCTCACTAATGGCATTCGCTGAACCTGTGACCACAAACGAAGCCCAATCAGAAGCGTCGACCATAACAGTGAAGCATGAAGCAATGACCGTGACGCTAACAGATAAGCATTTTGTGCCTGCAGATGAAGAAGAAACCGCTGAGACTCAGAAGCTAACGCAAAATCACAATACCGACTCAGCACCACAACCAGCAATATAGTGTTAGCACCAATAAAGACTGATCACGGATTTACTCATCATCGAGAACGTTCACATCGGCTTAGGTGTGGACGGCATCGATGAAAAAGCAACAACAAACAAGCAGCTCAGCACTACAGTTAATTTCTTGTCAGGAAATCGATAAGCACGGCATCGATGACTAGTATTAAGCTTAGATTCAACCATAATCTAATTATTGTTAACGTTAGCTTAAATGGTTTATTTAATGGATCTCAACCTTCTCAAAACTCTAGATGCGGTAATGAAAGCTCGTAGTGTGAACGTTGCAGCGGAAGCATTAGGGATTTCAGCCCCTGCAGTAAGCCAATCCCTTAATCGATTGAGGGAGCAATATAACGACCCTTTATTCATACGAGAAGGACGCGGTATTGCGCCAACAAACTTTGCCATTGAGTTACACGCGGAAGTGCAAGAGCCTTTGAATTTACTCTTAAATGGCTCTAAGTCACGCCAACATTTTGATGCCCAGAATAGTCGCCGTACCTTCCGAATATCCAGCCACAAAGACATCGATATACTGGTCGTTCCCACATTAACCAAGTATCGAACCGAGCATGCGCCCAACACCAATATTGAAGCTGACATTGAGCACCTTGATGAGCAATCACGACAAGCCGACTTAAGACAACGAAAAGTCGATGTTATTTTGTCGACGGTTCCCTTAGAGGAGCATGGTTACTACAACGAGAAACTGTTTGAACAACGCCTTGTGGTGGTTCTGAATGCGAGTCACTCTCGAATTCAAGACAGTATGACCATGGAGCAGTTTTTTGCCGAAGAACATATCATTTGGCAAACACAAAGAATGAATAACTACACCCTTGATTCAGTCAGTAACGTACCGCTACCTGTACGTAAAATCGCTTACAGAACAAGTTCCGCACTCACTGGATTGGTATTGGCTAGCCAGACAGACTGGCTGTGTGTGACAGCGAGCTCCATTGCAGAGAAAGTATCAAAAAACGATAAATATCGAATTGTTGAGTTGCCATTTTCAACTGAGCCAGTGCCCATTTATATGACTTGGCATCATTCTCAGCGTAATGACAACGGACATAAGTGGTTTCGTGATGCATTAATTTCCGCCACTCAATCCCTCACTTAAGCCCACTCCTTCTCTAATTAAGCCCCTTCCCTCTCTAAATAAGCCAAACCGAATTCTGGATTAAGTAATACTTAAATGTCATTTAACCTTTACCCTATCGATTGGGTAAGGGTTAACTTTTATGCTCTCTGATTCTGCTGAAATTAATGGTCGATTTCATCTGTAATAGAGAGAACATTATGAACCTTACTTTAGATTACTTATCTTTGGGTATTCTGATCCTCGTACTACTGATCCTAGTGTACGGACTCATTGTTATTCACGATATTCCTTATGAAATTGCTGTAAAACGCAATCACCCCCATCAAGATGCCATCCACGTAGCAGGCTGGGTCAGCCTCTTTTTCTTACACGTAATGTGGCCACTACTTTGGGTGTGGGCCATGTTGAGTGAGCCTTTGAGAGCAACGAATGCAGAACAATCAAAGCTCGATGAGCTGGAAAAACGTATCGATGCGCTGCAAGAAAAAAGTGAAGGGGAACAATAATGGAAACGTTGATAATTTTGAGCTACGTAGCGCTGTGTGTGATTGTATTTCGTGTATTGAAGCTGCCTAAAAACAAATGGACAATTACCACCGCGACTGTGATCGGGGCTTTTTTAGTCGGTTGGATATTCTTATACATGGCGATGTATCAGCCAGTAGCAAGAGTCGCTGGCGTATATAGTGTTACCACCCCAATCACCTCAGAAGTTTCGGGGGAAGTCACCGATGTTTTTGTGCAAGGCAATGTCGCTTTGAAGAAAGGTACCCCTTTGTATCAAATCGATCCGACCCCATTCCAAGCAAGTGTAGACAGAGCCAAAGCTGAAGTGACCGCGACGAAAGCTGCCATTGATGAACTGCTGCTATCAAAACAAAACATCCGCGAATCAATCAAGAAAACACAAGCTCAACTTGTCTTCAATGAAAAGGAATTGAGCCGTTTTATCGAGCTGGCAAAAAGTGATTTTGCTTCTCAAACAAAAGTAGACAAATTTACTGACTCCATTGCAGAGCTCAAAGCCGTTCAGGCACAAAACCATATTCAATTAAACGTAGCTGATTCGAAGATTGCACAACAATTGGCCGCGAAAAAGGTTCACCTTGCCGAGCTCGATAAAGCTCAGTTCGACCTCAATAAAACGTTGGTGGTTGCGCCGACAGATGGCTATGTCACACAGGTAGCATTGCGCCCAGGCATGAAAAGCCGTGTCGTCCCTTTCCAAGGAAACCTAACTTTTGTGCATGATGAATCTAAAACCATTGTCGCGGCATTCAAACAAAATCCAGCACGTTATATCAAACCCGGTTACGAAGCAGAAGTGACTTTCAAAACCATTCCCGGTCATGCTTACCGAGCAAAAGTCGTCGATGTATTGGACATCTTTAAACAAGGTGCCGTCACACCATCGGGTAATCTAAATGATCCTCTTCAAAGAGTCGGTGGTCGCGTATTAGTGAAAGTTGAGCTTGTTCAACCTGAGCTATTGGATGGTCAACCTATCCCTGCCGGCACAGACGCGCATGTTGCTGTGTATTCACCGAAATGGGAAATGTTCTCTATCGTACGTAAAGTAATTCTACGCATGCAAAGTTGGCAAAACTGGGTTTTTGAAGGTTAGCGATTAGCACTCAAAAACAATAATTTTAAAACAATAAGTTATGAACAAAATTCCATTTAACTCAATCCATCAGAGAACAACAAAATGAACTTACAGCACATCACCAACAAGATAGGAAAGAGCGTGCTCGTCACGCTCGTATTGTTAGGTGTAAGCATGGTGTTTAGTGATATTAACGCGCCATTCACGACTAACGCCTATCTAAAAAAAGACATCATCTCAGTAACAACAGAAGCAGAAGGCAATGTTAGTGAGATCTTTGTGAAAAACGGCGACTACATCAAGCAAGGCGACCCAATTTTTGCCATTGATGAGCATGATTTAGTTGAAAACAAAGATATCGCTTACGCCAATATGGTGATTATTCAACAGCATCTGACTCGCTTAAAAATCGAAATAAAACAAGCAACACAGCAGGTGGATCAGCAACAAGAAATTGTTGATAACACACGAACGCATTATCAACGCTTCAAAGCACTACTTACCAAAGGAACCATCAGCCAAGAGATGTTTGATGATGCGCATTTAGCTTATTTGGACGCTGAAAAAGAACTTAAAAAAGACAAACTGGAGCTTGAATCCAAAACGATTCAGTTGGCAGAAGAAGGTGAGAATGGCGGATTAATGCTGGCTCAAGCTCTAGTTAATAGAGCGGATAGAAAGATCTCAAAAGCGATTACGTTTGCTTCGGTTTCAGGCTGGGTCACGAACTTACAACTGAATGTTGGTGAGTTTATTAATAACCGCAACCCTCAAGTGGCTATCACGTTAGATCACAATGCCAACCTAGTGGCAAACTTCAATGAAAAAGCGCTAGGGCGACTAGAAGGTGCAACCGTCATGATCGTATTTGATGCCCTACCCGGTGAGATATTTACTGGAACCATCAAATCCAAAGACTCCGCAGTGCAAGTAAACCAGCGTAACGACAATGATCTAGGCAAAGAAGCATTTGTGCAACGTGATGAACGTTGGATAAGAAAAAGCCAACAAGTAAGAACAATAATTGAAGTTGAAGACTTACCCACTGAACTCATATCAGGATCTAAAGCCACCACGATGATTAAACCGGAAGGTTCCGGATTTTGGAGTTTGTTCTCTGTCACCGTGATGAAGTTCGTCTCCCTGTTTCGCTACATCTATTAGATCTTGCCCCATGAATATACGCCCAGTTCTACGAGCTAGCCTATTTTTTACCGTCGCTATCGTGATTGCAGAGTTATTAAACATGCAGCAAGTCGTGCTGTGTGTTTTCTTAGGGCCAGCAATCATCAGTGGTCACAAATTTAGCCTTAGAGTGTCAGTCATTTTCTTAATGCGAATCTTAGCTTTTGTGGTGGTAGGCATGTTGGTTGGGGAAATGTTTTACAACAACCAGATGTTTGCAGTCATGTTAAGTGCGTCATTATTCTGGTGCTTGATGACTGGCATAAAATACCCATCAAAAATCATGGCCTATACGTCACCCGTTTTTCTGTATTGTTATGCCTTTATCAACACAACCAGTGGCTTAGTCGTCGAAAATACAATTCTAGAGTTACTACAAGGGGTCTCATTTATGATTCCGCTCGGGTGGCTTTGCTTTAAACTGTTTCCGTCTGACAACGAGCTTCCCAAAACAAAAAGCACAGCCAAGGAACCTACGATTTCAGAACTGCATAAACTGCTGATCGTTGTCCTGATAACGTGCGCTTTAGTCACATTTCTGACCATGGATATCGGTGGTGCTATTTTTTGTCTTTCCGTCGTAATCAATGCCGCGCTACGAAGCAGTATTAAGCAAGGTAAATTGGTCGTTCAATCCATTATCCCAGTACAAATTACAGGCTGTTTAATGGCGCTACTATTCCACCTTTTACTGCTTGGTCATCCAAACAACATTGCGCTCTTTGCCTTACTATTGTTTGTATTAACTAGCGTGGTTCACTACTTTTCATTCCATAAAGAGTTGCGACACAAAGATATTCCGAACTTCGAAGTAGGTTTTATGTCGGCAGTATTAGTCCCTGTGACCCTCTATACACAATCAAATGGTTTCCATGTAGAGCCTTTTGTTGAACGAATGTTTGATATGGCATGTATTTGGGCGGTCTTAAATGTCATCGTGTACTTCGTGCTACGACATAAACGTAAGAATCATCCGGTATCCACTAATTAACCTCGATTCACTTCGCCATTAGTTATTGTGTTACTCATGGCGTGATTGGCTACGCTCGACATCTAACAAAACAGGGCTTCAGGATTAATGGCAATATCTCACAGTACTAAGTTACTATTGTTATTCTAAAATCGAAAGCTCATCCCCACCAGCTTAATGCAATAACTCTACTTTAAACGATAAATCGAAAGCTTCGATCTCTTCATTACTATTCCGATTATCAATATCGACCATTTCATTCAGTTTTTTAGTCCGTGTAACATGTTGTTTTATTGAAAATAATTGAACACATGCTGATCGTATTCAATCTAAATTTATCGCCATCCTCCCCCAATACATGCAAATGCAAACCCTTTTTTTTCACGCAATAATCTTCTACAAATCCACTTTTGCACCAGTGCAATTATGAAGCGTAATTCAAGATATTTATCGAAAACAAGGTGGTGAATATACTCTCTCTCAACAACACGGCACTACGCCAAATTTTAAATTGAAAGAGAAAAACATCATGAAACTTAATACCACAACAACCGCTATCCTAATTGCTTCACTGGCTTCAACTAGCGTTCTAGCAGCTAGCAATACAGACACTTCTTCTGTTTCCGCAGGTATTGGCTTTGACAACTACGGCGCAAGCGTAAAAGTTCAATTCGATGACCAAACTGAAGCAAACCAAACCAAAAGTATTATTGAAGTAAAAGGCATTGCAGGGGACAACCTAGGTTGGTCTGGCTCAAGCGAGCGTGATGATTCAATTGATAGCGTTCGAGCTCGTTACTTCAATACTGACAAGGCATCGAACATCGGTAGCTACATTGATACCGAATATGACGTAGAAAAAGAACAGCTTGATCTATCAGCAAACATCACTTGGAAATACCAATACAACCGCATTGAAGTTTTACCTTATGCGGGTGTTGGCTTAACCATCATGAACGGCGAACTGCCTCTTGAAGAAAATGGTTACCCAATTGATGACCACGTTACAGGCTACACCCTACCAGGTACTTACGGCCAAATCGGTGCGTACGCAAAAGTGAAAATCTTAGACAACTTGGATTTTATGTATAACCCAGAATGGCGCAGCACATTGGGCGGTGCAACGGTTTACACAGATAACTTTTACAACGGTGAAGACACACTATTCACGAACGAAATACGCTTAACGTACCAAATCACCGCAGATTTAGACGTTCAATACCATGAAGAATGGGATTCAGAACAAGACTACTCAGACGCAACACGTGGATTTGAATTTAACTACAAATTCTAACAACGAGAATCAACCTCATTAATTTTAATCACTATCAATCCTAATAAATAATATTTCATAACCAATGAGTTAATTGAATATTTATTAGGATAGGAGACATACCATGAATACACATATGACAAAAATCGAAGCACCAACATGGCTTCCAAAACTGTTTCAGGCAATTGATACATTAGATTTTTCTGATAATTCAGGCTTCGAAATCTTGCGTGACGATATTGTGATGCAATTTGGACAGGAAAAGATCATCGGCCTTGAAAACGCGAAAGCTTACTTCAAAAAAATAGATGAACCCTTCATCACTGAGCATTTTATTCACGACGTTTACCAAGTGGGTAACGCGATCATTATGAACGGTGGTGCAAAAATCACAGAAAAACAGAACCTCGATAATGTCATTTCTTTTGATTCATTATTGAACATTCTGTGGCTTGATGAAAATAACTTAGTTGAACGTTATGTCGTCGATTATCCGCCAGAACTTGAGCAGCACAAACCGAAAAACTAAGCGCCTTATCAAAACAAATTCCATTGGCAGCGTTGCCGTTATACCCAGCAGCGCTCAATAAAGTAAGAATTAGAGACAAATATTATGAATACGAATCAACACAAAGTTTATCAACATATTGCAGATACACTTAATCTATCTACACCAGCATCAGATATCAATGTGGTTCAAACACCGACTTACCTAAAAGAAGATCTAGCAACTGCAGATTACATTACCGGTGTGATTGCAGCATTTGGGGCTAGCTTGGAAGAGATTGGCGAACTACGAGGCCTGCCAAAACAGAGCGTAACTGTTGACCGACGCCATGCGACAATGAGCTTGAACGATCCTGCATACCATTACCTAAATGGTACGATAATTCTTGGTGGTGAAATCGAAGTTCCAGTGAACAGCATCCAACAATCAAAAGACGGTCAATGGATGTGTATGAATGGTGCTTACCCGCATTTACGCGATGGTATTTTAAATTACTTCGATTCAGCAAATAACTACCAAAGCTTGAGCGACCAAGTTGCTAAAGTTGACATTGCAAAAATTGAAGCCGATTTTGAAGAGCAAGGCCTATGTATGGCGCCGCTTTACACACCAGAACAATGGCTAGCACATCCGCAAGGGCAAGCTATGGCTAAGCATCCTCTGGTATTGGTTGATCAACAAGGCAATGCAAAGTCTAAAAAGTTAACTCAAGCAAAACATCGTCCACTTGAAGGGCTTAAAATTATTGATGTCACTCACGTGGTGGCTGGCCCATGGTCTACTCGTCAACTCGCGGAATACGGTGCAGACGTCATCTCGGTTCGTAACCCTGAATTTCCGTTCTTGTACCCAGTAATCTTTGAGCAAAGTTACGGTAAAAAGCAGATACAACTCGACTTGAAGCAGCAACAACACAAAGAGAAGTTCACTGAATTGTTGAAAGATGCCGATGCACTCGTATGGGGTTACGGTCCAAACTCTCTAGAAAGACTAGGATTCGATCAAAAAACACTAATGGAGATCAACCCGAATCTCGTTGTTACTCAGATCTCTGCATACGGTCCAACGGGCCCTTGGAGCAAACGTAAAGGTTGGGAGCAATTGGCTCAAACTTGTACAGGCATGACACACATCGCATCGCAAGGTCGCGACCAATACCACCTTGTTGGCGCTCTCGTACTGGATTTCAGCACAGGGTTCTTAGCTGCAATCGGCACGATTTCAGCACTGATCCAACGTGAGAAGAAAGGTGGATTCTGGAATGTAGAAACCATGCTAGCACGTTCAGCAATGGAGCTTTTAAGTTTAGATGCCCAAAAAGAAGAAGTTGTGCCGATTTCAATGGCTGACATGCGCGAGTACTTAATCGACCAAACCAGCGAATCAGGTTCGGTGTTCACTCGAATTACACCTTATGTACAGTTGTCTGAGACCCCAGCTTACTGCCAAACAGGACCTTCCGTGATGGGCGCACATGATCCAATCAAAACAACATGGAGCGACGAACCCGCAGGAAACGGCGCAATCACTCACCGTCCATCAGAAGTCGTTAACCGAGGCTTGTTTGGTTTCATACCGGGCTATGGCCACGAAGACATCATGCTACGCTAAGTAAACGTTCTTCATAAAAACAACGAGCATTAGCGATAAGACTGGGGGCTTCGTCCCCCACCCTGCCCACACAAAAACGAAACGAATTATGAGTTACCAAAGAGACGGGATAAACATAGGAACTTATGTTTATCCCGTCTCAATTTTATTTGACTATATGCCTACACATACCGGAAATAATTAGACATGAATTCAAGGAAATATTCAGTCCTCATAGGTTTAAGTTTCCGTTCTGGATACAACATATTAACCACCGTTTCAGAAAAAATCTCACTCTCTAATATCGTCACTAATTGTTGGTCAGCGTCATATTTATTGGCCATCGATTTCGTAATATAAGCAAGCCCAAGGCCTGCTATACATGACTGAAGTACCGCATAACTGCTGTTTACCGCAACCGAATACGGTAGGTGTTTTATCGCGTTTTTATCTTTGTAATTAAACGGGTTTTTGTTTAACACTTGTCGGTGAGGGGGAGTCATTTCGTCAATCGAATTAATGTCACCGTACTGAGCTAAATACTCTTTCGAGGCCATTAAATAGCGTCTGTGTGTCATAAGATGTTTTGAAATTAAACTTTGATTCGATGCTTCACCGATACAAAACCAAACATCAACGCCTTCTTCAACGATATCTACGGAACGATTTGAAAACTCTAAATCTAACACCACTTTTGGGTACTTAATCGCAAACTCATTGAGCGCATTGTTTAGCGCCAAGTTACCGAGATCAACTGGTATCACCAATCGTAACACCCCTGTCGGCTCAACTTGCGTATTGGTTATCTCGTTTTCCGAACGAACCAACAAGTCTTCGATGTTCTGGCAGTAACCATAAAACGCCTTACCTTCCTCAGTAAGGGTGAGTGTTCTGGTTGTTCTCAGTAGTAGCTTAACCCCATAAAATGATTCGAGATCTGATATTTTTCGACTCACAGTTGATGGATTAATGACTAACTCTTCCGCTGTCTTTGAAAGCGAATTTAGCTCTACAACACGTCTAAAAATGGTCAGCGTATTTAGGTCAAAATTATTATTGCTTCTGTGCAAAACTCATCCTTATTTTAGAGGGTTTATCCCAAATATAGACTTAAGTAAGCTGATTATCTATCTCAAAAACATCAAAGGTTTATTTATGTTACATGGTCTAGAAAACTTGAAAAAAATGGTCGATATTGAAATATCGTCAGACATTGAAAGTATTGATACGAATTACGAGCCGAGCTCAGATGAACTATCACCGTACAGTATGTCGGATAGTTTTTCTTCTTTATTAATGATGAACGGTTTGTTGGTTGCAAATATTTGGAAGCATAAAACTGGCAAAGCTCAAACCGTCACAGTTGATCATAAAAAAGCGATGGAAATGCTTTATCGCCCTAACTTCCTTCACATCAATGATCAGCCACTCTCGCTAGATGCTTTCAAGCGTTTTGAATCGCTCACTCACAAAACAAAAGATGGGTATTTTGAGACCATTACTGCACTGGAGCATTTACACGACAAGACTTTAAAAGTATTGAACTGCCCACCAGAACAGGAAGCTATTGAAGCTGCCTACTTGTCTAAAACAGCGCAAGAGTGGGAAGATATCTTTAATAAGCATGGGTTAAGTGGCACCAAGATTCGAACTCAACAAGAGTTTCAAGCGCACCCACAAGGCCAAGCTCTAAGTAAGCTTCCACCAATCCAAGTCAAAACACTTGGTACGGGTTCTAAAGTTCCGTTCAAACCGAGCGAAAGACCGCTCAGTGACGTAAAAGTGCTAGATGTTAGCCATATTATTGCAGGGCCCTCAATGTCGACCTTTTTGGCGGAACAAGGCGCTCAGGTTTTGCATATTGCCAACCCTTCCGCCGAGCGTATTACGTCAAACTACCTTGATACTGGCTTTGGTAAACGCAATGCTTACCTGAACTTTAATAAACAAAAGGATCTCGAGACGTTCTATCAGCTGATCACAGAAACTGATGTGTATGTAAATGGCTATGCTCCAGGTCGGCTTCAAGAGAAGTTTGGTTTAACAGAAGAGAAGTTATTATCAATTAACCCTAACTTAATCATCGTAACCAGTTCGGCATTTGGCGAAGTTGGACCATGGGCGAATAGGCACGGGTGGGAAAACATCGCACAAGCGGCTGTTGGTTCAGCCTTTGATCACGGCACCGAGAACCAACCGATTCTATGTCCTTACGGTTTCATTACCGATTACGGCACTGGCTTAATGGGTTCTATCGGCATTCTGAAAGCGCTTCACAACCGTGCTTTCATTGGTGGTTCCCAACGTGTCAGTGTTTCATTAGCCCAAACTTGTATGTGGTATCAAAACCAAGGTTTGAATTCGAACCCGCAGAATCAACAAAGAAGTCAAAAGAAAG
The DNA here is from genome assembly GCF_030297155.1 of Vibrio sp. FE10. NCBI lineage: Bacteria > Pseudomonadati > Pseudomonadota > Gammaproteobacteria > Vibrionales > Vibrionaceae > Vibrio > Vibrio apostichopi. The sequence continues at coordinate 1,125,635 of NZ_AP028068.1, read as the reverse complement.
ACCAAGAGAACATCGATAAGAAATTCGCCACAATACATAAAGTAATTTCCGGTGGAAACATCAGCGAGAACACCATAAAAACGCCAACGCCATTTGGTGTGATCACTCATTTAAAACCAGTCTTAGAATACTCACGCACACCGGCTTACTGGGATAAACCAACCTCACCTCTAGGCTCAGATTTCCCGACTTGGAAGTAACAATATCTAAGAGGGAATAATATCTAAGCAATCAGTTGCGAGTTAGCTTTTAGCTTTAAGAGTAAATCCAAAATAAAGAACACCTTACGTTAGAAAAGCGTCTTGCTTTACTAATGTAAGGTGTTTTTGCATTCACCAAAATAATCAATAAGAGACAACCATTCACTATTGCAGTAATGCAAAAGTGAAAACCAATTTCAGATATTTTTCGCCTTTATCCTCTTGATTATACTTCTCCCATCTTAGCGACAACGAGCATTTACAGGCTTGTTCACTATCACGTTGAGTCTACGGAATAACACTTCAGGCCATGTATTTGCCCGTCACGGAATGACAAAACATAAGCACTCGTTTTATGTGTGCGGACTTTCTAAACAAACAAGATGTTAAGAAAACCTGCGTACGTTCAGTTCACCCATTTATTAGGTCATTCCTATGAAAAAAATAAACAAATTAGCAAGTTGTGTTTCTGCCATTTTATTATGCAGCAGTATGGCAGCACAGGCAGACATTACGGTTCACGAAAATAAAGAAGCGTATTTCGGTAACTTACACGTCCATACTGGCTGGTCTTTTGATGGCTTTCCGCAAGGCGCAACCTTCAACCCTGAAACGGCGTATCGCTGGGCTCGTGGTGAAAAAATTGTTGATGAAAACGGTAATGTTTTCAAAATCCAAGGTAAACCCCTTGATTGGTATTCAGTGACAGACCACGCCGAATTTTTAGGCGTATTCCAACAAATGGTCAACCCAGAAAGTGACCTTTATGACTTGGACATATCTAAGCGCTTGGCATCAAAAAACAAAGTTGTGGCTTGGGGGGCCTATGCCGACATCTTCGACTGCATGAATAAAAACAGCTGCGATCCTCGATTGGTTGACCCTAAGCTCGCAAAATCATTATTCGCGCAAACAGTCGAGATTACAGACAAATACAACACACCAGGTCAGTTTACGACTTTTGCTGGCTTCGAATGGACCTCAGGCCCTGAAGCTCGCAACATGCACCGTGTATTGATGTTCAGAGATACTGACCACATTCCAGAAATACCGTTTACCAGCTTCGATTCGAAACGACCAGAAGACCTCTGGGCATGGATGGACAAGCAACGTGAGAATGGCTCAACACTGTTAGCGATCCCTCACAATGGTAACGCCAGCGATGGTTTGATGTTCCCTGTAGATACCAGTTACGGCGGCTCTAAAGTAGACAAAGCCTATGCAGAAACTCGTATGAGAAATGAACCACTTTACGAAATCACTCAGATCAAAGGCACATCAGAGACGCACCCTGAGTTGTCTCCGAACGATGAGTTCGCAGGTTTTGAATTGTGGGATTATCGTTTAGATATGCACGGTCGTCTAACAGACAAACGAGTGGGTGGTTATGCACGCGACGCTCTACTGCGCGGTATTAAGCAAGAAGCAGAAGGTCAAGGTAACCCATACAAGTTCGGTTTCATTGGCGATGCCGATACCCACAACGGAGCAAGCACTTTCCAAGAATTCAACTTCACCGGCAAATTTGGGGTTGAAGTTCATCCAGAAGAACGCATGTACGGTTCACCGGGTAACTCAGGTCGTAACATTGAAGAAATCCGTAAGTTCAGTACGTCAGGTTTAGCTGCAGTTTGGGCAAAATCGAATACTCGAGAAGAGATTTATGATGCGTTAGCAAACAAAGAAGTTTACGCAACAACAGGAACTCGCATGAAAGTGCGAACTTTCGCAAGCTTCGACTACCCACAAGAATTGCTAAAACAAGCAGACTGGGAAGCAACGGCTTACGATGAAGGCGTGCCAATGGGTAGCGACCTAACCTCTGCAGATGTTCACGGTAAAACAGCACCAACCATTATAGTCCAAGCTGAAAAAGATCCTGATAGCGGTAACTTAGACCGAATCCAGATCATCAAAGGCTGGGTAAAAGACGGCAAAACGTTTGAAAAAGTCTACAACGTTGCGATGTCTGATGGTCGTGTTGAGAATGAACATGGCAAAGTGCCTGCCGTAGGTAACACCGTGGACGTGAAAACAGCCACCTTCACTAATGATATTGGCGCTGAGTCACTTCAAGCTGAATGGGTCGACCCTGACTTTGATGAATCACTGCATGCGTTCTACTACGCTCGTGTACTCGAAATCCCAACTCCTCGTTGGAGCACATTTGATGCAGTAGAAATGGGCACAACCGTTCCTGAAGAACTGCCAGTTTCTATTCAAGAACGCGCGTTTACCTCGCCAATTTGGTATACGCCTTAGTCTTATTGAGACTCGTCGAAAACCAAGTTTAACCTAGCTACACAATAGCACCATAGAGCCGCTCTGTGGTGCTATCCACTCAATGGATTTGATGCCCTATTTATCTGTTAAAAAGATTACTTTCATGAAAAATTTAACTGTACGTTTATTGCGCCAACCTCTAATGCATTTTTTCCTAATTGCTGCCGCATTTTTTGCTTACAACCATTACTCCGAACAACAGAAGTTCAATGAGGAGAATGTGATTGTTATTACGGAAGATAAACTTGAGCAAATCCACCTTAAATACGTAAAACTGTGGCGCAAACAGCCTACCCCTCAAGAACTACAAGCGTTAGTTCGTGACTACGCACTTGATGAAGCTTACGCACGAGAAGCAAGAAAAGTCGGCTTTGATACTAACGATGCCGTCATCAAACGTCGCCTCAAACAGAAGCTTCACTTCATGATTAATGACGTTTCCGTGATGGAGCAACCAAGCGATGAGTCGCTGTATGAGTTTTATCAAGCACACATCGATAACTACAAGAAAGCCGATATCTATAGCTTTGAGTTCATCGCACTGGACAGCACAAACGGAGCAATCAACATCAGTCCAGACTTGATTACAAGTTCGGACTCTAGCGGAAATTATTCAGAACAACCCAATCCGATCGCAGTTTCCAATTGGGATTCTTACGACGTAGATAAACGCTTCGGTTCCAAATTCTTAGAACAGTTGGCTACCCAACCTCTGGATCAATGGTCGTCACCTATCAAAGCGACATCGCAGTATTTCCAAGTGAAAGTGACGAGCAAGACAGAGAATGACTACTTCTCGTTTGATAATGCCAAAGCTCGAGTATTAGACGATTGGCGTATTCAGCGCAATCAAGAAAACCTAGACACTTACGAAAGCAAACTGCTGAACGACTATCAAGTTGTGATGAGCAACTCCGACGCCAACTCTTAAGGAAACCGTGATGAAAAAGCTAATCTCGTTACTTTTCTTATGTTTGATGACCATGTCACTGGGGGCTTACGCCGATGACATGCAATCAGCTTCGTTGCTGATCAAACAAATCGACAGCACGCACTCCGACTTTCTGTGGAAACGCCCAGTAAAAGGCGACAGAACCGTCGACCTTGATATTGTTGTTGATGGACAGAGCCAAAAAGATCACGCCAATATGCTCAGCTCGGTGATACCCGGAGCCTATGTTCAACAATGGACTATCGAGCGAGAGAATGGCTTAAAAGGGTTACAACTCGATATTAATGGTTTAACCAAGTATCAAGTGGATGTGATCGTCCGGATTGAAGATGCCGAAAACAACATCATTTCACGAGTGCTAAACGTTAGTGACCACCAGCTAAAATTGGCTGATGAGTTTAAATCTGACAACGTGATGACGGCGTACGTTAAGTTGGGAATTGAGCATATTCTGGAAGGCTACGATCATCTGTTATTTATATTGTGCTTGATCTTCATTGCGCGAACACCCAAGAAGATCGTAATGACTATTTCTGGCTTCACGATTGCTCACTCCATCACATTGATCATGTCTTCAATGGGTATGATGAACATCAGCATCGCTCCCGTCGAAGCCAGTATCGCGTTGAGCATTGTGTTTTTGGCCTACGAAATCGCATCCAATAAAACTGATAGTCTAACGTTTAAGTACCCGTTATTGGTGTCGTCGAGCTTTGGTCTATTGCATGGTTTTGGGTTCTCCTCTGTGTTAAGCGAAATCGGCTTGCCACATAATGAGGAGCTCATGGCGCTGGTCAGTTTTAATGTCGGTGTCGAAATCGGACAAGTAATTTTCGTTGCGGCGTCTTACCTGTTTATCCAACTCATCACCAAAAAGTTGACGCTGGTTTCTAACACCATGGTGAGAAATTCAATCAGTTACTTTTGTGGCGTCACATCGATGTTTTGGCTAATTCAACGCGTCATCGCTTTTTAAGACCGAACGACTATGCCTAAAACTCACTAGCTTTAACCTTTCAAATCAAATAACTAACTGGAAGGTTATGGTTGGGATAGTAAACATTAATACAAAACTCACATTCATTAGAGTCAACCATGAAAAAATTTCCTCGGAAATACCAATACCCACTAATGATTTCGATGGTACTTCCAACCATGCTACTCAGCCTGCCAGCCATCGTGGCCGCCAAGAACCGACCACAAGACGATGTTTTTTGATGCGTGGATTTTTGCTGCATGGATGGCTGCGATTGGTCAAATGCTACCATCGGCTTTGCTAGTGTTTGCTGTAGTCGCGCCAATCGTCAGGCTATTCGTGACTAAGGTTCTTTTGGAGCCAATCAATAACGAGCAGCGTTAAGTGTTATTACTGTAACAACGGATTATTCCCTCATTAGTTACTTGGTTGAATGACGCCTCTCTGGCATTATGCGCCCAAGAAATACGTGGTTATTACACGGTACAGAATGAACGAAGGTAATCAGTGGTAGAAAACAGCCAACAACTCAGTAACCAATACAACGAACATGGTTACTTTGTTATCAGAAATTATTTCGATGAAGCTCAGATTGCATCGCTTAGAAAAGTCGTGCTCAAGTTCCATGAATCATGGAAAGCAGACAACGAAGAGTTCTATCAAGAAGAGGCATTTAATTCATCTTTGATTACAGGCAGCGAGTATCTACCTGCCGACGATAGAACCGTACTGTTTGACTTCATCAGCTCAAAAAAAGTCATGGAAGTGGTCGATGCGGTAATACCGAACAAAGCTGCATTCATGAACACACAGCTGTTCTTCAACCCTGTGAACCCGCAACAAAAAGACTTCTGGCATCGTGACTGTCAATACGACTATGACATTGATGACCAAATGAAAGTCATCATGGAAACCCAAGTATTACACCTCCGTGTACCAATATTTGATGAGCCAGGGATGGAACTTATCCCCGGAACACACAAGCGCTGGGACAACGAAGAAGAATACAACGTTCGCCAAGAAGTAAATGGTAAAGTAAGCAGCGATGACATCTCTGGTGGTAAACAGATACCATTAGAAGCGGGCGACTTATTAGTCTTTTCTGCGGATATGATCCACCGAGGTCGATACGGGTTGGATCGTTTAGCATTGGATATTTTGATCTTTGACTCGGCGGCAGACTATGTCGACTACGTTGATGACGATTGCCTACCGACGTCTGCAATGCTAAGCAATATTGTTGATCCAAGACTGTTTATGAACACGCTACACTTAAAGTCGATGCAGTGCTCATAAGCGATTAACACAGTTACACCGAAAGTCACGTGACTTAAAAATAATAACAAATATGTTCACATTTAATTCATAGCGCTCGCAATAAGATAGCTTCATATTCAATATTCAATATTCGAGACAAGCAATATGAAAAAATTAATTACTAACATGTTACTACTTACAACACTTGTTTCGGGTGCTGCTTTAGCCGAAGTGAATGGTGAAGATTTTAACGAGTTCCCTAAGCAAGATGCGGCTCACTGTTTTGGTTGGGCGGCAGGCTTAGATAAAGACCAAGATTACGCTAAGTTTATTGTCGAGCTGTCGAAAGATCGCACAGTGAGTGTCAAAGAAGACCCTTATATAATGGAAGAGTTCGGCACTGCAATGGGTTATTCAGAAGCGATGTTAGAATTTGCTGGGAAAGAAGCTGCGGACGCAAAATATAAACTAGTCTGCGAACCAATCAAACAAAGCTATGGTTTTTAATCGCGGAGTTTCACAGCTACGCCAAGTAAGTTTGGTGAAAACTTTATATAAAGGCTCCACATGGAGCCTTTAAAATGAGCTAATTCAGTCATGAATCCGGACAGCCAAATTTATTTATAGCCCTCACGATTTTCATTCCATGTATTCAGCTCAATAAAGAACAAATTTTAACTGAACCAAGCAACAACTCTTTCTTTCAAGCTCACATTCTTCCGCCAAATCCAATACAAGCCTTCCTCTAACTCTTCAACGCTCATACGACTTGGTTGATACACCGGGTGGCTACCATCGTACTTAGACCAATCTTTAGTAAGGAGTCGCCCCTCTCGCTCTAACTTATTAAAAGACTCAGAACCGGGAAACGGAATCATGTAGTGTGGGATCACCTTATCAACCTTGATATCTTCAACGAACTTCTGCGTTTGTTTGAAGATAGAAGTGTCATGTTCATCAAAACCGAACAAGAAATCTCCCCATACTTCAATACCATGTGATCTTATCTCAGCAATGTACTCTTTCATCTTAGAGGGTTTTACAAAGCCTTTCTTTTGTGCCTTTAATGCCTCTTCAGATGGTGTTTCGATACCTAACAATACCGCTTTGAACCCTGACTTCACCGCTGCACTAAGCAACTCTGTGTCGCGAGCAATCAAAACTGTTGTTTCCCCGTAAAAGCTCATCTTAAGCGGCTTAATGGCTTTAAATAGAGCCATAGCATATTCACGGTCATGAGTGAGATTGTCAGAGTGCAGCTCAACCCACTCAACACCTAATGTCTTGAGATACTCTAATTCACTGACGATATTTTCAATTGGCCTTCTCTGGAACTTATCAAAGAACCTTGGCACCAAACAGAAGTTACATTTGAATGGACAACCTCTTGTCACAACTACTGACCATGTATAATTGTACGCTTCTGGATTGATGATATCTGTTGGATATGGATTGAGCATACTGAGCTCGACAGGCTCGGAACTTTCATAAATAGGCTGTAATGAGCCAAACTCTGCGTCGCGTAGTAGCTGAACCCAGTAGTTCTCTACTTCTCCCATCACCAAACAATCCGCATACACTGCCGCTTCTGCAGGGTTAAACTTAGTATGTAACCCACCGAGTATGACTTTCTTTCCTTTTTTCTTATATTTGGAAGCGAGTTCGTAAGCCCGATAAGCATCAGGCGTCGACATAAATATCACCACCAAATCGGCATCAGTATAAAGATCGGCTTTTGCACCTATGGTTTCATCAACCATATCTAATTCGTACCATTTTGGTGTTGCAGCAGCAGCTGCAAATATGTTTTGTGGAGGGCCACCAGTCGAAGCTTTGTATTTTGAGTAATCGCTGCCAGCAGACGCTTTAATTAAATAGATTTTCATAACGTGTCCTAATTATTCACTTATGCCTAGCTACAAAGAACTAAAGAACTCAAAGACCCTATTGTCCATATAGAAATATATCCCTCCCATCACAAACCAACTGATGATGATCAAGGTAAACAAAACTGGATGATCTTTTAGCTCAATACGTTCAACAAAAAAGGCTTCTTTAGCACGAAGGTTTTCCCACCCCCAAAACCAGCAAAATAGCCCCCAAATCAGAAGTAGATGAAACTTAAGAGCAAAAAAACACATGGTCAGAGCCAGCAACGTTTTCCATTTAGACATTACTTTAGGCATGTTCATCTTTCTTAACTCCTAGTCATCAAACTAGGAATCATTGTAGATAGGTGTTGGTCAACTTTTGGTTAACTATTTTCAATTTGAACAATAGATTGCCAACAGCATCAATGTTGATCAATATTATCGACCCAAGACTGTTTATGAACACGCTACACTTAAAATCAATGCAGTACTCATAATCCATGAAGGTACCCGAACCATGACTGACACTAAGCAAAATACCCGAATTAGCCAGTTTCGTTTCGGTCAGCCGAAAGAGTCCCTCAAGCTAGAGCATGTTGCTTTAGGAACGCTAGATAAAGATAAAGTTCGAGTACAAATTGAAGCGACCAACATCAATCCTAGTGATCTGTTGTCGATTTATGGAGTTGGGCAATACAAACACAGCCATCAACCGCCGAGAGTACCGGGGTTTGAAGCAGTAGGGAGGGTTTTAGAGTCCAGCCATGCTGAATTTGCAGTGAATCAGCGAGTGCTGGTGGCAACCAGTGGAACATGGCAGAACTATGTCGATGTATCACCCGACAACCTCTTCCACATTCCTCAGCACCTAGATAATGGCTACGCCTGTCAGTTGTACATAAATGCGCTCACCGCGTGGGTACTAACGACAGAAGTCGCGAAGTTGACCAAAGAAGATGTGCTGATCATCAATGCTGGTAGCTCGGCTATTGGCAAGATTCTCTCCCAGTTATCGAGCTCACTTGGGTTTCAAATCATTGTTGTGACATCACAACCTGAACGCTCTCGAACCAATTCAAACTATGTGTTAGATGCCAAAAGTGATTTGGTTGCACAGATTCAACAGCTAGGTTTACCTCGACCAACGGTTGCCTTTGATGCGATTGGCGGAACGCCCGGAACCGAACTTATTCGTACCCTTGGCAGCCAAGGGCGTTTTATCAACTATGGCACGCTTTCGCTCGATTTTTATGAACCGCGATTCTTCGAGCACGCAAAAAACCAAGCTATTGATTTCAGCACCTTCTTCCTACGTTATTGGGAAGAAGCAGAGGGGAAAGATGTCCGTCGTGACAAGTTCACGAACATGCTGGACCATTTCATTGCGAACGACATACAACTCGATGTCGACCGCTGTCTTCCGTTAGATGATGTACAAGCCGCGATTGATCTTATTGAGTCTAAAACCACACGGCTAGATGGTAAGATCATCTTAGTTTCGATGTAAACTAATCGTGGGGGGCAGTTGGAGCACATTATGTCTGTCCAATTGATTCAAAGAACGACTAGGCAGTTCAATCTGACTTTCTATGGCATGGCGTTTTATAAACAAGTTAAGTATCTGTTTGAAAATGCATAGGCGATTGATGAAAAGCATTACTCGAAAGCAAGCGTGGTAAGGAAATGATGCGTTGCTGCTTCAGCATCATTTGGGGCAATACAGCTCACCGAACCTCTCGCTGAGTTTTGCTAAATACATCCAGAGATAAAGTACTGAGATTATCTTCACTGAAAGCCCATTATATCTTACAGAGACAAGCTTTGATTTAGCATTCTACCTGGCAGACTCTCCGCCCAGAGGTGACGTGACACATCACATTAGCTCACTGAACATAAAGAAAATACCGGTCGATCACCCATGATGAAACGCTAGCTTCCTGTTGAGCATATGTTGTTTACAAGACAAATCTCAGTCCTACGGTAAAGTTAATATCCGTTGAATTATCTTTATTTCCCATATTCTCAGTGGTCGATATTTCTACGGCTACCCCCTCAAATGTTCCTCTCAAACCCAGTAAAAATTCCTTTGAAGGCTCGGAGAACGCACTATTATCATCCAACACTCCTTGATAATGGTGGTATTCAACGATCATTTCATATTGTTTGAGAAACTGAAGCGAATAACCAGCCGCAAATGACATCGTGGTATTACTTACGGGTATAGAACCCAAAGCAAGATCATTTTTTCTGTGCGTTGCACCTAAGGTGCTAAAACCCGTGTGAACACCTGAATGGTAGGAATAGTTTAACTGCAGACCTTGCTCAAAGCTTATATTTGAAAACTCAGAGTCACCCACATGATTATAGTAAAGAGAGCCTCCTACGGATAACGCATGTGCACTCGTTTCAAAGAATTGATAAGACAAGTAAGAATGCAAAGCTTTTGCCATAGTCTCACCCTCAAAGTCCTCTATAGCAGAGCCATAAGATGAACCAATATTGAACTGATCATCATCCACTTCATCACGCCCATTTTGCGCTATACCAAAAGTGTTGTGAAAGCCTGCGACTAATGAGTCAAGATGATTATTGCCAGCCCAAGAATACTGCAGCATGATTTCTGCAGAAACCTTGTTGTTTATTGGGACTTGAAAACCACTAAAAGCTTGATTTTGATAATAATCGAGTTGGAAGTCATTACTTTGAGCCCAGACACTCGCTATGGATGAAGTAATGAAAACCTCGGTGGTATCGACACTAAATGCACTTCTTAATTGGGTAGATAGAGAAGTCGATTGATAAGGAGAAGTAGCATAAGTTCTTAGTGGTGTTGACGCCACCTGAGCAAAAACAAAGTTATGGTAACTGAAAAGAATTAAAACCAATAAGAGTGCTGCGTTTCGCTTTAATAACACGAGGATGTCTCCGATATTGTCAAATATGGTATTGGATCCATCCGATGGATGTGTGCCTGAAATCTTGAGACTGCTTTGTCTGTTGGATTTTCGTTTTGGTCGGAAGAGTATATTTATTGAGCGAATAGCAATAAACCTCTCGGTTTAGCTTTGACTATTGCATTGAGGCAAAAATCTAGAACGTATTTGAAGGAGATCTGTGGTTATGGTTATGCAACTGTGGGAGCTCTACTCCTTAGAAAATAAGCAAAGCCGCACAGTTAATGAATAGGTTATTGGTAGACGAATAGAAATATGACTTTAAGTCTCTAAAAGGAGCATCCTAGTTCAAGACTTTATATCCTCGGCCGACCATGCACTGCTTCTGCACATTATTGACACCCTCTTCGTGCTGGGCTTGATTGTAAGCAGCTGCGTGTCTATGATGCAGTAACCCTCCAACAACACCAACACCTGCCCCTACTTTTGCTCCATCACTGCCATGCCCACCAGCAATAGCCGTACCTGCCGCACCGAGAGCTGCTCCCCTTGCAGCGGTACCTACGACAGAGCGACCAACTCCCTTAGTTTGCTCTTCTTGAACTTGGGTTGATAATTGCTGGCATTCCAGTAAATCTATGTTGTATTGCTCCATATTGACACCTTTAGTATCCACAATTAAGTTTGCAGAACTGAATGGCGAAAATAGAAACAATGACAGTAGTATAATTAGCTTGTTTTTATTCATGGTATATCACTCTATTTATTTAAATAATTAACACATTATTCATCGTTTAGATTTTTATCTCTTAGCTTTATTTGATGCCCATCTATCAAAGAGGCCGACCATAATGTTCCATTCTGTGCCTTTTCATATCCATATTCGTAGAGTTTGTTCATATACTCTTGGTCAAAAAATAAATCTTCACTTGGTTCAACGTCGAAGTCTTCTTCTATATAACTAAGATATGTATTTGCTTGCGCTTTATTTGTTACATAAACCTCTTTGTACAAATCGCCTCTAGTTTGAGAGAATATCAAATTATTTACACTTCTCTCGCTTAAAGAAAACACATTATCTTCTACTTTTTCAAAGTTGTTCTTTAAATATCCATTTCTTATAATATAGATATTAGGCTTTTTTGTTATTCCGTAAAGCTCTGATATTTCTTTCAAATCAAAGTCATAAGAGTTAAAGAATAATTGATGAGATAATCCACCATCAACGTGCATTTCTTCATATTCACTACCATTAGCGTAAACAGTAAAATATTGCGGAGGAAAGAACCCAGGAATCGATGAGCTCGCCATTAACACTTTATGAATAATTTCAATTTTATTAGGTATGTCGCTATCCGCAATGCGACCAATGTTCCAAACCATTTGGCGACCGGAATCAAAGTGGGTTGTGCCGATTTGGAGTCGTTTACCCTTTCGGTATTCACGAGCAATGGCTTCAATTAGTTCATCATCGTAAGTTTTCTCTATGAATTGATAGAATTTTTTCCCTTCAACCATTGATGTGCTGTATAGAGGCCATAGAGCGCCTCTCTTGTCCAAAAGATCTTGATCATTTAAAGCAAGCATTGCCGTTTTTAATTCATGAATATATTCCCCGCCAACAAATACAAAAGGTGCGGTTAACGCTCCGGTACTAACGCCGGTCACCATAGAAAATTCTGGTAACTTTCCACTGTCATATAGTCCATTAATAATTCCAGCACCGTAAGAGCCTCGTTCTCCACCACCAGAGAGGACTAACACGCTAAATTGGTCGCCCACTATACGCGGAATATTATCTTGGTTTACAATTTCACTAAGCTTAGGGTTATCTCTTACTTCCCGAAGGTACTTAGGTGTTTCATCACCAAAGAAGCGATATGGCTCATCATAAATACTATTGGTTTTAGGTGTTCTAATAATAGAAGCACTCTCATAGTTATCTTCAGTGACTCTTTTATCTATCGAGTGTGTACTTGAACATGCTACTAACACCATTGGTAAGAGCATAACTATGATTGATTTAATTTTGTTCATTGTAATTTCTCAAACTAACAATTTATATTAGATATTATCTATCCAGACTATTAATGCTAAAAATTAAACAGAGACTAATCTAGAACGGTTTTAAAATCTTCGATTTAATGTAGATACGAATTGGTGTTTACGATCGCTTACCCACCCATATTCAGCAGATACAGACCAATCCTTATTGAACGTATAATTAGCACCAACCAGACCGGACCATTTATCGACATTACTTTGCTTTACGTTGTAATCTATCCCAACACCTTCATAGGTATAAGTTCCCGTTAGCGTTAAAGTACTATCGATATATGTTGCACCAGTATATAGCGCAATAGATTGGGATCCTTTAACAGGAAATACTTTACCAATACGAGGAGTAATATTAACAATTAAACCTTCAGCATCATTTTTACGCATATCTGCGTAGGTCGCCGACATCGGTACAGTAAAGAAATAATCATGCCACCCAGTAGCTAGAATAGTTCCGACTGTATAGTTGGTGCCTCTCAAGTCAGCAGTGACGTTATAAAGCGGATCTTTACCCCTTAAACGACATACAAAGGGCTTAAGCCTTCCACTACAGTCTGTTCCAAGTTGCCCAACAAGATCGTCACCACTAAATTGAATACCAAGATCAGCTGTACCACTTATTTTCCCAACCGACCCAAACACATTCATAAAAGGGAACAACCAAGCGTCCAATTTTAATTGGGGAGATTGAGTGTCATTACTGCTGTTGTGAAAGGATACAAAATCAATTGGGTACTTTTGGGAACCGTTGATACCTACATTTAAACCTGTGATGTCCATATACTGGTAAGTATCTGTATAAACGACACTGACCCCGAAAGGCTTAGGCAATGAATAGCCTTTATCAATAACGTTTTGTGCATAAAATGGAAGAGCACGATTCCAATTCTTGGCAGTTGTTGTCTTTTCAACTTCTTTGTTTGCAGTCTGACGATCACCCAAGCCAGTCTCAGTCAGGTCATAGTTGATGGACGTAGACATAACTTGTGCACTTGTCCCCGCAGAAGCACCAGAATAATCGAGTAGATATACTGGAACATCAAGGTCACCATCTAAAATAGTGGCTTTTGACCTTCCGCCACTGCCACCAAGGTTAGCATTTGCTGCAAAGGATAAATGCCAGTTACCCTCTTTATAGGCTTCCAACTGTTCCTCAGTATCAAATATGGCGATGCCATCATATTGATGCAGCGCAAGCCCCGCACCTAAGTCATATTTATCGACGTCAATATACGTAACAGTACCATCAGTATTGTTGTATATGGATCCAATCCCTGATGACTTACCTAATATAGGAAGTTGAACCTCAGACATTCGCACAGTCGCGTACCCGTAGGCATATTCCATCTGTTCCGGAACCTCAACATAGTGCTCGCTGATCCTGTTAACGACCTCATTTGAAACTTTGTTGACCTTTTGGCGAGCTTGTTCACGATCAGCCGGAGAGTCAGGAGAACTGCATCCAACCATCAATAGTGTCAATGATATAGTGACTAATTTTTTCATTATTTTTCTTACTGTTAATTACTGATGACACAAGGAATAAGAACGAAGTTTTATTAGATTCAATCTCAAGCAATTCATAGGTGTCTGAAGGTTAAATCAAGGATGAATGAACCCCGCCTAGCCGCAGCCGTCGGTGGTCTTTCAACGCGATCCTTGATTAACGCTTTATTCGATAGTCGATTTAGGGAGAGAGTTTATTTTGTGTGCAGGTTTAGATAAATGGCTCGAAGTCGTTTTGATTATTGCTTGAGTGCAAGAGTAAAAAGAATGAAATTTCAGCTACAAGCAACGCAAAAGAATTGAACAAATTCATCAACTACCGCTGCGTGAAATCTTGATAGAACACGAACCTTTCTTCCTTGGAGCGGAAGTTTACGTATCAGGTATGACTATACCAATTGACACGGATGAAGACGGGAATCGCATCTACGAAGTCATGGTTTCTAGCGAGCACGCTACAACCAAATACTCAATCGTTGTGATCGAGCATGACTCCAAGCTTAATGCGATCAATGATAGCCAACTTATCGAGTGCAACTTTAAAAATAGCGACGCTGAAATAACCGAGGCAATCTTGGAAGTCATGGGGGAATTCGTAATCGTAATTACCCCCCTTGTATTGAAAATACCTAGGATACGACTCACTCTTCAATTTAGAGGAAACTCAAATGCCAGAGACTTGATCTTCCAAAGGAGAGTAATCCAAACAAAGAAACCTGCCGAAGCAGGTTTTTTTCTATCAGGTCTGTAATAAACCTCTAGCTTCACAATAGTTGACACACTCCCTGCGAACATTACGAGGTTATTCGTATGGCTCAACTTCCAAGCCTTCCAAAGAATATCCCACTCTATTTGCTAACTCGTTAACCGTAACCTCTGCCTTGATGGTCCCACTCACATAAATGACGCTTTGGAATTTTTCTATAGGCATTGGCTCTTTGAATTGCACATAAATGATTTGATTTTCTGGTGGCGGTGGCACATGAATGCACGCACCCGCATAGGGAACGAGTAGGAGCTGCGAGATCGTTTCACCATCAGATTCTAATGGAACAAAATATCCGGCAATCCTAATTTTTCTCTGATTCAACTCAGGGCGAATTGCATGTCTAACTAGAGATTGCTTAGCGGAAGCTTCGCCTCCGAAGTTATATTGCATCGTCTTTTCACTTTCTGGAATAAGGTCATCCCAACTGAGCTCTTCATAGGTACTGGCATTAGCACCGAACGCTGCACCCAGTAAAATCAATGTGAAGGCAATAAGTTTTTTCATGATGATGTTCGCTTTCCAATTCTAACTTAACGTTGCGAGCCGATGCTTTAAACAACAACCCACCCAAATCAATTTTAACGACGGCCATTGGAATGATTAATACCTCCAAATACGAATTAAAATTGCAACAGTGCAAGAATGGGAATGACGCTCTTCAAAGAGCAATACAGTTAGAATACAAAGCTCAAACCGAGAGCACACTGAAGAAAGCTGATGAAAAGCAATATGCCAACCCTCCTGCGGAAAGGAGTTGCCAACTTACACATCTGTGGTTGCTAATGTCTCATCGTTGCCTCTCAGAGTGGCAGCTACACACCATCACAAGCCCAAAAGAGGCAGTAGAAGCAAGATCGCAAGATCATCTTGCTTCCGGTTTAGGTTTGCATGGATCTAAGAAGGCACTTTCAACCCCAAGAATAGAGATCGAAAGTGCCCAACTGATTGGAGCTTGGAGCCGTTCCTAAGCTCCATTTTTGATGAGTTTCCCTGATTCAATAAACAAGCTACTTGCGCCAAACAAGATATAAGACAAACAACCCACCTAGCGCCGCTGTCACAATCCCAACAGGCAATTCTTGTGGCGCTAATATGGTTCGACTGACTAAATCCTCAAACAATAAGAGAACCGATCCCCACAAGGCGATCAAAGGAATAGCTCGCTTGTGAGTCACACCTGAAAACGGTCGAACAAGATGAGGCACCATCAAGCCAATAAAGCCCACCACGCCCGTCATTGAAACAATCGATGCAGTGCAAAACGCACAACAAAGAAAAATCTCACTTTGCAGGCGGTGAACATTGATCCCTAATGAGCTTGTGGTCTGTTCACTCACTAACAAAGTGTCGAGTTCGCGATAACGTTTAATCACTAAAACAATAAGACACAACACGCCAATTAAGGCAAAAATTAAGTTATTCCAACGAGCAAGCCCTAAGCCTCCCATCGTCCAAAATAAAATCGAGCTTGCCACTCTTTGATCGCCCGAGTAAATCAAAAAACTCGTAACCGCCCCTATCAGTTCCCTATTGGGAAGGTTCTATTGTGATTGAAGGAACACACTCAGGTACTGGATATATGGAGCTGACGGGGTACTAAATCAATAAAACAAACAACACAAGGTAAGAACTAACACAACCGGAGAACTAATCACCTTAACTTGTTCCTTTTCTTTGTAATCAATAGTAAATACGCACGCTGCCTAAGTTGTTGGGGAAGAGCCTTCATCCTTTTCCAAAGACCTCATAATTTATCAAAACAAAAACCTGAGCCTTAACCCTGCCTTAACCATGCAGCTGCTATTCTTTTTCTTATATTTGTAATTATGCTTCTAGGATAAGGTTTCATTATGTCTCTACCCCACGCGTTAAGATTGCCTTTGGGTTTACTTCTCTCCAGTTCTCTAATATTAGGCTGTGGCGAACAAGCTATGGAACAACGACCAGCTCCAGGTCCTATTCATGTTGATGTTTTAGACTTGACCCCAACAACACTGCGTTTAACTACCGAGTTGCCAGGGCGAATTGCTGCGTTTAAGCAAGCAGAAGTGAGACCTCAGGTAACGGGTATTCTCAAAAGCCGTCTATACAAAGAGGGTTCTCAGGTAGAAGCCGATGCAGTACTTTATGAAATTGACCCAACCACTTATCAATCCAACGTTAATAGCGCACAAGCCCAATTAGCGAAAGCACTCACGAGCGAAGATACCGCTCGAAAAACGGCACTTCGTTATAAAGAACTATTAAGAAAAAAACTGACCAGTCAGCAAGATTTTGATGATGCCGATGCGCTTTACAAAGAAGCTCAAGCTGAAGTCGCGATCCGCCAAGCGGAATTGGATTATGCCAACATTGAACTGTCTTACACCAAAATCAAAGCACCTATCTCAGGTCAAGCTGGCCTCTCTTTGGTATCGGAAGGTTCTTTGTTGACCTCTGAACAGTCTTCTTACCTGACGACAATTGTGCAAACCGCGAATGTTTACGTGGATATGCAGCAATCTTCGTTAGCGATTACCAAAATCAAAAAAGAGTTTGCGACCTTCACCGACAAAGATGCGGAGATCCCAGTAACCATCACGTTAGAAGACGGCAGTGCGTATGATGAAGTAGGCCATTTAGAGTTTTCCGACACGCTAGTCTCGGACTCAACAGGTACGGTAACGCTACGTGCCATCATTCCAAACCCTGACAATACTTTACTCGCAGGTATGTACGTTCGCGCCCATATTTCAATGCCAGAAGCACGAGGCTACCTTGTCGTTCCTCAATCTGCAGTGGTAAGAAGTCAGTCTGGTGAGCCTTCCGTTTTTGTGGTCAACCAAGACAAAAAGACAGTAAAAAAATCAGTGGTTCTCAGTAATGAAGTTGGCAACGGTTGGGTAGTTAAAGAAGGACTATCTAGCGGTGAGCAAATCGTCATCACTAATATTATCAACATGAAAAATGATATTGCAGTTGTTGTCGATAACAGTACAAGCAGCGCTGTTCCTGCTTTGGCGAGCGAGGAATAAACCATGTCCTTATCGAACTTTTTTATTAACAGACCGATCTTTGCTTGGGTGATATCCATTGTCATTATGCTTTCAGGCATTGCGGCTATCGTCTCTTTGCCAGTCGCACAATACCCAACAATTGCACCGCCAGCCGTGACCATTTCAACGTCTTACCCTGGTGCTTCAGCAAAAACAATTGAAGACAGCGTTACTCAGGTCATCGAACAAGGCATGACAGGGTTAGATAACTTGTTATACATGGCGTCTAAAAGTGACTCTTCTGGTAGTGCGAGTGTTACCTTGACGTTTAGTGCAGATACCGACCCCGATATCGCTCAGGTACAGGTGCAGAACAGCTTACAGCAAGTGAGTAATCGCCTGCCGACAGCGGTACAAAATCAAGGTACTTCTGTCACCAAGAGTACGTCAGGTTTTATGTCGGTAACCAACTTATATTCTCCTGACGGCAGCATGAGTGCGGGAGATATTCAAGATTACGCTAACTCAAACATTAAGGACATCCTAAGCCGTGTGAACGGTGTGGGCGAAGTGACTATTTTCGGCCCATCTTATGCGATGCGTATCTGGTTAGACCCTGCAAAATTGAACAGCTATAGCCTTACGCCTGTTGATGTTTCGAATGCAGTATCGGTTCAAAACAGCCAAGTTACCGTTGGGCAATTGGGCGGAACGCCTGCTGTTGATTCTCAGTTAATTAATGCCAGTATCACGGCGCAAAGCCTACTAACCAGCGTTGAAGAGTTTGAAGATATCTTAATCAAAGTCGACAGTGACGGCTCTCAAATTAAGCTCAAAGACGTCGCACGTGTCGAGTTAGCCAGTGAAGAATCTTCATCTATTCCTGCTTACATGGGTAAGGACTCTTCCGGTATTGCTATCACCCTTGCTACCGGCGCGAACTCGTTAGACACACAAAATGCGGTTGATGCAAAACTTGAACAACTTTCAAAAGGTTTTCCGGATGGACTAGAACTGGTTAAAACCACCGACAATAACTTATTTATCCGTTTATCCATCAGTGAAGTGGTCAAAACCCTTTTTGAAGCGGTTGGGCTTGTATTTGTCGTAATGTTGCTGTTTTTGCAAAACTTACGAGCAACTTTAATCCCAACCATCGCCGTACCAGTCGTACTGCTTGGCACCTTCGGTGTTATGGCCATGCTGGGGTTCTCGATCAATACACTCACCATGTTTGGTTTAGTCTTAGCTATCGGCCTTCTGGTTGATGACGCCATTGTTGTTGTGGAAAACGTTGAACGTTTAATGCATGAAGAGAACCTATCTCCTCTTGAAGCAACCAAAAAATCAATGGGACAAATTACCAGTGCCTTAATCGGTATTACGATGGTGTTGTCGGTTGTATTTATTCCTATGGCCTTCATGTCAGGGTCAACGGGCGTTATCTACCAACAATTCTCTTTGACGATAGTTTCAGCAATGGTGTTATCTGTTGTTGTGGCATTGATTCTGACTCCCGTATTGTGCGCAACGCTTCTAAAGCCTGTCGATAAAACATCGAGCAATAAATTTTTTGCACTGTTTAACCGAGGGTTCGACAAGCTCTCCAGCCAATACCGAGGTTCAGTTAAACACGCTTTACAACGTCCACTGCGCTTCGTTTTTGTTTATCTAATGCTTTTTGCCGGCACGGCTTACCTATACAACGTGCTACCAAGTTCATTTTTGCCAAATGAAGACCAAGGTGACTTCATGGTGATGGTCACCACACCAACAGGGACCACATTACAAAAAACGCAAGAAGTGATGTTGGATATCAAAGATTATTTTGAAGAGAACGAATCACATACTGTCGACCACGTGTTTACCGTGTCTGGATTCAACTTTTCAGGCTCTGGGCAAAATGCAGCGATGGCATTTATTGGCATGAAAGATTGGTCAGAAAGGACTGAACCCGGAACCGATGTTGATTCCATTATCGGCCGTGTAATGGGTGAGTTTTCAAATTACAAACATGCACAGATCTTTGCTTTTAGTAGCCCAGCAATTCGAGAACTTGGTACTTCAACGGGTTTTAACTTCTACCTAGAAGACGTGGGGGCTGTTGGCCATGACAAACTGATTGAGTTCAGAAACCAGTTACTGGCGGCGGCGGCTCAAAGCCCATTGTTACAAAATACAAGACCAAATGGCCTTGAGGATACTGCACAACTGTTCCTTGATGTTGACTATGAAAAAGCCAAAGTGCTCGGTTTAGATATTGATGACATCAACCAATCATTGTCAATTGCTTGGGCATCGTCATACGTGAATGACTTCATCGATCGTGGTCGCTCTAAGAAGGTTTACATTCAAGCCGATGCTGAATATCGCATGACACCAGAAGACCTGAACTTATGGTTTGTGCGTAACAACAACGGTGAGATGGTGCCAATCTCAGCTTTCAGTACTTATCACTGGGGTCAAGGCTCACCACAGTTACAACGTTATAACGGCAACCCTGCAGTAGAAATCGTCGGTGAAGCAGCTTCTGGTTACAGTACTGGTGAAGCGATGGATGAAATCGATAGATTAGCCGCAGAGATTTCAAACGATGTACAGGTGAGCTGGACGGGAATGTCCTATCAAGAGATCGAAGCTGGAAACCAAGCGCCAATTCTGTACGCGATCTCCATCTTGATGGTTTTCCTCTGCTTAGCCGCTTTGTATGAAAGCTGGAGCATTCCAATTGCGATTATTCTGGTGGTTCCATTAGGGATACTCGGCGCACTGGCTGCGATCATGTTGCGAGGGCTAGAGAACGATGTTTACTTCCAAGTGGGCGTTTTGACTACTATTGGTTTAACCGCCAAAAACGCAATTCTGATTGTTGAGTTTGCAAAAGAGCTTTATGAAAAAGGCGTCAACATTATTGATGCAACGGTACAAGCCTGTGAAATGCGTCTGCGCCCGATAATCATGACATCACTGGCGTTTGGACTCGGCGTGTTGCCTTTGGTGCTGAGTACGGGAGCGGGTGCTAATGCTCGTAACGCGATCGGTACGTCTGTTCTTGGCGGCATGATGGGAGCGACGTTATTGGTCATTTACTTCGCGCCATTGTTTTTTGTCTTGATCTGCAAACTGTTCAAGTCAGATGACAAGGCAGAAATCGCAAACAAAGCCGAACAACCAAACTGAGCAATCACAAAACCAAGTACTAACAAAATGAGATATGGTGAGCCTAGGAGTGGCTCATCATTACTCTCTAAACATTTTCAAAGGATAGAAATGACAAACAAGCGTACCTCTCGTATTGGAACACTATTATTAGTCATCGCTTTTGCTGCTGTGCTAGTGGTTGCACTAATGATCTTTGGAGCTCGCATGGGCTTATGGGATCCTATTGTTGGCTTTGGTTATATTCGCAATTATCTCAACCCAATCGGCCTCTCTTTGCTCGCGTTAAGTACCCTCGGGATCACCTACCAATGTGTTACTCGTAATCGTACTGGGGCTATCAAATCTCTGGTTGCGGCATTCATAGGGCTTGGCCTCGTCGCGCCAATGATCCATGGCATGATTCACCCCATGAAACGTGGGCCTGCAATTCATGACATCACAACCGATACCACAAACCCACCTAAATTTTTAGTGCTGGATGATACGCGTGCCGGTGCCAAAAACTCTCTGATTTATGCAGGGGAGGAAGTTGCAGCAGTACAGAGGAAGTTGTACCCATACATTAAGCCAATTCAGTCTAACCTCTCTGCTGAAGATGCATACGAAAAAGCTCTGGATGTTGCGCAGAAGAAAGGTTGGGAAATTGTTGCAAGATTCCCTGAAGCATTACGCTTTGAAGCGACAGCTCAAACGATGTTCTTTGGCTTTATGGACGATGTGGTCGTTCAAATTACCCCAATAAACAACAAAAGCCGCATCGATATTCGTAGTGTGTCTCGAATTGGTCGCAGTGATAAAGGTGTCAATGCAGGCCGAATTGTTAAGTTCACCGAAAGTTTTAACCAGTAAGCCGTTTTAGTTACAACACCGAAATTTATTAAAGGATGAAATAGATATGAAACTGAAAAATGTAGCCAAAGTCATTGTGGCATCTAGCTTAGTTGCAGCCCCTTCATTTCTCTTTTCAGCAGAGCCGAATGTGCCGACAGAGCCTCCATACATTGTATTAAGTGATAATTTGGATGAGCCAAACGGTTATGGATTTTGTATTGATACCTATGGCCCTGGTCAATCCGAATTAATGCAAACTCACACCTGTAAACCCAAAGCGCCTGAAGGTTCTCCTCGTAACTATTCTGGTCATGATGTGAGATTTGAATACAACAGAGAAACAAATAAGATTCAATCTTATGCGTTTGAGGGACTTTGTATGCAGGGGCTTTTAGCGAAAGGAAAGAGTGAGCTCGCGTTACTAGAATGCAGTGATGCAAAAAACCAAGGTTTTGTGTACAGCGAAAATGATCAAACCATTCGATTAAAAGCGGACTCTAGCTACTGTTTAGTTGTGACATCCGAGACTCAAGAAGCGGGCCCATGGGTGAAACGTCCATTAGAACTGATTCAGTGTGAGGAAGCAGAGTCAGTTCTAATGAAATGGACGGTCGTTTCTAAGTAACAAGTACTCATTGGTTAATCTCTTTGTTTCACAACCCGATGCCTTAGAGGTGACATTGCCTATATGTAATGTCACCTTTATTTTGAATGAAAGATTGAGATTTTCAATATGTCACTCTACCTGAGTATTAAACACCTAACTTTTCCGTCAATTCTATAAATGATGTATCGGTATTTTTACCTGACGTGTCGATTTTAATAACTTCAGTTTTCCATTCCTCATAGTGACGATTCTTTACTTGTTGCCAATCAGGTAGCTTTAGGTTTTCGACTTCACTTTGTCGAGTGATGACCCTTCTTTCATGTTCCTCACGATCAGAGCAGCTAACTTCAATATTGACAAACCTAGCACCAACACTTTCCGCTACCTCTTGCCACTCGTTTCGAGTTAGCTCAATTGGATTACAAGAGTCAGAAATGCAGCTAATACCTAACGCCAAATTGTCTTTAACAATACGGTAACTTAAACGATAACCCTCACCTTCAACTTTGAAGCAACAAAGATCTGTAAGCCCTTGCTCTACAGTATCAATGCGAACATACATCGCTCCCGTTTTCTCTGCTAACAACTTCGCTAATGTCGATTTCCCTGAAGCTGGGAGACCCGAAAATATATAAAACAGGTTGATTCAATTGATTTTCGCCTTTTGCATAAACTTCATTCAGTACAGATCTTATCTGCATTCTACATCCAGATAATTTCGTCTTCTATACAACACCTTTAACGGAGCATGTATGATTAAAAACACTAACAAGCTATGGGAAAAAATATTTTAGGGATACAGCTTTCGCTCGCCTTATCCTCACACAAAATAATCTTCATCCAGATACCAAGCGTTGGAATTGGCTACCCTTAGATGCCGTAAAAAACCTTCTAATAAATAACCCAAGGCGATGTGATAATTCAAAGACCCAACGAGAGTCCGAATTCCACCTCTCACTGATCTATTTCTCTCTTATCAAAGTACAAGTTATTAATAATTCGATATAAATCGCTCTATTATTTGAAATTGTTGTCTACAGTTTGATAGTCATTGTTGGATACAAGGAGAGGAAATGGAAAACCCAGTTGTCACGCTGAAACAGGCCAGCAAAAGCTTTGTTGACGGCAAAGACACCCATAACGTGTTAGAGAGCGTCGACTTCACTTTGGCAACAGGGGCAAGCGTAGCTTTGACAGGAGCAAGTGGCAGCGGGAAAAGTACTCTACTCAACCTAATAGCAGGCTTTGAACCGCTTTCAGGAGGTGAGTTGTGGCTCGATGGGGACAACACTTCGGTTTGGAAAGACCCACAATGGAGTCGCTTCCGCCATCAAAAACTGGGTGTTATCTTTCAGCAGTTCAATCTGTTAACCCCACTCAACGTAAAACAAAACATCGCGTTCCCGTTGCATTTGAATCAACAAAAATGGGGCGACTGGTGTGATTATTTAGTGAAAGCGTTAGGCATCAGTGAACTGCTCGATAGACATGTATCAGCACTCTCTGGTGGCCAGCAACAACGAGTGGCGATCGCACGTGCATTAGCTCATAAACCCAAACTGCTACTTGCCGATGAACCCACAGGCAACCTCGACCACAAGGCTGGTTTAGAGGTAATGAGGCTATTGAACGAAATCACCACACAAGGCAACACCGCCGTATTACTGGTTACACACAGCCCCGAATGTGCCAGTTTTATGCAGACTCAACTGGTGTTAGATGATGGAGAGTTAAAGCGTGTAGAGCTAAACCAAAATCAAGCCATTGAGAAGCCTCATGCTGCAAGCTAACTTAACTCACTCTAGGTTAAATCACGCCTGGCTGACTCACACAAAACTTACGCTAAACCTATTCGCTGCGCACTATCGCCAATCGCCCTTACAAGCGGCGGCCATCTTGATTGGTATCGTGTTGGCGGTCACCCTTTTTGTCGCGGTGCAAGCTATCAATCTGAATGCCAAACGTAGCTACGCTGAATCCACCGAACAACTGAGCGCTCAAGCGCAAAACCTGATCATTCCACCAGCAGGGCAAAACTACTTACCAGAATCGCTCTACTTCAAGCTAAGACAAAATGGCTTGAGCGCAATATTGCCTGTGATTGAAGGGCGAGTGAGAGACGATCAAGGTCGTCGTTGGTCGGTACAAGGCAGTGAATTGATCGCTGCTCTCACCTCACGATCTCGCTATTCTACCGACAAGCCAGCCGAAAACGATGGAACCTCAGAAGACAGTCAAAACATATCTCTGTTCAACAGCGCCTTACCGCTTTCTCAATTGTTAGCTGGCAAGCCCATCGTCATGATGAGCCAATCGCAACATCAAAGCTTGGGTGAAGTAGAAACACTCACTTTGGATGAAATAGTCACCCAGGTGGTAGTGCTGCCCGATGAATGGCAGCTAGGTAGTCGGATGTTGATGGACATTGGATTCGCCCAGCAATTGCTTAACAAGCAAGGACAACTGAGCTACATCGCTGTTTTTGATACCAAGAGCCACGCGCAAGACAAATGGCAGAATCTCATAGCAGAACAAGGGCAGTGGATTTCCAACAACCAAAGTACCGATCTCGGATCTATTACCGACAGCTTTCACCTCAACCTCACTGCCATGAGCTTACTGGCGTTCTTGGTTGGTTTGTTCATCGCTTACAACGGCGTGAAGTACAGCTTGCTCAAACGTAATCGGCTGTTAGTACAAATTCAGCAAGCCGGAGTTTCACCAAGCATCGTGTTCTCTGCTCTGCTAATCGAGCTCACTGTTTTAGTCACACTAGGCGCATCACTCGGTTTCATTTTGGGTATTCAGTTGAGCCATTGGCTACACCCAACCGTTGCGATAACCCTTGAACAACTTTATGGCGCAACGCTATTGCCCGGCACATGGCAGTGGCAATGGTTTGCACAAGCTTTATTACTCACGTTAGCGGCTACGTTAGTCGCATGTTGGCAACACTTTAAGCAGCGCATTCGACAACCGCTCTCTTCTCATGGTGGTTTTTACCAAGCGCCGGAAGCGTCTAACGAAAATCAGCTGTTTACCATCGGTGTGGTGCTGACCGTTATCGCGTTGGCTGGCTTATGGCTCAGCGAGCATCATCGCTTCACTATGGCGTGGCTTGGTGTATTGGTGGTGTCGATTCCTTTGTATCTACCCAAAACGCTCAGCGTGTTAGCAAATTGGAGTGAACAACGCACTCAGTCTGGATTAATGCAGTATCTGTTTGCTGAACTGCGAGAGCTCATATCTCCCCTCTCCCTTGCCATGATGGCACTGCTGCTTGCGGTTACCGCCAACATGGGAATGAATACCTTAGTCGGTAGCTTTGAATCCACCCTAAAGCAATGGTTAGAGCAACGACTGCATGCCGACATTTACGTTAGCCCTGCTCAGGGCGAAATCGCTAATGTCGAGCGCGCATTAGAGCAGTTTGAGAACGTTGAAACCGTTTATAAGCAGTACTATGTCGACGATAACTTGCAGGGCCTACCCACGTTACTCGGCACCAAAGACAAAAATACATTAGAGCAAACCATGGTATTCCAATCGCAGCTTGATAACTTCTGGTCACGCTTTTACCAAGGTGAGTTAGTGGCGATCAGCGAACCCACGGCGGTGAAGCTCGGATTATCATTGAACAGCAAACTTGAACTCGATGCGATCCAAGATAAAACACTCATCGTCGGTGCTATTTTTCACGATTACGGCTCGCCGAATGGAGAAGTGTTGCTTGCTCCAAACCTTTGGCTTGAAAGCGGCTTTACTGACTTGCCCACCAGCTTGGGAGTCAAAGTCTCTGGCGACCCACAAGTGGTATACGAACAACTTCGCCAACAACTCAATTTGCACCCAAGTCAGCTTTACGATCAAGCACAGATCAAATCAATCGCTTTGGATATCTTTTCACAAACCTTCGCCATCACTCGCGCGCTGAATGGCGTCACTTTGATGGTCGCCGTCATTGGCTTGTTCTGTGCGTGCTTTATGTTGCTCGATGCTCGTAAGGCCGCTATCGCAAGATTGTATGCGCTTGGCGTAAGCCGTAAAAATCTGATGGCGATGGTGCTCGGGCAAATCGTTGTGTTGGTGGCTTTTACTCTGGTTATTGCCATACCGCTCGGTGCTATGGTCGGTTATGTGTTGACGGACATCGTGACCCTGCGCGCCTTTGGTTGGAGTCTAAATTACGTATGGAACTGGAGCGATGCGCTCGGTATTGCCGCCATCACGATTCTAGTGGCGGTGATTGCGACCTTAATTCCACTGTGGCGTTTAGTCAGTAAACCCGTGGTATCCAGTTTGCAGAGCGAGGTGTTGTGATGACTATTAACGCGAAGAGTAAGCTAATCAAAATATCCGCAGTCTTGCTTAACCTGTTATTTCTGTGGGGTTGTGAGAGAGCCGATCCAAAATTAGCTCAAAATATGGGGGCAATACTCGGTGGTAACAATGAGAAAAAGCAGAATGAGCAATTCACACCGGTAGTTAAAGGCGTAGAGATCACTTTCCCTGCCGACCACCAAGCACACCCAAGATTTCGTCATGAATGGTGGTATTTAACCGCTAACCTTATCGATGAAAATGGCAATGCTCTGGGGGTGCAATGGACACAGTTCCGCTTTGCCTCAGCCCCAGAAGAAAACGACAATCAAACCAAGCAACCTAAGCAGACCGCATGGCAAAGCCAACAGATCTACATGGCGCACAGTGCGGTCACAACCGAAGACAAACATTATGCCGATGAAAAATGGTCTCGTGACCAAGCAGAACTGGCAGGAGTAAGTACCTCACCATTTCGTGTCTATCTTGATGACTGGCAATGGAACTCTTCTACCAATGACCTCTTCCCCGCAACATTGAATGTCAATTCAGAACAATTTGGCTACTGGTTGACACTCACCAGCGACGCTCCCTATCAAAAACAGGGTGAGCAAGGCTACAGCACCAAAAGTGGCGATGGCAAAGTGGCTTCCTATTACTACAGCCAGCCATTCATCGATGTATCAGGCAAAGTGACCATTGATCGCGTGACGCATCAGGTTTCTGGTAAAGGCTGGATAGACAGAGAGTGGAGCTCGCAGTTCTTACTCGACTCGCAGCAAGGCTGGGATTGGTTTGCATTAAGGCTCAATGATGAAACCAGCTTAGTCGTATTCCAACTTCGAAATTCAACAACAGGCGAAGCCAGTTATGCTCACGCAAGGTTAATGCAACAAGATGGTTTTGGCATTGCGATTTCACAGCAAGACATCAGCCTAACCGCCATCAAGCAAACAGAAGTCGATGGGCGTGACTATCCAACCGAGTGGCAGGTTTCAATTCCAAGCCAGCAAATAGAACTGACAGTCTCGGCACTCAATCCAAAAGCTAAAATGCCTCTATCGGTTCCCTATTGGGAAGGGCCAATCGTGATTAAAGGATCTCACTCTGGTTCTGGTTATATGGAGCTGACGGGGTATTAGGCATACCGGCACTATGCGCCTACTCAAATTTTACCTCTCTCTCCTATGTTAGAATCCTATTTTTACGTTGAAGTAGCTTATGAACCACAATCATTTCCAAGGTAAATACGAAGTTGAGCTAAAGTATCGGATTGACTCGAAATCGGTCTTCCTCGAAGCCTTACGGTTAATGCCTCACGAAATTATGCTCGAAGATAATGTTGAATGTGATTGGTATTTTGATTCACCAGATAAAACCTTACATGCCGAGAATAAAAGCGTGTGTATTCGGACGATGGAACCTTCAGGTATCAAGTTGTGGATAGTAAAAGGCCCCGAGTCAGACCGCTGTGAAGCGACAAATATTACTGACGCCTCAAAAGCTCGCAGCATGTTGGAAACCATGGGGTTTGAAGTGGTGCTAAAAGCGGAGAAAACACGGAGCATCTACTTTGTTGGAGATTTTCATATTACCGTCGATTCCTTGGCGGGTATCGGTGATTTTGCTGAGTTCGCAATAATGACAGATGATGAATCTATGTTATCGGACTACAAAGTTGAGCTGGAAGGTCTGGCGAACAAATTTGGTTTAACACCAAAAGCCTTGCAAACGAAATCGTACAAGCAAATGTTCGTGGAAAAAGGAGCATAGCAAGAGGCTATGGCGTCGATAGTTCGTTTTGGGCGCTCCTTTTGCCCCATACCCTTTAGCATTGAATATCGCTAATCAACTTCTCATGCGGACCACTCCTCGGTCGACCTAATTCGTTCACTACTTAGGTTCAGTCAGCTAAACTTTAAGTTTATTCTTGGAGCGCAGCATGTGGTGGATTGTTTTCAAGTATTTAACGACAGCAGCAATTGTTGTTCTTATCTCTGAAGTTGCTAAGCGTAGCGACAAGCTCGGGGCTTTGGTCGCTGCCTTACCAACAGTCACTATTCTCGCGTTGATATGGATGTATATCGAAGGCCAAGGTTCCGACCAACTATCAAACCATGCTTTCTATACGTTCTGGTTTGTCGTGCCAACACTTCCAATGTTCCTGCTGTTTCCCTATTTACTGAGCAAATATTCCTTTTGGGCGACGTTGTTATTCAGTTGTTTTATATCAATCGTTTGTTTTGGTGTCGTAAATACGCTGGCCAAGCATTTTGGAATTAATCTCTTATAGTTGATGAGTCCGCAATAAACGTTTGAGGCACTGTAAAAGTAACGCTCAAGGTTCGGCAATTTCCGTTCAGATTAAGGGTTGTGTTTACCGACCTGATTTTTAGGCTAGTGATTAAAAAGCCATCACGAAGATGGCCTTTTTATTTTTCTGAGATATAGCTACCGATTAATCTTGTTTAAACGACTAATTACCCGTTACATCTACTGCCATAAATATCGTTTACCCAGCCTGGGTTATCAATAAACGGGTTACGGTTGCCTTGCCATTGCACGGCTTTTTCATGGCGGTTACGTTCCCAATTGTCTACTGGGTCCGCGTTATGCCATTGGAGTAATGTGCATAGCTTTCCAACCTTAGGCTTACCTGACGTACTCGAAACATCATCAACCAGATACAAGTCAGGCATGTTTGCGTTGTTGCCTTCATAACGCACAGCCATGTAGAAAATCGAACGAGCAGTATCACCCTTAACGGCATCTCTAGGCTCAAAGCTGTCGTAATCGGTTTTGTTCAGTGGCGACTTTTTCAATGGCGAGCCGCCAAAATCAAAGTCTTTGTTTGAGCGGATTGAGTTGATCTCAGCATCGGTTGGCTGTAGGTGGTGGATATCGGTATAGCCCCATTGATCTTTACGCTTGAAACCAAAAGATTTAGGCCAAAGGTGCTCACGGTTCCATGCATTCTTATCGTTATTACCCGACGACGTAAAATCCTTAGATTGTGAACGGCCACTGTAATACAGAATCACGTTGTTCGGGTTATTCGGGTCTTCATTGGTGTCTTTTAATGCAGACCAAACTTGGTTATACGACAATTGCTTTTGCCCACGAGCAGCAATGACACCAAGCATGTCTTTTAAAGCATTTCCACTCAGCCCTTCAGCTTCGAGGTAATAGCCGTCAGGGAATGTAGTATCGGCAAGCGCAACTGGACTAAGAACTGTAGAAATTAGGAAAAGGCTTAGATTTAAACGCATTTTCATTGTTTTAGTATCCTTATTATTGTTTTAATCACTCACTATTGATGAGTGCCCTAATACTCTACAAAACACAATTTATATGCAATCGGTTTATTTATAAAAAGGGAAATCTAGCACTTTATTATTGAAGGGGTAAATATCCAGATCTCGATACGCTATTACCAGCAATGCACTCTGGAGAATTTGGTTTAGCAATACTTCACGTTACTTACCGATGACAGAAATCCGCTTTTCAAACTGATGCCTCTCCATACACAAACTACAACAATCTGTTCTTATATTGTTCTGGTGTTTGGCCAGAATATTTCTTGAACATACTAATGAAGGGGCTGGCTTGGTTGTAACCTAATGTGAGTGCCACCTCTTTAACCGACTGCCCGTTTCTTAACAGATCCATCGAGTACAGGTAGCGAACTCTTAGTCGCCATTCCGTAAAGCTCATCCCCAATTCACTTTGGCAATGACGCGACAAAGTACGCTCGGTTGCGTGTACTTTCTCTGCCCAATCCTTTAATGAGATATCATCGGTTGGGTTCTCTTCTATGGCAGCAAGAATAGGCGCAAGATACTTGTTATCCGTTGAGGGCAAGAAGTGATGCTCGACTTGGCGTTCTGCTAGTTGATCGAGTAGCACCTGAACAAGCCTTTGATCTTGTTCGCTTTGTGCGACGTTGATATCGCGCTGACGAAAGTCATCAATGATCGAAGAGACGATTGGGGTGATCTTAATGAGGCTAGTTTTCTCAGGCAGATGTTGAGTTAACTCATGGGCAATATTCAATGAACAGTAGTCCAATGGCTTACGGTTGTAACTGCAGTGCATGACCCCAGCAGGCACCCAAATAGCGAGGTGTGGTGGCGCGAGAAAGCGTATGCCTTCGGCTTCCATTTCAAGAATCCCACCGCTGATCAACTGAACCTGTCCCCAAGGATGGCTATGTATACGAGTTTCGGTGTTCGATAAAAAAGCTTCGAAATTCATAAATACATTGGATGGTGCCTTATCGATTGATAAGGATGGATGAAGGTTTCTTGAGTGTTTTTTCAAACTTGTCTTCCTATCGCGCCTGATGTCTTTTTAAAGATATCTGTAAGTATAACGACCTGTCAAACTAGCCGCATCAACTCATTTGCGACGGAATTCACATGCATTATCTTTTACCATTTTTCACAGTCTGTATCTGGGGTGCAAATGCGATCGTCAACAAACTGGCCGCAAGCACCATTGAACCGAGCGCGATGAGTTTTTACCGTTGGTTTATTGCGATGTTAATTTTGACGCCTTTCTGCATTCGCTCTGTGATTAAACAGTGGCCAGTCATTAAACCTAACTTGTCTAAGTTAGCGTTCCTTGGCTTTTTGGGCATGGTGTTAAACCAATCTTTGGGTTACTACGCAGGCTTAACCACCACCGCTTCTAACATGG
The DNA here is from genome assembly GCF_030297155.1 of Vibrio sp. FE10. Taxonomy (NCBI): domain Bacteria; kingdom Pseudomonadati; phylum Pseudomonadota; class Gammaproteobacteria; order Vibrionales; family Vibrionaceae; genus Vibrio; species Vibrio apostichopi. The sequence continues at coordinate 1,094,276 of NZ_AP028068.1, read as the reverse complement.
CATTGATCACTTCGTTAGTACCATTGATCAGTGTGTTCCTTAGCGTACCTTTGCTAAACAAGTCTATTTCTAGCCTAAGTATTGTCGGCGGTGTGTTGTCTTTGGCTGGGTTGGCGTTAATGCTCGGTAAAGGCGATCCTCTGTTCTTTATCCATCAAAACCTTACCCAAGGTGACGGTTACATGTTAATAGCAGCCTTTGTTTACGCCTCTTACTGTGTGTTACTAAAACGCTGGAAAATGCCAATCAGCAGTTGGGTTGTGATTTATATTCAAGGGCTGTTTGCTGTCGCGATGTTGACTCCTCTTTGGTTAACGAGCGAACAACTATTACCCTCACAACAAGCGATTCCATTGATAGCTTATGCCGCAGTTGCTGCATCTATTTTGGCGCCTTGGATGTGGGTGAAAGCGATTGATACTATTGGTGCGGATTCCAGTGCGATGTTCATGAACTTACTTCCTGTTGTTGCGATTGTATTGGCGGCTACGTGGCTAGGTGAAGAGATTAACCAGTTCCACATCATCGGTGGTGTGATGGTAATTTCAGGCGTTATCCTTGCTCAAATTAAAAGGAAACCAAGACTGGAAGCTGCCCTACCTCAGCAAAGCTAAGTGAACGTTACCAAAACTAACCTAGCAACAATGCGCTAGTCGATTTCACCTCACAATGCCTGCTTTCTCAGCAGGCATTGTTGTTTTCCTGTTTTGTTCAACGGCTCTGTTCATAACGCTTTCAAATGCTTTTAATTCCAGCACGCTGTGGTTGCAACATGTTACTGACTCAGGTTTAATGAACTAAGTACTGTTTAAATTGTAAAAGGAATTACAATGACCCAACCAACACTCCCTGTGATCATATCGTCACTGCTTGCTCTATCGTCTGCCTCAAGCTTCGCAGCCTCTGTTTCTACTGAGACATCATTAGCTGAAGAACAACATTTTGTGCGTGGCAATGGCGCAGAGCCCAACACGCTAGACCCCAACTTTGTTAATTCCGGTATGCCCGGCGACATCATCGTCAATGATATGTTTGAGGGCTTTGTGATTGAGAACCGAGACGGGCAGATCATCCCAGGACAAGCTAAAGAGTGGGTAATCAGCAAAGATGGCAAAACAGTGACATTTGTGTTGAAAGAGGGTCTTCAGTGGTCGAATGGCGATCCGGTGACAGCGTCAGACTTTGTTTTTGGTTGGCAGCGGGCCGTGTCCCCTAAAACAGGCAACAACACCGGATTTGTTTTCTCGACGGCGAACATCGTTAACGCGAGTGACATTGTTGCCGGAGATAAAGATCCATCAGAATTGGGGATTAAGGCGCTAGATGAACACACGGTAGAAATCTCACTTTCAAAGCCTACGCCCTACTTCATGAGTTTAATGAGCATCAAAACCTTCTTCCCTCTGCCTACTAAGTTGGTTGAAGAGAAAGGAGACCAATGGATTCGCGCAGAAAACATCGCGACCAACGGTGCTTATACTCTGAGTAAATGGGTACCCAACGAATACGTAGAGGTGACCAGAAACTCGAATTACTGGGATAACGCTTCAACCGTCATCAATAAGGTGACTTACCTTGGTTTATCGTCTCAAAATGCCGAGCTGATTCGTTATCAGTCTGGTGAGATTGACATGACGAACCGTGTACAACTTGAGTATTACCAAAAGCTCACGAAAGAAAGCCCAGAACAGATTAAAGCGCAGGCTTTGTTAGGATCATATGTTTATTCGTTCAATACTCGCCAGGCTCCGTTTGATGATGTCAGAGTTCGACAAGCATTAAGCATGGCAGTAAACCGAGAGATTTTGGTCGATAAAGTGACGGGCCAAGGTGAACCTGAAGCCTACAGCGTAACGCCGAATAATATCCCGAACTACGCAGCTCCTAAGTCTTTATTCGAAGCGTTAGATAGCTCACAGCGCCAAGCTAAGGCTAAACAGCTACTTGAAGAAGCTGGCTATAACCAAGACAACCCTCTCAAATTCACACTCACGTATAACACCAGTGAAAACCATAAAAAGATCGCCATCGCGATAGCTTCGATGTGGAAACCACTTGGCGTGAAGGTTGAGTTAGAGAATATGGAGTGGAAGGCGTACGTGACCGCAAAAGGATCGGGAGACTACCAGCTTGCTCGTTCGTGGGCCTTTGGTGACTATCCAGAGCCTTCAGCTCTGTTAGAAGCCTTCACTTGTGGTCATACAGCAAATGAGAGTGGTTACTGTAACTCTGATTATGATGAGCTCTTGCAGCAAGCGAGTAAAACGGAAGATCAGTCTAAACGTTTTGCTTTATACCAGCATGCTGAATCTCTACTTAACGAATCTGCAGCAGTTATGCCTTTATATCACTATAATCACACTCGATTAGTGCGAAATACACTCAAAGGCTTCCCTAACAATAATCCGAAAGGAAATATCTACGCCAAGGATCTATACTTTGTAAAAGAGTAAAAGTGAGCTGAGCAATAAATAATTTTAACTACCACTTTGGTGGTAATTACGATACAGTCACTTTAACTAAACCAAACAAGCAACGGTTAGTTGGCAGACATAAAAAGGTACCGACATGAGTACCAAATGGCTTAGAAACACCTAGCATTACGCTAGGTGTTTTTTTTGAAATCGACTTTCTATTTGGGTTGTTCATGTTTGCTCCGCCTTGTTTACCTCTCGCCTCCATCGCTAGAAAACACCGATGTTCATCAGTTCGTCATCCGTTTGAAAAAAATAGTCTTAACCGTGAGATTATCCGCTTTAATTTATGTCATCTTAAGTATATTGTTATTAGCAAGTAACAAGCATGTTATGCAGCACAATAATAATGAAGGAAGATAGATGAGCAGTAACAATAACCGACCAGATGGTAAACGAGACGTTACTCTGCGTTTTTTAGCTGAACCTGGGGATGTGAACTTTGGTGGTAAAGTTCATGGTGGTGCAGCAATGAAGTGGATCGATTTAGCAGCCTACGCTTGTTCTGCTGGGTGGAGTGGTAAATATTGTATTACCGCTTACGCAGGGGGGATTCGATTCGTAGCTCCGATCCATGTTGGCAACCTTGTAGAGGTAAGTGCGAAGGTCATCTATACCGGTTCATCTTCTATGCACATCGCTATCGACGTTCAAGCCAGCGACCCTAAAGAGCTCAACAATCGCCTAACGACTCACTGTATCGTTATTATGGTTGCTGTTGATGAAAACGGTAACCCGACTAAGGTGCCAGAGTGGGTACCAGAAACACCAGAAGACATCGAATTAAGAGATTCGGCTATTCGTCTAATGAACATGCGAAAGCAGATCGGCGAAGAGATGGAAGCGCACGTGAAGTACCTTAAATAAGGTCCATATCTAGCTCTACCCTACAAAACCTAATTACAATGCCAAGCACATTCTTGGCATTTGCTTATCTAACTCAACTCCCCTTTGTAAACTCTCACAGACAAAGCCGCGTCTTACCCAATACTTCTTATCTCAATACTGCTCAATACGAATTGTCGCAATACAGCTTATATAGCGTGATACTCAGCCAAGGGTTGAAATGAAGCTGCTATTGTTTAGCGATTTGCTCGAACTGTAATAAAGTCGTCATTTAGCTCTGGTTAAATACCGCCAATCATAATGGATGTATTTGAATTTCCCGGAGCTACTCTTGAGCGTCACACGCCCCACTCTTAGCGAATCTACACTGAACAATCTCAAGGCAGTTGAGTACCAATGGGTCAGAACATTGTACGTAGAAGGTTACGATAGCAATGAAATTAACCACTATATCCAGACTTGTTTTGGCGGGGATAACACGTTTGCGGATCTCTTTCGCCGTGTGGCACTCGATCAAGAAAGCATCTATGTGTTGTTGCAACACTTGGGCTGTGCTCCTTCGAGCAAAGAATTCTAACTTCTACAGTTCATCGCTAATCGTTTCTAGTTCCTAGTTCCTAACGAATCATTTTTCTCACTAATCCTTGGTCCTAGCTGCCCCCTTTTTCCTAACTGCCCCTTTTTCCTAACTGATCATAATCATCAGCATCTAGCTTGAATCAGCGACTAACATCAACCATTCGTCATTCACTACTTTCCCAACTCATTCCATAAGTCAGAGGTATAACTCTCTGCAATTCACAGCCGCCTACCGTTTCTATATACATTTTCTGTGTAACTTTTGTATTTGTTGCACGCAAATCATTGAAGTATCACGCATTGGATTATTAGCAATATATCAATAGACCAACAGCCCCTTATACTGAGTGTCTGATTTGTGAGACTCGTTCATGTCTTCAAGTAAGAAGAATGAGGCAGGGAAGGTTTGAGAGAGAAGTGACTCGAAGCTTTGAACATGAAGCCGTTATGAGCACAGAAATTGACAGATAAAGCGAACATCAAGACAAAGTAGAAAAAAAAAGTAGCAGGCATAAAAAAACCCAAGTAAGTACCTGGGTTAGAGTTACAAAAACCACTAATCATTAATAGCGTAAGGAACCTGATTAGTAGCCAGCTATGCGTAACCTGAGGGTTATTTTTATTACTGATCGGCGGCCAAACCAAATGATGTAATAAAAATGCCAATATAGAGCGACTTAAAAGGTCGCTCTTTGTCTTTCTTATAGGGTACAGCTTATCCTTTTACACCACCTGCCGTCAAACCGCCAACTAACCAACGTTGAGCAAGTAAGAACACGATAGTAATCGGAAGTGCTGAAAGTACAGCCGCTGCCGCAAAGTCACCCCATAGGTAGTTCTGAGGATATAGGTATTGCTGCATACCTACTGCTAGTGTGTAAGAGTTCACATCCGATAATAGGATTGAAGCAACTGGCACCTCACCAACAACACCAATGAAAGATAGAATAAACACAACCGCAAGGATTGGCACAGACAATGGCAGTAGAACCAATCTGAATGCTTGCCAAGGTGTTGCACCATCAAGTGCTGCCGCTTCTTCTAAAGAGTTATCAATCGTCTCAAAGTAGCCTTTAATCGTCCAAACATGCAGTGCAATACCACCCAAGTACGAGAAGATCAAACCACCGTGCGTGTTCAAGCCTAAGAACGGAATGTATTGGCCAAGTTTGTCGAACAACGCGTAGATAGCCACTAGAGCAAGTACCGCTGGGAACATTTGGAAAATCATCATCGCTTTCAAGATGGTTTCTTTACCTTTAAAGCGCATACGAGCGAATGCATAAGCCGACGTCGTAGACAGCGACACAATAAGAATAGACGTAATACCTGCTACTTTTATTGAGTTCCACAACCAAGTCAGTACTGGGAATGGAGGTGGAGTCACCGAGCCGTCAGCGTTAGTGACTGACATACCAAGAGCCAGTTTCCAGTGTTCCAAAGATGGGTTATCTGGAATCAAACTACCTGTTGCGAAGTTTCCCTCACGGAACGAGATCGCAATAATCATCAGTAGTGGGAAGATAATTAGCGCTAAGAAGCACCACAGCGCAATATGCGTTGCCCACAATCGGTATTTAAGGCCTTTACCTTGTACCATAGCCATTGTCGTGCTCCTTAATCTTGAGTCAGTTTAGTAAAACGAAGGTTGAGTAATGCTAGAGCACCAACCAATAGGAAAATAAGCGTTGCGATAGCACTTGCTAGACCAAAGTCTTGACCGCCGCCGCCTTCGAATGCGATTCGGTAGGTGTAGCTTACAAGCAAGTCTGTGTAACCCGCTGGCTCTGAGGTGCCAATCATGTTCGGGCCACCATTCGTCAATAGTTGAATCATTACAAAGTTATTGAAGTTAAAGGCAAATGCTGCAATCAATAGCGGTGTTAGTGGCTTAATCATCAATGGGAACGTAATACGTTTGAAATTGTGAATAAAGTTCGCACCATCAATAGCTGACGCTTCATACAAATCTTCAGGAATCGCTTTAAGCAGACCCATACATAGAATCATCATGTAAGGGAAGCCTAGCCATGTGTTTACAATCAATACCATGCTTTTCGCTAAGATAGGATCAGAGAACCAGTTTGGACTTAAACCAAAGATGCTTTCTAACACCATGTTTATTTCACCGAAGCTTTGGTTAAATAAACCTTTAAAAATCAGGATTGAGATAAATGCAGGTACTGCGTAAGGCAAGATAAGCAAGACACGGTAAACAGCTCTGCCTTTTAGCTCTTCCCACTGCACGATGTTCGCCAGAATTAAGCCAATTGCCAACGTAAATGCAACGGTAAGGATGGAGAACACCACGGTCCAAATAAAGATGCTAATAAAAGGCTCTTTGATACCGTCATCTTTCCATACACGCTCAAAGTTATGAGTACCAATTTCGACAACAAATCCCGGAGAGATGGTGTTACCGATAAATGCGCCGTTTTCATCCACAGGCTGATAGAAGCCCACTTCCATATTTGGCTTAAGTGTTTCACCTGACTCATTGTTGTATAAAGTCTCGCCATCGGATTGCATCGTATAAAGCGGAGCAACAGCAGCAAACTTACGTAAGCCACTCATGCGAATATCATCACCATTTGGCAGGTGGAAATCTACACCACTAATCGCAGAACGGTTTTGGATGATCGCTTTGATCTTCTCTTTCTCACCTTGTGCAGACTCAACCATAGACAGATCCATTTCTGTTGCAGTCATACCTTCAAGAGAAAATACGTCAGTTGCTAACAGCTGGTTACCATCTTTAACCACGATCTGGTGACCGTTATCTGTCTTGTACAAAGTAAATGGGTAGCTTTCACCGCTTTGAAAAGAGCGGTCTAAAAGGACGGTTTGAGTGCGCTCAAGAGAAAGTTGGTTTTTTGCGCTGTAGTTAGTGAACGCAAGTCCAACGGTATATGCCAACGGGAAGAGAATGAACAAGATCATTCCGGCAATACCTGGATAAATATAACGGTGGGCGTAAGTTTTCTTACTACCAAAAATGTAAAGAGCCAAAGCCGTTAAGATCACTGTAAGCAGCGCAAATGCGAGCTCACCGCGAGAATACATTAAAATTGTAGCGTAGCCGTTAATTAAGCCAACGCTACCAAGCAACCCCCATTTGATGAAGACGCTTTTACTGCCTAGAAGGCTTGATGGTGCCGGGATCGCATCTGAACCTTGAACTGACTGCATAGAGGAACCTGCTAACGAGATATAAAAATAGAAAAGTAAGGAGAGGTTGCCCCCTCCTTAAAAGGTAATGCTTTATTATTACTTAGTCATACGAGCTTCAGCAGCATCGAGTGCTTGGTCAACAGATTGACGACCATCAACTACGTTGCCGATTGCTTCTTCCATGCTGTACCAGAACGTTGTGAACTGAGGGATGTTAGGCATGATTTCGCCGTTCATCGCGTTGTCCATTGTTGCTGCAATGCGAGTGTCGCTGTCTAGTTGACGTTGGAAAGAGTTAAGAGCAACAGCGCCCAGTGGCTTGTCGTCATTCAGGCTCTTCATACCTTCGTCAGTTAATAGGTAGTTTTCCATGAACTCAACAGCTAGGTCGCGGTTTGGAGAAGCAGTGCTGATACCACCAGCCCATACACCAACGAAAGGTTTAGACGCTTTACCGTTGAACTTAGGAAGCGTTGTTACGCCGTAGTCAACGCCAGCTTTCTCGATGTTTGCCCAGCCCCAAGGACCGTTGATTGTCATTGCAACGTTACCTGCAACGAATTCAGACTCAGCAACTGAGTAATCCATGTCCGCAGAGATAACTTTGTCTTGTACCATTTTCTCGATGAAACCTAGAGACTTCTGAACACCTTCAGCCGCTACGCCCGCATCTTTAATGTCGTAACCTTCAGCAGTTTGTTTGAATGCGTAACCGCCGTCAGCTGCAAGTAGAGGCCATGTGAAGTAAGCGCCGCCACGTAGAGGCCACATGATCGCTTTCTTACCGTCTTTTTGAAGCTCAGCGTTAAGTGCTGGGATTTCTTCCCAAGACTTAGGAGGGTTAGGAACAAGTGCTTTGTTGTAGATAAGAGAAACTGACTCAACCGCTACTGGGTAAGCGATTGTTTTACCTTCGTAAGAAACAGCGTCCCATGCGAAGTCTACGATACCTTCTTTAGTTTCCTTAGAAGGTTTGATATCAGCAAGAAGACCCGCTTCTGCAAAACCACCAAAACGATCGTGTGCGTAGAAAATCATGTCTGGGCCATCGCCAGCCGCTGCAACTTGAGAGAACTTCTCTTCTAGTTTGTCAGGAAAGGCTACTGTTACTTTAACACCAGTATCTTCTTCAAAGCGTTTACCTACTTCAGCCATTCCTTCGTAAGCTTTGTCGCCACCAACCCAAATAGTTAGTTGACCTTCTTCGATAGCAGCGTTTGCACCAAAAGAACCCAAAGCAACGATTGTGCCTAGAGCTACAGCGCTTAGAGCGTTTTTCATGTCAATATCCTTTTTATATTTATACGTAGGGCGCATTCAATTAAGACGAGCCAGTTTTCGGAGGTTATGATCTGAGAAAACGGGCTTCAGCTCATCATCCTAGCCACTACGCCCCAGCTATTATGGCTTAATTTCGTGATCGCCATCCGGTCAGATTAGAGACCAAAATCACAAAATGCATATTCATCGTGATCAACATCACTGTTGAGGCGTGTATTTATTTGAACTGGATCGCCTATTACCAATAACCCCATTAACCTACTCCTCCCCTCCTACTCCCCCTCGTTAAATTTTCATTGGGAGGATGTACGATTGCGCCAATTCACCGAAACTGCATCCATCCAAGAATGGATAGTAAGAACCCTTTACCAGCGAATGTTATGCGTTGACGCATTGTTCATTTAGTTGGCTTCACTGCCCGCTGTTGTCTTTATAAAGCATCGAGCTAAATCTGTGATTGAATCACGGGGGAGATTTAGCTGGATGTGGGGGAAATAGGCACCAGTTTGGCTATGACGGGTGGGCTTGGTTAAAGAATCCAAGTCTCACCCACTTTTTTTCTTACTCATTCAGTACTTACCAATTCCTACAGTTACTGCTGACCCAAAAATTTCTTATAATGATAAGCAGTAAAACTTAAAATTTGATCGATCGAGGACTAGCTAGATGGCGAGTGTCACGTTAAAAAACGTTTATAAATCATATGGTGATGTACAGATTTCTAAGGACGTAACCTTAGACATCAACGAAGGTGAGTTCGTAGTATTCGTTGGACCATCAGGTTGTGGTAAATCGACGCTATTACGCTGTATCGCAGGTCTAGAAGACATTACGTCTGGTGATTTGTACATTGGCGACCAACGCATGAATGACGTTGAGCCTTCAAAGCGTGGCGTAGGTATGGTATTCCAATCTTACGCGCTTTACCCTCACCTTAACCTTTACGACAACATGTCTTTTGGCCTAAAGCTAGCGAACGCTGACAAAGCTGAAATTGATAAGCGTGTTGAGCATGCTGCAGAAATCCTTCAGCTTGGTCACCTTCTAGAGCGTCAACCTAAAGCATTGTCTGGTGGTCAACGTCAGCGTGTTGCGATTGGTCGTACTCTGGTTTCTCAACCAAATGTATTCCTACTTGATGAGCCACTATCTAACCTAGATGCTGCGCTGCGTGTTCAAATGCGTTCGCAAATCACTAAGCTACAGCGTCAACTTGGTTGCACCATGATCTACGTTACCCACGACCAAGTGGAAGCGATGACAATGGCCGATAAGATTGTTGTTCTTGATGGTGGTTACGTATCTCAAGTCGGTAAACCGCTTGATCTTTACCACTACCCTCAAAACCGTTTCGTTGCTGGCTTTATTGGCTCACCGAAGATGAACTTTATGTCGGTTCACATCGAGCAAGCTGAAGCAGAACGCGTCTTGGTACAACTTTCTAACGGCATGACCTTCTGGATCCCAGTAGATGGTACCACTGTCAATGCTGGTGACCGTATGTCTCTGGGTGTTCGTCCTGAACACTTGTTATCTGCTGAAACAGGTGACGCGACGATTGAAGCTGAAGTGATGATGGTAGAGAAACTAGGTAACGAGACACAAGTTTACCTAAACCTTGAAAGTGCCGATGCTGATGTTATCTACCGTCAACCAGACACGTTGACGATTGAATCTGGTGACAAGCTGGCGATTGGTATCCCTGCACACCGTTGTCACTTGTTCCACAGCGATGGTCGCGCATGTCGTCGCTTGTACAAAGAGTACGGTACAGATTAATCGGTTCGCCTTTTAAGATATAACTTGCCCATATCGAATCCCTCTTACCTTGTAAGGGGGATTTTTTATTCTGTAAGCTTTACTCGCTTAGCTCCGCTCTCATTCATCTTCATCTTCATCTTCATCTTCATCTTCATCTTTTAACGACTAGCAATAAAAAAGGCCTAGCGGATGCTAGACCTTTATCTATTTGAGCTAAAAGCCACCCTATCTAACGATATAGGTTGGCCCAGCAGAAACTTAGTGGATTGGCGTATCACTTGTTTTGTTGAACTGGCCAAAATGCTTTTCTAACACTTCAGGTGTTAGTTTGCCTTCCGCTTCTAGTCGCTTAAACTCAGCAACGATCGCTTTTTGCTCTTCAATTGATGGCAGTTTTACTTCTGGCTCATCGCCCATCTCTTGAGTCATCTGCTCTAGTTCTTTTTCAAAATCGCTCATGATACTTACCTAAATATTAAACCTAATCAGATTTTACTCATTTACGCCCTGTGATGCTAGAGCGATTAAGTGCAAAGCCCGAAACCAGATCAAGCTAAGGTCAGTTAGAAGAAAACAAGCCCGTAAATAAAAAGAGCTGGATTCACGATTAAATGAATCCAGCTCTTCGTCTATGTCCCTTTCTAAGCCATGCTATAGCTTAGAGGAATTAAAGCTTAAAGAGATTAAAGCTTAAATGAACCAACCATCTTATCCAGACGTGAAGAAAGGTCTCGAAGCTCTTGGCTCGCTTCAGCAAGCTGCTCAGCCGTGCCCGTTGTCACTTCATTGATTGCGTTAATCTCTTCAATGTTCTGGTTGATGGTGTGAACTACGGTTGATTGCTCTTCCGTTGCCGTTGCCACTTGAGTGTTACGGTCAGTGATATCAACGATACGACCTGAGATGCCACCCAGCACGTCTACCGCTTCATCCGATGCCGATACGCCCTCAAGTGTAATCACTTTACCGGCACTCATTGCCGTTACCGCATCTTTCGCATCGCTTTGCAGTTGGTTGATCATCTTCTGAATCTCTTCCGTTGAATCTGCTGTACGACTTGCAAGGTTACGAACTTCATCGGCTACCACGGCAAAGCCACGGCCTTGCTCACCGGCACGTGCAGCTTCAATCGCTGCGTTCAATGCGAGCAAGTTGGTTTGCTCTGAAATATCACGGATAACACCCAAAATAGAACCGATATCTTGAGTTGTTGAAGCAAGCTGTTCAACCACTTGACCCGTGCTTTCGATATCTTGTGCTAAACGACTGATCGCGTCTTTTGCTTTGTTTACCACAGAACGACCCACTTCCGTATTACCTGAAGCTTGCGTGGCTGTTTCTGCTGCTGTCGCCGCGTTTGATGCAATCTCACTGATGGTCATACCCATTTGGTTGATTGCAGCCACCACTTGAAGGGTTTGGTCACGTTGCTCTTGGCTGTTGTCGTGGGTGATGTGTGCTTTGTTAGAAACACTTTCCGCCGCTACCTGAAGCGCTTGGCTTGTCGAGCATACTTCTTTCATCGACTCGTGAATCTTCTCAATGAATCCGTTAAAGCCCTTAGAAAGCTGTGCGATTTCATCGTTGCCTTTTACTTCAATACGCTGCGCAAGATCGCCATCGCCCTCGCCAAGGTCACCGAATCGTTTAGCCAGAAGTTTAATTGGCTGAGTAATGCTGTTTGCTAGCACTACGCCCATTAGGATAAACACCAAAGCCACAACCGCCGTCATGATCAGCATCTTTTGCGCAGTCGCATCAAGCTCAGCAAACACTTCATCGGTTGGAACCACACCAATAACGAACCAGTCCATTGATGACACATAAAGACTCGCGACAAATAGCTCTTGTCCTTGGCTTTCAGTGGTGATCAGGTTGAAGCCCGACTTGTTCAATAGCTGGCTTGATTGAGGGCCGTAAAGTTGTTGTAGTGAAGAGTCACTTCGAGAACGCTCACGGTGAATTTGTACATCACCTTGACTATCAGTCAGAAATACAAAGCCAGTATTTTCAATCTTGAAACCGTTAAGCAGGTTAACCATGTCATCCATCGACTTTGATAGACCTGACATCGCCAAACCAGAAGGCTGTTGGTAGTTAGCGAACATTTTCACTTCGCCATTGGCTTCTTGGAACATGCTCACCATGGTTGGCTGACCTGACTGAATAAAGCCAAAGAACCAACCGTCTTGTTGTTGGTTTAGTTGACGCAAGAAACCATCTTGGTTCCAGTAGAAAGCCGTTTGACGGTTCGCTACTGAAGCATCGTTCAACTGATATTGATTACGCACGTTGTTCAGTTGTTTAACAAGTTTGTTTTCTAATTCAGCATCACGATCGGTCGATTCGATAGCATCAGAAATGAATTCATTTGACGCAATTTGCTCCGCCGCTAACAACAGTTGAGAGACTTCACGGTCAATTTCACCATTGATTCGCTCAAGCATCCCAGGAAGCTCAATATCAACCAATCGATGACTCAATACATCTCTTGCTTGTTGTTGCGCCATCGCACCGACAATGACTGTAGAAGCAAGAACCGCAAAAGTAATTCCAAGTACAACCTTTTGCTTAATACTCAGAGAGTTAGTTTTCAACATATTTGGACCTTTAAAAAGAATCGCTCGTTATTTGTGTACCCTGAACAGGACTTTTTTAGTGCACTCCAATCAGAAATGCACAATCTGAGTGATGTATCGGCCAAAACCAATAAAACTAGATAGGATTATCGCAAAAATTTGCAAATATGATGTAACAACTCAATCATTTTCTCTTGGAATAAAGATTAACAAGGTCAATGTCATTACCTTCTTAGCATTCGCTTGAGTTATTTAATGATCTTTAACACGCTAACCCTTCAGCTATGAAGGCATTAAGTTTGTCCTCATTGAGGATATCAATGCGTCGATAGCCAATCTCAATCATGCCTTCTTTCGCTAATTGCTGCAGAGAACGACTGAGTGTTTGACGGGTACACCGAGACAGATGCGCCAACTTATCTTGAGTATATAAGATCGAATTGAGTTCGTTCGGCACCCCATTTAAACGACTGACTAATAAGAGTAACTTAGCGACCCGAAATTCATTTTTTAACAGCACGGACTCCGTCGTCCACTCCATTAAAAGTCGAAAACGAAAGCTGATTTCACGAATCGCAATTTTGTAGAGCCCCGGATAACGATCGGCAATATCTCTCATTTTTGTCACCGGAATAGCCACGACAATCGCATCAGGAGAAGAATAGAAATTATGGTTGGTCGGTTGATCATCAAAGCACCCTATCCACGTCAGCCAACTGTTTGGACCTAATATTGCAATGCACGCCTCATCACCACTTTCACTGTAACTCATCAGTTCAATATGGCCCTTAACCACGAGACGCATGGTATCAACCGAGGTATAGGCTGAATTCAGTAATGTCGGAATTTTATAGGTTTCTATTCTAGCAGCTTGGATAATTTCTTCGATCGCGCCCTGATCAAGCCGCGATAAGGTTGGATCCTCTGTTAATACTCGAACCAGCATTGATTGCAGCTCTTCCCGACTCATCGAGTGAACGACACTAGAATGTAAGATTTTACACATTGTTCTCAACTCGCCCCTGATAGATTGTTAATTAATTGTTACAGACAAATTAACAATTAATCAAACAGAAATATTAGGAAACACCACAAGGTCGTGAAAAGAGGATTTAAGAATGCAAATGCCATCCGCAACCACATTGAGCCGTTGGCTCAGTAAAGGCTCAATCGCAACAGTTTTAATCACATGTGCCAGTTGGAGTACAGTGTCTGCCGCCAATGATCAGTTTGAAGGTATTCCAGGAGAAAGAACATGTTTCTTCCGTTTAGGTCCAGTATCTGCAGACCCATTCATCAACGTTGCGTATCCCGACGCTGCAGTGAAATATTGGGGAGCGACGTTTACCGTTCCTGATGATGCAAAGCTCAGGTTAGAAGGGCAATTTCCCCATTCACGTTACATGTCATTGATTAGCTATGATGACCATGGAAGGCCGTTACAATCGTTACCCGATTATATGATCAAACCCAACCAAAGCAGCGTGAACCCTTTCAGAGAAGGGAATCAGCGCGACAGTGTGTTAAGAAGTTATCAAGTAAAGATACTCGACTCTCAACCTAAAACTGATTACACCGCAGGCCAAGTGCGTGACGGCCTTGAGATGGATGAGCTACATGCGCCGAGATCGCTGGCAAATCAACAAACTCTGATCTATCGGATCTATGCAAAAGACGAAAACAGCGATGGGACCGGAGATGCGTCGCTACCCGAGCCAGTGCTAACTCTAGCGTCTGGCAAAGAGCTCAGAGGCCAAGAGGCTTGTGATGCAATGAATAGTGCACAACCACTCAAAGCCAAGATCAATGCTTTGGGAATCCCAGTCGATAAGTACCGAGAGCTGGTGTCACAACCTAACAAACCCGTTGGTTTTCCTGCAACCAATCCCTCGACCTGGCACATTCAACTCGACCGAGAAAGCTTGTTAGGCATCTACACAGGGAAAATCAATCCTGAAGCTAGACGTAGCACGGGTGGCTTCTACCCAAATCTTGATAACAACTACATTAGAACCGTCGTCAATCGCAAACATGGCCCTGTCTACGTACTAAGAGCGAAAGCACCTGTCACGCCAAAAACCATTGATGGTGATAAAGAAATGACCGCCGGCGAACTTCGTTATTGGTCAGTCTGTTCTAACCAAGGGTTTGCTGTGACGAAAGTGAACGACTGCCTTCACGATGAAAATATTCCCGTCGATAAAGATGGTTATTACACCGTCGTGGTGAGCCGTGCCGCCGATAGACCACGTAATGCCTTTGCACAATGTGGCGTCGGTTGGCTTCCAATGTCAGACAATGGAGATGGCATTATTGATGAAGATGCATCAATTGTGCAAATTCGACATATGCTCGCTTCACCGAAATTCACGCATGCTATCCAGAACATCCCGCAGGACAAAGATATTGCTCCAGTGATGGGGGAATACTACCCAAGGACCTTCTACACAACGACCAACAAGTTCGAGCTCATGCTCCCTTGCATGGAAGGCTAATCCTAGCCTGATATCTATGAAATGGCAGGTTCCCCGCCTGCCATCTATGACCGAATACCATCAATTTTCTGAGGTTGCCATGCTACTCAAACTACTATCATTGCTGTCGCTCATGTCTTTTCTTATAACGGCACAAGCAGCGCAAACAGAAGAACTAGAATTAGAACCAGAGCTAGAACAAATAGAAGATCTAGACGATCCTACCGCGCTAAGCTCATTTCTGGGAATACGAACAGGAACCAATGGATATGGTGCCATCGCACAATTCGGATTCAACAGCCCCGACAGTGCATTTGGTCACAACAGCTTCATTCAATTTAAAGACGATTTTGAAACCGTACATCTACGTCACTTTTCTATCTATAAACAAAGTGGGACGGGATTATTTGTCGATATGCAGCGCAACAATGCCAATGCGATTCCCGTTAACCGAGCTTCTGTTGGCGCCATCCAGATAATTCCTATCTCAGATAAACTTAGGATTAACCCAGCCCTTCTATATGGCGAAACGTGGACAGACGATAAGCAAGCTCAAAAGGCGCTGTTTCCAGATACATCGATCGTCACCTTGTATACCTTTATTCGCTGGCAAGTCGCCGACGACTGGTTCGTCAACTTGGTACCCCAATATACCTACAGCGTTAATGGACGAAAAATTCGTTTATTTGAGCTCGTCACTCAAGTGGGTCACAACATTACAAAAGAAACGAGCATGGCGATAAATACCGATGAAGACGACAACTTTTGGTTAACACTAAAACACGCCTTTTAAGTCTGACTATGGTAAAACCGTTGAGCTTAACGTTACTTTGGCTAAACACTTGTAAATCATTCCATTTTTGGAAAAATAAATTACGTAGATGTACTGGAACTTTTTCCTATTAATAAGTGACCAATACTCAAAATAAGAATCAAATGGCCCCCAGAGAGTCCAAAAATGCATAAAAATAACTTCGAAATCCTTCAAAACTACTTAGAGTCTCAAATCATTGGTCAGCAAGAGCTCGTAAAGCAACTGATGATCGCCTTATTGGCAGATGGTCACATCCTAGTTGAAGGGCCTCCCGGGTTGGCAAAAACCCGCGCCGTCAAGTCGCTGGCTGACTGTGTCGAGGGAGATTTTCATCGTATTCAGTTCACTCCCGATCTATTGCCTGCCGACCTAACTGGTACCGATATTTTCCGTCCAGAAACCGGAGAGTTCACCTTCCAATCTGGACCTATTTTTAACTCGCTTATTCTAGCGGATGAGATCAACCGTGCTCCAGCGAAAGTACAAGCCGCGATGTTAGAAGCGATGGCCGAGAAACAGGTAACCGCAGGTCGAAAAACCTATGCTCTACCTGATCTGTTTTTGGTGATGGCAACGCAAAACCCGATTGAACAAGAAGGTACTTACCCGCTACCAGAAGCTCAGTTAGACCGTTTCTTGCTGCATTTAGAAGTCGCTTATCCAGACATGGAAAGTGAGCTTGAGATCTTGCGCCTAAACAGAGGCGAAGCTCAAGGCAACCAACCTGTTCAACCAGAGCCTATCTCTCAACAAACTATCTTCGAAGCTCGCCAAGAAGTGCTCAACATTCACATGGCAGATACCATCGAGCAGTACATTATTCGACTGGTTATGGCGACTCGCCAACCTAAGCAATACAGCGACCAACTTGATCAATGGTTAGACATGGGTGTTAGCCCTCGTGCAACCATTGCGTTAGACCGTTGTGCCCGCGCTCACGCTTGGCTTGCAGGACGAGATTACGTCACGCCACAAGATGTTCAAGCGATGGCATTCCCTGTACTACGCCACCGCCTACTGCGTAGCTACCACGCACAAGCCGAAGGGGTCACTGCAAACCAAGTGATCGCTCACCTTATCTCGTTGGTTGGTAGCGCATAGGGATACGCGCATGAATAATCAATTACCCAACCATAGTGACGGTGTCACGTTAAATCTGGACGAACTGCTGCAATACAAGGCGCAGTCTGTTCGCTGGTTGCCTCCAGCGAAGAGCCTTTGGTCTCAGCTTAACGGTCAACACGAGAGCAATCGCAAAGGTCGCGGGATGAATTTCTCTGAGGTTCGTCAATATCAGGCGGGTGACGATATCCGCAGCATTGATTGGCGTGTCACGGCGAGAACAGGCAAGGCGCATACCAAACTGTTTTCTGAAGAAAGAGAACAGCCTGTGATTTTGTTCTTAGATCTATCGAGCAGTATGATTTTCGGCTCAACCTTGTTGCTTAAATCGGTTCAACTCGCGCACTTTGCCAGCCAACTTTGCTGGTTAACCGTTGCTCAAAAGGATCGTATTGGCGCAGTGATAGATACTGGCCAAGAGATCATTGAGATTAAACCAAGTGCTAGCAACCATGCTCCGCTGCGTATTTTACAAAAAGTCATAGAAATCAATAACGCAGCGCTGACCAACCAAGACAATCACAGCGACACAACCTTGGAGCATGGGCTGAAGTCTCTTCATCAGCTTTGCCCGAAAGGCAGCGATATCATTATGCTCAGTGATTTTGTCCGTTATAACGAAAGTAATTACTCACTTATCAATCAAATACGTCGACATAATCGAGTTCGCTTGGTGCATTTTTACGACCCGTTGGAGCAAGGTGAAACTACCTACAAAGGATCTAAACAGGTGACCGATGGCGACAAAACTCAGTGGTTCAACTTCTCTTCTAATAAAGAAAAGGAAAAGCTTAACCAAGCGTTTTCATTAAAGAAGCAGCAGTTGCAGAAACTTAGTTTATCTCTCGCGATACCTTATAGCTCTCTGTCTAGTGCGCAGTCACTAATGAGCCAGATATCAGGATCTCAGTCATGAATCAGTCCTTAGATTTAAGCCCAGTCATTGCACCAGATGCACCATCATGGTGGCCTTTGGCATGGGGTTGGTGGGCTGTGATTATTACGGCTATTGCTCTGATCGCCTTAGTGTTTTTCATTGTAAAACGCAGACAAAAGAACCAACACGCGAAGAACGAAGCACTTGCTTGCTTGCGTAGTAGTCAGCCTTCAAATGCTTTGTCTCCGAGTGCAGCTCAAGACATCCTTCGTCAAGCAGCGCTGAGCTATTTCCCACGCGAAAAAGTAGCAGGCTTGTCTGGTGATGATTGGTTGGAGTTCTTAGATGCGCAATTGGCAAAACCGTTGTTCGCCGCAAAAAAATCGCAATGGCAACAAGCGCTCTACCAAGATTCAGCTTTAATAAACGACGAGCAGAAAAAGGCTCAGCAGCAATTGGTTAATGACTGCGAAACCTGGCTTCGTAAAGCCCTTCCTCCAAAGCGAGGTCGTTATGAGTGATTTTCTAAGCTCTATGTTTCTAAGCAAGAGCATAATAAACATCGAGTTCGTTTGGTGGTGGATGTTTATCCTAGTACCACTGCCGCTCCTTGTTTACCTATTGTCACCAAAATCAGAATCAAGCAGCGCGCTAAGGCTTCCGTTTTTGCCCGAGGACAGCAATACCAAAACGCCAAGCAGTCGCTTACCCAAAGCCTTATCGGTCATCATCTGGCTTTTATTGGTAACGGCGATGGCACGTCCAGTTTGGTACGGCGAACCAGTTGAGTTTCAACCAAAACACCGAGACTTAATGTTGGTTGTCGACCTCTCCTACTCGATGAGCCAAGAAGACATGCAGTTCAATGGCGAGTACATCGATCGCTTATCGGCAGTGAAACATGTATTGAGTGACTTTATTGAGCGACGAAAAGGCGACCGAGTTGGATTGGTGTTATTTGCTGATCACGCCTACTTGCAGACGCCACTGACTTTAGACAGAGACACGCTCTCACAACAGCTCAATCAGGCAGTGCTAAAGCTGATTGGTACTCAAACTGCGATCGGTGATGGTATCGGCCTTGCCACCAAAACCTTTGTCGACAGTGACGCCCCTCAGCGTGTGATGATCCTACTTAGTGACGGCAGCAATACCGCGGGCGTATTAGATCCACTAGAAGCTGCGGATATTGCTAAGAAGTACAACGCGACGATCTATACCGTAGGTGTCGGTGCGGGCGAAATGATGGTCAAAGAGTTCTTCATGACTCGTAAGGTCAATACTGCTCAAGACTTAGATGAACGCACGCTAATGGAAATCGCCAAGCGCACTGGCGGTCAATACTTCCGAGCGCGAGACAGCAAAGAACTGGCAACTATTTACGACACCATCAATCAGTTAGAACCCGTGACAAACGCCACTAAGATATGGCGACCGCAACAAGAGTGGTTCGTATGGCCACTGTCTGCGGCAATGTTCTTCGCATTTATGCTGTTAGCCATTAGGAGAAACAATGTCTAACTTTACTTTTATCTACCCATATTGGTTCTTGGCTCTTGCCGCGCTGCCCGCTATTTGGTGGCTTAGCAAAAGACAATCGAAGCAAGGGTTATTGGCGTCACATATCGCCCGCTACTTGGCTCCTGAATCGAGCAAGCCATCGAAAAACCGCAGTACTTACTTTGGTATTTGGTGGATAGTCGGTGTCATCGCGTTGACTGGACCAAGCTTTGAAAAAAATGAACAGCCGAGCTTTGAAAAAACGCAGGCGCGAGTTGTGATCATGGATATGTCGATGTCTATGTATGCCACCGATATTAAACCGAACCGTTTAACACAGGCGCGATACAAGGCTTTGGATCTGCTCTCATTATGGCAAGAAGGCTTAACTGGCATGGTGGCCTACGCAGGTGATGCTTACACCATTAGTCCTTTGACGTCAGACATCAATACCATCAAGAACCTAGTCCCTAATCTCTCTCCGGATATCATGCCCTTCCAAGGCGGTGATGCTGCGTCAGCAGTCAAACTCGCGATTGAGATGATGACTCGTGCTCATATCTATCAAGGCGATCTGGTACTGATTGGCGATGATATCGATGCTCAAGAGAAGAAAGAGATCGAATCGCTACTCTCTGGCAGCAATTGGACATTATCAGTATTGGCTGTAGGCACGGAAAGTGGCGCACCGATCTCTCTACCAAGTGGGTCGATGCTGCAAACAGATTCAGGGCAAACCGTGGTTGCGAAAACTAACTTAAACAATATGCGCGACCTGACTCGTCGCTCTGGTGGCACATTCACCGAGGTGCAATTTAATAACTCAGATGTTGAGCACATCGCAAGTTATCTCGACCGAGTTGCGACAACATCAGAAGTCACCAAGACCAATAACTCACTCAACACCAGAGTGAACAACGGTTTCTGGTTATTGCCGTTTCTGTTACTTCCTGCCCTTGGGCTATTCCGAAAAGGGGTCATTTGGTGTGGCCTAGCTGTGCTTGTATCGTTTAGCCAGCCGAATACTGCGTTTGCAAATCCTTGGAAAACCGATGACCAAGTGGGTTATCAGTTGTATCAAGATGAGGACTTTCAACAAGCCGCAGAGCAGTTCGAGCAACAAGAATGGAAAGGCATTGCGCAATACAAAGCCGGTGATTTCGAAGCAGCCGAACAGACGCTGCAAGGTCTTTCTGGAGAAGATGCTCGCTACAATCTCGCCAATGCACAAGCAAAGCAAGGCAAGTACGACCAAGCGATAAAAGAGTATCAACGTATTCTCGAAAGCAACCCTGAACACGCTTATGCGAAGAAGAACCTAGAGGTTGTCGAACAGGCTCAGAAGCAACAGCAACAGCAACAGCAACAGCAACAGCAACAGCAACAGCAACAGCAACAGCAACAGCAACAGCAACAGCAAGGCGATTCTGACTCCAAAGACCAAAACGAACAAGACCAGCAAGGTCAGCAAGGTCAGCAAGGTCAGCAAAATGATTCTTCGCAAAGCTCGCAGGATCAACAACAAAGCTCTGCTGACAATGGCAAGTCGCAAAGTCAAAGCGGCAGCCAAGATCAAAGCAACAAACAAGATCAAAGTGAAAGCCAAGCTCAAAATACTGACCAAAGCCAAGCTGATAGCCGCTCTGATTCCAAGGCGGATGAAGAAAACGACAAGCAAGCTGAGCAACAAAACAAAGCGGGTCAAGCAGATGAGCCGTCACAAGATAAAGACGACTCAGCATCTCAGACTGCTCAAGCACAAAAGGCTGCGAAGAAAGACAGTGATAACAGCGCTCAACAAGCCGAAGCGCAAGTATCAGGTCAACCGATGTCGAGCGATCCTGATATGCGAAAACTTGAGCAAGTAGAAAGCGCTCGTGATCCGAGCCAACTGCTTAAAGCGCAAATGATTCTACAAGCACGACAAAAAAGTGCTCCTAACAACCAAAACAAAAAGTGGTAACCATGCGATTTTTAAACAAGCCATTTTTATCAATACTACTGACACTGCTAATCGGTGTTTTCTCGTCACATTCTGTATTCGCAGCGAACGCTGTTGCGAGTGTTTCGCAAAACAGTGTTACCAAAGATGAAGTCTTCCTACTTAGAGTGGCGACCGATGAAAAAGTATCGTCCGGTGCTTTAGATCTATCCCCCCTTCAGAAGGATTTCTACGTCAGCACCCCAAGATTTGGGTCGTCAATGCGAATCGTCAATGGCAGCCGCACTGTGTCTAGCGAATGGAATATTACCCTTGCCCCACTTCGATTAGGCCAATTCGATATTCCTAGCTTTGATATTGAAGGCGCAAAAACCCAACCGATCACCATCAACGTTTCGGTTAATAAAGCCGCTCCAAAGCAGAGTGATATGGCCGAGTTTCAACTTAATCTGAGTAAAGACTCGCTGTACCCTCAAGAAGTCGCGGAGCTTGATGTAAAACTCATCATTAAGGCTGATCCGAGAAGACTTCAAGATCCTAAAATTGCGCCACCAAGTTCAGCGCAATTAGACGTGGAACCAGTTGGAGAGTCTAAGCAATTTCAAGATGTTATCAACGGACAAGAAGTTACGGTTGTTCAGCAATCTTTCCATATATCGTCACAGCAAGCAGGACAATTCCAGCTTCAAGGGCCAAAGTTAACTGGTGCTGTTGTTTACTCAACCAACAACTCAAGCACAACGCGCCTTTTCCAGCTCGACACGCCTGTTGAAACCTTAGATGTCACAGTGAAACCTGTACCACAAGGCTATCAAGGTGAGTGGTTACCAACATCGAACTTCAAATTGATTCAGAAATGGTCAGATAGCCAAGGCAACAAGCTGACAGATAGCAATGCTTTAAGTGACGACAAGCAAAAAATTGAAATGGAAGCGGGTGATTCGTTAACTCGAACCATCACAATGACAGCCAGCAACTTGACCCAACACCAGTTACCAAAACTGAACATCACCTACCCTAAATCGGTGCGTGTTTATGAAGAAAAACCGCAATTTGGCACTACCCAATCCGGTAATGCTATCGTGGTGTATAAGCAGGTTCTAATCCCTAAGGAATCTGGAAGCATCTCTCTGCCTGATGTTTCTCAAACTTGGTTTAACACCGATTCGCAATCACAAGAGACCAGTAAAGCTCTTGGGCTTGAGTTGTCGGTCCAGGCAAGTGACCGCGCGATATCAAGCACGCCGCCTCCTGTGATAGAAACACCCACCAAACAAGCCAGCCCGACGATTGTTACCGTTGATAACCCTGGAATATGGCCTTACCTAACCGCGCTGTTTGCTGCCTTGTGGTTAATCAGTTCTGCAGTTGCTTTCTACTTCTGGTCACGCCGCCATACAACAGTAAAACCAAAGCGCCAAGATGAACGTCAATCCGATACAGTAGAAGCGCTGATTACCGCGCTGAAAGCAAAAGATGGCGTGATGACAAGAACCTTGTTTGAGCAATGGAAAACAGAAAACTCAGACTTGAGTGGTGAGACGTTAGAAACCGTCGAGGCCGAGCTCACCAAGCTAAATCAGAGCCTCTATGCTGAAGCTGGCTCACCAAGTCAGTCATGGGATCCAGCTCTTGCCATCAAAGCGGTTAAGAAGCCAAAACGCATCTCGATCAAAGCACACAAGAGCACATTAGAAAGGCTTTAATTAACCGGCGTTCTAAGTAAGCAGAAAGCTAGTTAAGCAGGAAATATAAGTAAGCAAAAAAGAACGAAGCCGTGATGACCACATTGTGATCATCACGGCTTCATTCGTTTTTAAAAACAGAAAAAATAAATGCCACACTAAGTCAGTGGCGTCGCAACCTTTCTTCGCTTTAGAGCAGAGACAATTCGATTTCGCCCTGAGTCTTTGGCTTGATACAAAGCTTTGTCGGCCTTGCCATACAGCAGATCAAAATCGAATTGATGCTGGTCTGAGGTTATCGAGGCATAGCCGACAGATGCGGTTAAATACTGACTGGTGCTGCTTTCACAATGAAGGATCTTCGCCTCTTCAATGCATTTTCTGATCGACTCTGCACGCTGTTTCGTTTCAGAGTGATGAGTGCCGATCATCAACAACATAAACTCTTCACCACCAATACGACAGAAAGTTTCCTTATCGCTATGAACATGGGCATTCAGTATCTTGCCTATGGTGCGCAGAGCAGCGTCACCTTCCGTATGGCCATAAACGCTGTTGTACAAACCAAAGTGATCGAGGTCGACAAGGATCAATCCAAATGTGACCTCATGTTGTGTGGCAAACGCCCCTTGATCGTCACAATTTAGATCTTCTAACACCTGCGACAACATACGACGATTCCCAAGACGTGTCAGCGGGTCTAATTTAGAAATGATATCCAACTGCTCATTTGCTCGTTCAAGCTCTTGAGTGCGCTTACTGACCTCTTGTTCAAGGGTTTCATTGAGCTTTTTGAGCTCCTCTTGCGCCATGGTTCTCTGTAACACCTCAGCTAAACTAGAAGCGAAGATACGTATCACCTCACGGAGCTGTGAGGTTAAAGGGCTGCGAGTCAACAAGTTATCCGCAGCGATAAACGCAATGGGCTCACCCGTATTGGTGGTAAGCATTGTCATTGCCGTCCAACCGACTCCCACGATATTGAAATCGTGATAGATAGGCACGGACTCTTCAAAGGCGACTTGATTAGGACAGGCACGCGCTGCGGCGACAATGTCACGCTCCACCAGCTCTGAGCGGTAATAGGATTCATCGACAATGTCGCCTTTTATGTCCGTGCCCCACGTGCCTTGCATGTAACTGCAATTTTTATCTGTTAAAAAAACCGCTAATCGGTCTATCCCTAAGTGCTGGATAGCAAAGCTAACCGCAGATTTACAGACTTCGCTTACGCTATCGCAACGAGACAGTTCCACCATACTTGAGTGCAACATGCGGATGTTCTGTTCTTGGCGCTTGCGAATGTAGATCTGAGAGAGTAGAGAGCCAAAAGATTCAAGCATCTGCTTTTGATAATTGGTGATGGGTGAACGGTGAATGTAGTTATCCATCGCAATCCAGCCGACGGGTTTATCGCCTTCACGTAAGATAAGCATTCCATTCCATCCCTGCCCGACCACTTTTCCTTCGGTGTAGAGAGGGGCTTGCTCGATAACAATCAGGTTGGTGTGATTGTCAGACAAGGCCTCAATATATTCAGCTTCAAGCTGGTGTAAGTCATATTGAGTATGGTGCTCACTGTTGGTCTTACCGGACTCATCAGTGCCGTATGTCCCGCTAAAACAGCGCTTTTTCATATCCAATAGCATGAAGATCGCTCGGTCGAAACCTAGGCGGTCGCGCACCGCCTCAACCGAGGCTTTATACAAGGCATCCAAAGAGTCAGGATTGGAGAGCTCTAATGCCACCTGATGAACGAGTTTCATGTTCTCAACAAATAGCTCACGCAGCTTAATCTCATCTAGGTACTGTGCTTCACGCGTGTCGCGGTGTTTGATCTCCAGCGCAGCGTTCTTTTCTGCACGAATGCATTGCCAGCGCGCTGCTGCAAGTTGAAGGACATCAAGATCTTGGTCGAAGGTTTGGTTGATCTGCTCTGCATTGCAATTTTGAACAATTAAATAAGTTCTGCAGGTAGGCGCATTATCGATCATCATGATGAATGACTCACCACCTAATACCTTCATGTGTTCCCACTTACAGGTATTGATAGACATTGGGAGCACGCCATCTGCGGTATCGAATTGAGAAACCCATGGCCAAAACGTCGCAGGATAATTCGCCAGAGAGGTTAGCTCACCACAAGAAAATAAGGGTAACAAATCGCTTTCCGGTATCGGTTCTGCAAATATCCCCATCCCTTTTGGCGCGAGTACCTTAGCAAGGTAATCAAAAAGAAACTCTGCCAATAAACGGTGGTCGCGAGTAGCAGATATTTGTTTTGCAAAGGCTTTAACAGGCACGCTTCCGTCCATTGGCGATTAAGAGTGAAGCAAAAATACCGAAGCATTGATATGCAATCAATGTAACTAAAAATGAGATGTTAAGCGGGTCGCAATTTCAATTTTTACATTATCACAAGCATGAGAAGGACGACAAAAATGGGATTTTCTGCCCAAAATTTCATCGACATTAAGACTTTTTTAGAGACATAAAAAAGCCCCACCTAAAGTGGGGCAAAACTTCCATCGCTTATAGTTATAGTGATAATTCTGTCGATCTATTCGATTATCTAACCTGCGTTTCAGTTAGCGTACTGTCTTTAAAAAAAACCAAAGCAGCACTGAGTTAATCGAATTAACCAAAGTCACCGTTTACGTAACCTTTAGTACGATCATCTTTTGGTTCGCTGAAGATAACACTCGTTTCGTTGTGCTCTACAAGCTCTCCCATTAGGAAGAAAGCCGTGCGGTCTGAAATACGACGCGCTTGCTGCATTGAGTGCGTTACGATAACGATAGTGAAGTCTTTCTTCAGGTCTTCCATCAATTCTTCAATCTTGTGTGTCGCGATTGGATCGAGTGCAGATGTAGGCTCATCCATCAGGATTACATCCGGTTCCATTGCAATCGTACGAGCGATACATAGACGCTGTTGCTGACCACCAGACAAACCAAATGCGTGTGCTTTAAGACGGTCTTTCACTTCGTCCCAAAGTGCCGCACTGCGTAGTGAGCTTTCTACTACTTCATCAATGTGTTTCTTGTCTTTGATACCTTGAGCACGTAAGCCGTAAGCGACGTTCTCGTAGATGCTCATTGGGAATGGGTTTGGCTTTTGGAATACCATGCCTACGCGAATACGCAGGTCAGCCACATCAATGTTACCGTAGATGTTCGTGCCATCCATATCCAGCTTACCTTTAATAGTAACGCCTTCAATTAGGTCATTCATGCGGTTCAAACAACGTAGCAGTGTCGATTTACCACAACCAGATGGGCCAATCAGAGCTGTTACCTGACGCGTTGGAATTGGCAGGTTAATAGACTTAAGCGCTTGGTTGTCGCCGTAAAACAGATCTAGGTTCTCAATATCAAATTTGTTCATTTTCGTATTCTCTAAATTCTTAAATTCGTGTCTAACTTGATGCTTTCTTTATCACGGGGGCTCTTTTTATTGTTGAGCCAGCTAATAAGCTTAGTAAGTTGCCGTGTTGAAGCGTCTCGCAATCAGTTTTGTAACCATGTTGATCAAGAGAACCAATACGATTAGGACTGTTGCCGTGCCGTAGGCTTGGTTCCACTCATCGATAGTAAATAGCTCTGTTGTCAGCTTATATAGGTGAACCGTTAGTGTACGGCCAGAATCGAATACCGATTCAGGAACACGTGCCACCATACCTGCTGTTAAGAATACAGGTGCTGATTCGCCAATTACACGACCAATACTAAGAATGACCGAAGTTAAGATACCTGGCATTGCGCTTGGTAAGATCAAACGCCAGATAGTGTAGATTTTTGAAGCGCCAAGGCCGTATGAGCCTTCACGATAAGTTTGTGGTACTGACATCAATGCTTCTTCTGTAGTGCGAATGATTACAGGAAGAATAAGAATACTCAGCGTTAATGCACCCGACAAAATCGAGAAGCCAAGGCCAAGAATCGAAACAAAGAAGGTCATACCGAACAAACCAAAGATAATCGATGGAATACCCGCCAAAGATTCGGTACAGAAACGAATCACTTTAACCAGTTTACTGCCCACTTTTGCGTATTCAGTTAGGTATATTGCCGTCATGATGCCGAGTGGCGCTGCCACAGCAATTGATGCGATTACCATGTAGATCGTGGCGATGATCATTGGGAAAATACCACGTTCTTCACCGGTACGAGTGTAGTCGTCAGTGATGAAGTTCCAGTCTACGTATTGCAGGCCATTCGATAAGATGTACCAAATGATCCAGAATAAGAAACCAACGGTGACTGCTGCTGCCGCCCAGATAAAACCTTTCAAGATATTATCTTTCGTTTGACGTGCTTGTTTTAGTTTTACGCGATCCATATTACTAATCCTCGCCTACTTCGTTTTTTCACGATTAAGATAAAGCAGAGCACCATTTAACATCATGATGAATACCAGAAGCACAACGCCGGTTGCGTACAGTGCACTCGCGTGGATACCACTTGCGTAAGACATCTCAATAGCAATGTTTGCTGTTAGCGTACGAGCTGAGTCCAGAATGCCTTCTGGCATTGCTGGCGCGTTACCCATCACCATGATGATTGCCATCGTTTCGCCTAGAGCACGACCGATACCCAAAATCACACCAGTCATAATGCCTGAACGTGCAGCAGGAACGAGTAACTTAAAAATCGTGTAGATTTTCGAAGCACCCAGTGCAAGTGAGCCTTCTTTGTACGTACGAGGTACAGCGCGGATCGAAGTTTCAGAAACCGTAATAACGGTAGGAAGAATCATGATACCCAGAACAATGATACCCGCGAAGATAGTGTTACCCGCTGGTACTTGGAAAATGTTCTGAATCATTGGAACGATAATTACTAGACCGAAGAAGCCGTAGACTACCGACGGGATACCCGCTAGAAGCTCAACTGCTGGTCGAATAATATCGGCAAGACGCTTTGGAGCAATCTCAGCAATAAAAATAGCGGTTAATACACCAACTGGTACACCAACAACTACAGCTCCAAGTGTCGAAACAATCGATGCAACAATCATAGTTGCAACACCGAATAGAGCTGGCGGTAACCAATCCACACCCAGAACGATGCCAGAAACACCGGCCTCTTGGAATGCAGGGATACTCTCTGCAACGATAAAGTAAGCGATAACGGCTAGTGATACGATGCCGATTACAGCACTCGATAAGAACAAGCCGTGGAAGATTCTTTCTCTCCAGTCAATGCGCTTCTTAGCACGCAGACTCGGCTTATTGATTTGAGTCGCTTCAGTATTCATAAGCTTTTCACTATTTGCGATGGTCATATATAAAATCTCAAACTTTGTGGCTCAAAAAGAACTCGAAATAAACAAAGTTGAAAGAAAAGGCTCAGCCTAAAGCAGGCTGAGCAATAATTAAGATTGAGTCAGTTAAGATTAGTTAACTGTGATGTAGCCTTTCTTACCAGCGATAGCTTGAGCTTCGTCTGCAACCATCCAGTCTAGGAATTGTTGAGTTTCAGCTGTTGGAGCGCCTGCTTTGTAAAGAACTAGGAAAGGACGAGCAACTTTGTAAGAGCCGTTCTTAACGTTATCAACTGATGCTTCTGCGCCGTCGATAGTTAGAGCTTGAACTGTGTTGTCAACTGTACCTAGAGAGATAAAGCCGATAGCGTATGGGTTGCTAGCTACAGAAACTTTAAGTGCGCCGTTACCGTTTGCAACTTGTGCACGTTGAGAGATAGCCGATACTTTCTTATCGCCAATCTTCTTCTTAAGTTTCATGATGTCTTCGAATGCACCACGTGTACCAGATGCAGTATCACGAGTGATTGCTACGATTGGCTTGTCAGCACCACCAACATCTTTCCAGTTAGTGATGTCGCCTTTGTAGATTGAAGTGATTTGCTCAGCTGTAAGAGCAGATACTTCGTTATTTGGGTTAACAACAACTGCGATACCGTCACGAGCGATAACTAGCTCTTTCAGGTCAGCTGTTTTCTCTTCTTCTTTTAGGTCACGAGAAGAGATACCAAGGTCAGCACTTCCATTTTTTGCTGCTTTGATGCCTGCAGAAGAACCTGGTGCTTGAATTTCGATGAACACTGGTTCACCTTTATTCATGTAGGTTTCTGCAAAAACTTCAACCAGTGGAGAAGCACTGTTAGAGCCAACTACAGAGATAGTTTCTTTAGCTGAAGCTGTATTCACTGTTAGAGCGCCTAGTAGTGCGATTGCACCGATAACTGTCTTTTTCATCACAAATTTCCTTTAGTGGCGTTATTGCCGTAATGTTGTTTTGCTTGAACGGTGCCCACTTTAGAATCTGAATGTGACAGTTGTGTTTCACTTAATTGAAGCCTATATGACAACTACAATTTATTTTCTTGTTTTTCCCCTACCAAATAGCCTTGAAGTAATAAATTGGCCTCATTCATAGGCGCTGAATATTCATTCCAACCTATTTAAGCCAAACCGCTCAATATCTCGCCACCCCTTTAATTACCTAATACCACACAAGGTTCTGTGCTAAATAACCCTATCTTAAAAATGGCTAAAGCCTTGTTTGCACAATAAATAATCAAAATTTATTAAATATCTATCGCATATATCAAAATCGAATCTATTACTGATTGAATTGTCATTCTCAGAAGTTAGAATCGCTGGCTAATTACAATAATAACAATTGCTTCTGCTCATTTACTTATTCAAAGAGGGACAATACATGCGCCAACTTCTCAGTGGCTTATCGATAAAAATACAAATTCTTATTCCAGTACTCTTTTCCGTCGTATTACTTTTGACGGGTGTCATTATCGGTGGTGACAAACTGGAAAATGCTTTTAAAGATGTATCAACAGCAACAGATCAACTCATTCTACATAAAGAAGAACTTAGCGAAATCGTCGACAACAGCTATGGCATGCGTATCAAGGCCATCTACAGCCTATTCAATGCTGATGATGTAAAGACACTAGTAGAAACGCTAAATCAAAAACGTGACCAGAATACTCGACTACTGAATTCGCTTGATACCGTACCAGGTATGCAAGATGAAGTAGCCGCAATGAACAAAGCGATGAATCACTACGTCGACTTTTCTCGCACCACCATGCTCCCTCTATTAAGAGCAAAGCATGGCAATTCAACGCTATCTTCTGACTTTGATAACCGCTACCAGATCGCAATTGACCAATACCGTCACGCGGGTAATGACATGGTGCAAGCAATCAACACGCTTTCTAAAAAGCTCAACCTGCTTGCCACTCAAGAAGTCGACATCAATGGCCAACAACACACCAGCACACTGAATACGGCGACCATTGCCCTTCTAGTGATTCTTTCTATCGCATTAATCATCAGTTGGACGCTTGCTGGCATCATTGTTAAACCGCTTAGCAATATCCAAGAAACCATGCGTGAAGTAGCGAAAGGCAACCTGCTCGTTAAAGCTGAAGAGTATGGCGATAACGAGATCTCGCGCCTTGCCCAAGACGTAAACAAATCGGTTGAGCAATTGCGCGACACAGTAAGTTCACTTTCTCGAATCAGTATTGAAGTGGCATCTGCATCAACAGAGTTGGCGGCTGTGATGACACAATCAAGCGCTAACTCAGATCAAGAGAAGCAAGAGGTGGAGCAAGTTGCTTCTGCAGTAAACCAACTTGAGAGCACAGCTGCACACGTTAACGAGAATGCAGTACAAGCCGATTCAGCGTCTAAGCAAGCCGACGAGATGGCGACACACAGCATGAGTTTGTTTAATGAGAGCAACCAAGCAAACGAGCAAATGGCGATTCAGCTGAGCGAAGCGGCAAACGTTGTAGGCACATTAAAAGAGCACTCGGAGCAAATAGGTAAAGTGATAGAGGTGATTCAAAGCATCTCAGAACAAACCAATCTTCTAGCGCTTAATGCAGCAATCGAAGCAGCTCGTGCCGGGGAAAGTGGCCGTGGTTTCGCCGTTGTAGCCGATGAAGTTCGAATGCTGGCAGCGCGTACACAAGATTCAACTAAAGAGATCCAAGCGATCATCGAAGGCTTGCAGGTTCAATCGGGCAACGCCAATGAGAGCATGAGCAGTTCACTGTCTATGTTAGAGCATAACCAAACGCTCTCAGGCGAGGTAAGTGCAGCCCTTTCAGGCATAGCTAACTCAGTAACCGACATGACTGAAATCAACACTCAGGTTGCCTCTGCCGCAGAAGAGCAAAGCCAAGTGACTGCAGACATCAACCGCAATATCTCCAACATATACAGCCTAGTAAGCCAAAACGTAACCGGCATTACCCAAGCCGCAGCAGCAAGCCACGAGCTATCTAACCTTGCCGAGCAGAAAAAGCAGCAGTTGGATTATTTTAAGGTATAGGGTTTAAGGTATTAAGTTGAGGGAGTAAGGTTTAACGCATAAATTTTAGGGTTTGAGAAATAAAAACACTTAGCTTTATTTACGTTACAACCCACCTAATAACAAAAAACCAGTCCTTGTGACTGGTTTTTTATTTTTGATAGATGCTCTACTGACTCAGCAAACCTTACTGACCATTCTCAGCAGCTCTGATTCTTTCAATCGCTTCTACCCTTCTAAGCTGTTGTGGCTGAAAATGAGCTTCCCTGAGCTGGGCAATCGTCTCTTTTTGTTCAATTTCTGAGAGTGCTGAGTCATTCAAAATGTCATTTCGTTCAACAAAGTAAGTTTCTAAAGCTCCTTCAAAGTCCGATCTTTGTTGATCAAGCACTTCGAGCCTCTGCGTCGCTTCTTCGCCGACCAATTCATTTCTCTTCAAGTATTTGCCTTGTTCATCTAGACCTTCTGAACTGGATAACTGTGGGAGTAATACCTGATTCTGATGGCTCGTTTGAACGTAATCTGGCTGCTCAGATAGATAAGACTCAAGCCTTTGCTGATATTCCGGCTCGTCTAGCCCTTCTTGCTTCAGAAGTAACTTTTCTAAAGCGATGTCCCTCATTCTGTTGTCATGGGTAAATAGAATACTTATCTCGTTCTCACTGAAAAATTGAGATTGGAGCTCGAGCAGCGCTTGATTGAGTGCGCGTAGATCCTCAGCGGATATTGATGTGGTGTCAAATTGCACGTCTAATAATGTCAGTGCCGACTTGTACTCAAGATATTTGGCAAACAGTGCTTCATCGACAATCGTAGCTTGTGATTGCTCGTGGTGTTTTGCCACATTGTCGCGAATATCTTCAAGGGTTAATTCGGTATTGCCTGACACGAAATATTCCATCATGTCTTTGGCTGATGCATTATCAATTTCGGTATCTTGTTGAGAGGTCACCTTCAATGAGGAGGCGTTCTGTTGTTTGTTGTTTGAATTTAGATTGTCTGTTTTTGCAGGCACATATAAAAAGACCGCCGCTGTACTCATCAGGGCTATCGTAGTTATCGACAAAATGACGGTCTTTTTCATTATATTTTCCTTATGATCTTAACTTTGGGCAGTGCGACTTACAGGCCAGCCAATTTCAATCGATTCGCGTGTTGGCGATATAGCGTCACGGGATCGGTCTCAAAGAGATGATGGATACCCAACAACCCATTAATCTCGTCTAGGTGGTTCATTTTGTAATCATCACCAATCACTTTGCCCAAATGCGCGCTGCATGCTCCCACTAACCCGTCATTAGGTTCGTTAAAGGCTAAACCAAGGATTGTCATCGCTCCGTCGGTAGGATCAAGAAGGTTGGTAAAAGTGGAAGATCCTGTCCATGAATAGTAATAAACACCGTTGTTTGC
Organism: Vibrio sp. FE10; assembly: GCF_030297155.1. NCBI lineage: Bacteria > Pseudomonadati > Pseudomonadota > Gammaproteobacteria > Vibrionales > Vibrionaceae > Vibrio > Vibrio apostichopi. The sequence goes on along the minus strand of NZ_AP028068.1, from coordinate 1,061,453 downwards.
TTGCCATTCACCATCACCACACGCAGACGTCGGAACGCCTTCAGGGTAAAACTGATTGAATGCAAGCGAACCTTCAGTGGTCAACGCTTCAAGAGATGCAAGGCCATCTTGGTCAAGATCCGTTCCACCAGATAACAGGTTGATGAGCGTCGTCAATCCACCAGCCAACTTAACCGCAATACCTTCCGCAGCTGAGCCTTCTGATACGCTTCCACGCACGAGGTCGGCTACTTTCGAGCCTTTATGAACACCACCAATGCTCGTCACCGAAGCAACCAAATCAGGACGTACTGATGCCACATAGCGCGCTGTTGGTCCTCCGTGGCTGTGACCAACTAGGTTCACCTTACTTGCCCCGGTCGCGGCTAACAGTGTTTCAACTTGAGCTAGCAATTGCTCGCCACGTACTTCAGAGCTATTGGTCGCTGATACTTGCGCTACATAGACGCTCGCACCATCTTTGGTTAGGGATTCAGGTACGCCATAGAAGTAGTCGACACCAGCTAATGTATCGAAACCAAACAAACCATGTACCAACATAATGGGATATTTCGTGTCCGTATATCCGCTGACTTCTAACGCCGATGCGCTCGTTCCGGCATAGACACCAAAACTGGATAGGCAGGCTATAGTCCAAATTAATATCTTTTTCAATGCTCTTTCCTTAAACAGATTAGACCTCTGATGAGTAAAGAGAACCGTAGTTGATGATTTTATAAAACAGAAAATAACAACTTGATATTTGTGATATTGAACTTGAATTAAACAGTTGTGATGAACATTAGACAAATAGAATTAGACTAGGCTTCCACACCATAAATTATTGATTAAATTAACATTTAACGAAAACCAATGACGCTAAAACTTCAATTATCTTGACCAAAGATAAGCCCGACACTCACGAAACCGGCTCACCTCTTTTAGATCTACGCCGACAAACTGGCGAGTAGTAGCTCTCAGAAATCGAATATTAAATGATAAATCTCTCGCTTCGTGTTGATTATTTTTCAATCAGAAAGTCGTTGGAAAGTTGATACTTATACCAATTATGGAACGCCAACAACCTGAATGTATTGACGATAATTATTGATTTTCGATATAGGTCGTACCAGTTATTTACTTATCCACTTATCAACAAGCAACAACGTTTTGTTTGGCTCACTAAATATCAAAGAGAATACAGTGATGAAAAATACGGCTTTAATACTCGCGTTAACCATACCATTTGGGGCTTATGCTGCAGATGACTCGATACCGACACCAGAATCGATGACATCAGCACAAGTGCTCAGCACACAAGGTTCAGAGACTTATTCTTATGTTCGATGTTGGTATCGAACCGATGCATCGCACGACTCTGCAGCCACCGATTGGAAATGGGCGAAAAAAGAAAACGGCGACGATTACACGATCAACGGATATTGGTGGTCTTCCGTTTCTTTCAAGAACATGTTCTACAGTGATACCCCACAGTCTGAAATCAAACAGCGTTGTGAGCAGACTCTCGGCATCCAGCATGATGCTGCCGACATCACCTACTTTGCCGCAGACAATCGCTTCTCTTACAATCACTCCATCTGGACCAACGATAACGCAGTTCAAGCCAATACCATTAATCGCATTGTCACTTTTGGTGATAGCCTCTCTGACACTGGCAACCTATTTAATGGCTCTCAATGGGTTTTCCCAAATGCGAACTCATGGTTTTTAGGGCACTTTTCAAACGGTTTAGTCTGGACCGAATATTTAGCAAAAGCCAAAGATGTTCCTCTTTATAACTGGGCCGTGGGTGGTGCAGCAGGTACCAATCAATACGTCGCGCTGACTGGCGTCTATGACCAAGTCACCTCTTACCTAACCTACATGAAAGTCGCTAAAAACTATCGCCCAGAAAACTCCTTGTTTACTCTAGAGTTTGGGCTCAATGACTTTATGAATTACGATCGAGAAGTCGCCGATGTCAAAGCTGATTTCGGCAGCGCTCTGATCCGATTAACGGAATCTGGTGCGAGTAATATCTTGTTGTTCACATTGCCCGATGCGACCAAAGCGCCGCAATTCAAATACTCGACGGAGCAAGAGATCATTAAAGTTCGTGGCAAGATTTTAGAGTTCAACCAATTCATCAAGGCGCAGGCCGAGTATTACCAGAGCCAAGGGAAAAACGTGGTGTTGTTCGATGCAAGTGCGTTGTTCGCCAGCATTACCGATAACCCAGAACAACACGGCTTTCGAAACGCAAGTGACGCCTGTCTTGATCTCAATAGAAGCTCAGCCGCAGACTATTTACGAAGCCACAGCTTGACTAATGATTGCGCGACCTATGGTTCAGACAGTTATGTATTCTGGGGCGTGACACACCCAACTACCGCCACTCACAAATACATCGCAGACCATATCTTGGCGTACTCGTTCTCGACATTCAATTTCTAGCTAACAAGCTCTCTCAGTATCATCAGATACCGCCTGTAAGTACCAAAAGCTAAGGCTTACACAAAGTACAGATACAAAAAAACCGCCATCCTCGGCGGTTTTTGTTTACATCAACCTTTCAAAGCTAAGCTTTTAGGTTATGCAAGTTGATTACTCGTCGTCCACTTTTGGTGCGACTTTCTTCTTAGGGATAAACACGGTATCACCCACAGCCACATTTTGGTGGAAGCTCTTATCGCGCTTAACTGGTTTCTTCGGCGTTTTCTTAGCTTGAGTGTTGGTCTTCTTCTTCGCAGGTCCGCCTTTAGCAAAAGCAGGTTTACGAGGCTTAATGCCTTTGAATTTACCTTTCAAGCCTTCAAGTACTGAGAAAGTAAGATCTTGTTGAAGGTAAAGCTCAACACGCTTAAAGCTATCCCAGTCTTTTGGACCAACCAAAGAGATTGCATCACCTTTATTACCCGCACGACCAGTACGACCAACGCGGTGCACGTACTCTTCCGTATGCTTAGGCATATCAAAGTTGATAACGTGGCTTACGTTTGGAATATCGATACCACGTGAAGCAACATCGGTTGTTACCAAGATCTTGTAAACCGCACGCTCAAATTGGCTCATGATGGCATTACGTTGCGTTTGGTTTAGGTTGCCGCTCAATGCCACAGCTTTAAGCTTCTTCTCGTTCAACTTATCCGTTAAACGGTCAGTATCGGCACGAGTTGCAGTGAAGATCATCACCTGACGGTATTCAGCTTCTTCAATAACACGATCCAAGATCGCTTCTTTGTGATCTAGGTGGTCACACAGGTAGAACTTCTGAGTGATATCAAGGTGCTGTTCGTTAGAAACACCCACTGAGATACGCTTAGGTGCATCTAGCATTTCATTGGCAATGCCATTCACTTCCGCGTGATCAAGCGTTGCAGAGAACATCAACGTTTGACGACGACGGTGTTTAGCAGCATTCGCAATACGACGTAATTCAGGTGCGAAACCTAAATCCAGCATACGGTCAGCTTCATCAAGGATCAGCGTTTCAACACCATCTAAAAACAGTGAACGGTGCTCAAGGTGATCCGCAAGACGGCCTGGAGTCGCAACAATAAAACGAGGGTACTTACGTAGAGCTTTAACTTGGTCGTTAAAGTTTTCACCACCCAAGATAAGTGTGGCTTCGTAAGACAGACCGCCAAGCATGCTACGCAGCTCGCCGTAAACTTGTTTTGCTAGCTCACGAGTAGGAGCCAAAATTACACCACGAGGATCTTTAGCAGAAAACGCTTTTGTTTTTAATGCTTTATGTATCATCGGCAACACAAACGCCAATGTTTTACCTGATCCCGTTTTTGATGAAGCCAATAGATCCTTACCAGCAATAGCAACAGGGATCGCTTTTGATTGGATCTCTGTCGCCTTCTTGAAGTCGTAATGTTTTAAGTTCTTCAGTAAGCGGTTATCTAAGCCTAAATCTTTAAAGTGCAAAGGACTCTCCAGTCATGATGGTATTGAATAAAATTAATTTAACGTGACATGATACCGCGAAAGTACTTTATAAGGATAGAGATCACAGTAAATTTATCCCTTTATCTAATGTTAGCCAGAATATTGTATGCACCGCGAACAAAGGGGTGACCCACCTTTGTACTGCATTATTGCCGCGCCACACACTTCATCTCAAAAGTGAGACAGATTGTGATACCTAGCTAATTACCTCAAAAATTTAGCAATTTCTTTAGTTATTGTTTTTGCAGTTAAAAAATTAGTCGCTACAATCATTAATGAAGCGACTATATGATAAAGAATGTATAGCGCATCTTTTGATGATAAATAAGCAAGGAGTTCTTATGAATAAGACGTTAATCGCAGCTGCAGCCTCAGTATTTATTTTAGCTGGTTGTTCTTCAGAGCCTGAAGAAGCAGCGGTATCAGAAATGGACCAACTAACTAACCAAGTTGCTGAGCTAAGCAGCGAAGTAGAAGCACTTAAGAGTGACAAAGCGGCTGCTGAAATGAAAGCTCAAGAAGCATCAGCTGCGGCTATGGCAGCAAAAGAAGAAGCGGATCGTGCTAACGACCGTATCGACAACATTGCTGAGTCTTACACTAAGTAGTTGAGATTAGAAACTCAATGAAGCTGTAGATTTCAAAAGACGTATATACATGCAGTAAATTGACAACACCACCTCTTTTCGAGGTGGTGTTTTTTATTAAGGGAGGAATGATTCGTTTTTAAAACTCAATCACAGGTGGTGCTATTTCAACAGGCACACCATTTTGAGCGAAGATAACCGCTTTCGCCTTTGAATTAGGCAAATCTGCGTCTTCAAGCCACCATTTTAGTTCAACAGGGATTTGCAGTAATTTCTTAGAGCCATCACTTCGCGTCAAAGGTTCGTGAGCTTCAACAAACACGCTTCTGTCAGGCTCTAAAGACACTTTAATCGGCTCATCGATTATTGTGACTTGTTCACCGCGGCTCACCTGTTCAAAAAGCCACTCAATATCTTTAGGTTCCATACGGATACACCCTGAGCTCACTCGCAAGCCAATCCCAAAGTCTTTATTGGTACCGTGTATCAGATAATCACCAGCACCATAAGCAAGTCGCAATGCATATTCACCTAAAGGATTTTCAGGCCCAGCAGGAACCACTCTTGGTAACTCTATGCCTTTCTCTAAGTACTCTTTGCGGATTGAGTTTGGAGGAGTCCAAGTCGGGTTTGGACGTTTTTGGCTTATCTTGGTGATCATCTCGGGAGTATCACGCCCTACTCGACCAATACCGACCGGGAACACATGTACCTGATTCTTCTCAGGCTCAAAGTAGTACAGCCTTAACTCAGCAAGGTTAATCACAATGCCTTTTCTCGGAGTGTCCGGCAGAATCAAACGACTAGGAATGCTTAGTACATAGCCTTCAGCAGGAAGAAAAGGATCAACCCCTTTGTTTGCCGCCATCAAAGAGAGAAAGCCAATATCGTATTGCTTTGCAATAATAGCCAACGTTTCACCCGCCGCAACTTCATGTTGCTGTATTCTGCCCACGATACGACTTTCTTTTGGTGGCAACTCAAAAGTGGCAGCAGACACCCACGAAGAAGTCATCGTGCCTACAAGCAGAGTTGTTACCAGAGGGAACAAAGTCTTTCTCACAGTAAGCAAAGCGATCTTGCGCAGTTGTGTTTTCATTGCGAGCAAAGGCATCAAGTTAGCGCAATACGACATACAATTCCTTGGTTTATCTTTTATCAAAGTTTAGATTATCGCTGATCAAACGTCTCTACAATGTATTGTTGTCTCTAAACAAATATGCAATAGGTTTATATTTTTAGATTTACCTGTAGATAGCTTGCAAATTACCCATACAAAATCGATTGCCTTTAAGTTTTCAACACATTTGGTTATCAATATTAATAAAACTATAATGTTGGATCTATTTTGTGACTAAAGTCTCATGGAGCCTCGTTTTAACTCGCTAATATTGCCTCAACAAAACGAATTCAATTCAACAGAATCGGTAATTGATTAAATCCTGTTCCTATAATTACCGTTTAAACTTTGGAGAACGACCATGGCTACACCTCATATTAATGCTCAAGCTGGTGATTTCGCAGAAACAGTACTTATGCCGGGCGACCCGCTTCGCGCAAAATACATTGCAGAAACATTCCTTGATGACGTGAAGCAAGTTTGTGACGTTCGCAACATGTTTGGTTACACAGGCACTTACAAAGGTAAGAAAGTTTCTGTAATGGGCCACGGTATGGGTATCCCATCATGCTGCATCTACGTACACGAGCTTATCGCTGAATTCGGCGTGAAAAACGTTATTCGTGTAGGTAGCTGTGGTGCAGTACGTGACGACGTTAAACTAATGGACGTTGTTATCGGTATGGGTGCTTCTACTGACTCAAAAGTAAACCGTATTCGTTTCAACAACCATGACTTCGCTGCTATCGCTGATTTCGGTCTTCTAGAAGAAGCAGTAAGCCAAGCTCGTGCTCAAGAAGTGCCAGTTAAAGTTGGTAACGTATTCTCTGCAGACCTTTTCTACACTCCAGAAGCTGACCTTTTCGAAAAAATGGAAAAGCTAGGCATCCTTGGTGTTGATATGGAAGCAGCTGGTATCTACGGTGTTGCTGCGGATCTTGGTGCTAAAGCGCTAACTATCCTAACAGTATCTGACCACATCATCCGTGGTGAGAAACTAAGCTCAGAAGAGCGTCAAAAATCTTTCAACGACATGATGAAAGTTGCTCTAGAGACTGCAATCAACATCTAACGATTTGATAAAAGATACATTGAAAAGCGTTACCCCGCAGCCAAGCTCATTTGGCTGCTCAAATAATCCCGAGGGGGAGATCGTGTCTAACGACAAGCTGCCAAAAGATGCGGATGGTTTGCAACTCAACTTTTGTAAAACATTGGCGTGTGACAACTTTGGCTTGAGCGATGCAAAACGGTATGTTTTGCAACACGCTAACCCTAAGCGTCCAGCGATGGTTTGTCGTGAATGTGGAGCTTTCCCCCCCTTACTTAACAATCGTGAAGTGTTAAGCGAACTTCATCGCCTGAGACAACTTCACAGCGATGGCCTTCCTGCTTGCCGCAATGATGATTGCGATAACTTTGGCCTATCGGTTCATACCCACAAACATCTTTATCATGCCTTCGGTTACAGTGGTGACAGGCAGCGTTATCGATGCAAAGACTGCCAATCAACCTTCGTTGATAAGTGGTCTGGATCCAATAAAAAACTTCAGTTTCAAGAGAACCTCATGGGCTTATTGTTCATGGGCTATTCTGTACGTGAAATCTGTAGAAAATTAGAGATCAACCCAAAGACTTTCTATGATCATGTTGACCATATCGCCAGCCGTTGTCGTCGTAAATTAGCGATGATCGATGCTCGATGGGTTAATCATGCCAAAGACTATCAATTCGCTTCCCATTATCAGCGCTTACAACCACAAAGTAATAACGGTGTGGTCTGGATCGCAACGGGCGAGGCGCATTCTGGCTATATCCTTTGCCAGCATGTCAATTACTCTCAAAATGAAGAGCCTTCGGGAAATGTTGACCACAACCCCTACGACGATGTGGCACGCTTTGTCTCAAAAGACCACTCATCAGAGGCAAACCTCGAACTTCCTCAGCCTTCTGAGAAGTTGAAAGAGCGTATTGAGCAGCAGTATCAAGTGATCCTCGCGAGAGGCAACGTTGAGGACCCTATGGGTAACCTCACTACGTTTAGCTATCCTTCTAAAGGGGCACTCATTCGACCGCCTTACACCTCTTATGCACACTTCTTACATGTGTTGGATATGTGTGACGAGAGTAAGCATGTCGCCATTTATATGCCACAAGACCCATTACTAAGATCTGCCGCCCTAAGCGTTTGCTTGCCGCGCATACAGAGTCAAAATATTGACCTTATGTATGTAGAGGAAGATCCAGGCTGGCAAGACGATCAAAGTTTTGAAAAGATCGACATTGTGCACATGAGTTGGTGGCGCGATCGTTGGGCTATTGCCAATCAAGGTGATAACCAGAAAGGCATTTGCTACCTAACAGGTAACAATCCAGAGCCAAAACAGTGGTTTAACACCGCATCTATTCAACAAACTAAGTTCTATCAACAACGCTTCCAAGTTCTGTTTGATAGCTTCATTAATGAACCTAGACGTAAACTTCGTCCAGGTGGCATTCTTCCATTACTCGACATATTCAGAGCTTGGCACAATCTGTGCTACCAAGATAAGCAAGGGCTAACTGCGGCACAACGTTTAGACGTAACTGAGCAGCCATTAACCCTAAAGCAACTACTTTCATAGATAACTATAAACTAGACATTTATTTGGGAACTCATTGATTTTAAAGCAACAACATGAGGTAACACCCATAAATGGAAAAGATACATGTTCCTTACATGCTCTACGAAAGATAATTAGTGCTTATCCTAAATCACACTCTTATAATGATTGTGTTATCAATATGTTCGATAATTATGGATCTAAGCCTTGGACAAAAATCAGTACCTTCTTGAAACAGAACTAGAACAACTCAAAACTCGTGTCGACTCTGAACCGTTGGTGATCCTTGAGATTGCACAACAGTGCCTCGTCAGATCAGAGCAAGTTCTGTTTGAAGAGGGCGCGATTCAGTCACTGATGCTGATGGCAAGATGTAGCTGGAACCTGATGGATTACCAGACAGGTTTAAAGCACATCAAAGAAGCCTACAAACGACAGAACCGCTTAGACACCGACCTTTTCCTCCCTGAAATCCTTCACCTACATGCGCTCCAGTTCTGGGGACAAGCCAAATATTATTCAGCTCAACAGTTTTGGATCAATGCCTTAGAGCAATCAGCACTGGTTGACGAAGTTGAGATACAAATTGAATGCTTGATTGGCCTCGGCAATATTTGGCGAATGACTCACGAATACAAGCTAGCCCGCTCTACCCACCAGCTCGCCGTAAAAGTGGCGAACATTAGCCGAATTGGCTGGTTAGAAGGCAAAGCAAGAATACTGCTCGCTTGGGATTATTACCTGCTCAACAATTACGTTGAGATGTTATCGGTACTGGATGGGGCGGAAGAAGCACTTAAAGAACATAAAGATAACACCTGGCATGCCGAAGTCTGGGACTTTAGAGGCCTTGCTTTGCTTGGCTTAGAACGCTTAGACGATGCAGAACGAGCAACAGCCAAAGCGCATACGCTTGCAGTCGAGCACAACCTAATTTGGATGAAGGCGCACTCTTACATCAGTCGAGCTCGATTAGAACTTCTGAGAAAAAGACCTGAACACGCCGCTGAGTTGCTCAAGCTTGCTGAACAATCTGCAAACGAGTTCGACAATGGTGAATTACTGAGCCAGATCTGCTATCAACAATCTTTGGTTGCAGAAGAAAACCAAGATTTTAAAGCTGCATTAATCGCCTTCAAGAAATACCGTCAATATTCTATCGGTATGCTTCGCGAACAAACGACACGTGTTGGCCTAGATAAAGCGCGAAGTTCAAAACGCCAACTTGAACAGAGAGCACGAAAGCTTATAAACCGCATTCGTGGTCAACATGAATACGATCCAGAAAAGCACTTTTCTTTTGTTGTCTCTGAGACGTTTTGGTGGGAGCAATTGGTTCTCTTCAAAACAGAACTCAAACGTTCGAATCACAGCATCATCATGTTTCAACACGTAGACCCCGACTACTTAGATGTCTGTACCGAAATCGCTCATACCCTATGTAATCAAAACGATTTCATTTCAAGGCTGAGCTCCGAACGTGTCGCACTGATGCTTTCCGAGAAAGATGAGGCAGCAGAGCAAACCTTCAAAACTCTAACCACCATGCTTGATATGTTCCCTTGGCATCGAAAAGGATTAAAAGGTTCAAAACCTACCGTCAGCCTCAATGACATTTTGACGTTCCCGTTCACTCTTGAACAACTAGAAGAAGATGATGCCGAGGTAAGAGATTGATGGAAACGCTATTAAGTAAGATCACTGACGCAGGTTTAGATCCGTCATCGGTATCGGGCGAAGAAGCGATCATATTCTGGGATCACATTCGCCAGCACGTTTCGACAACCAAAACAGAACAAGCCCACTGCTATATCATCAGCTCGGAATACCGTGCTGAGTTGCAACAAAACCAAGCCAGTATTGATGAACTCAGATTGGCACTCGACCTGCTCCACTTACCTACCGACATCGAAGACATCCTTACGGTGAAAACCAGTTTAAGTGATCGTCTCGTCGAAATTGGTGACTACACCTCAGCCCTGAATGAATTCGTCAGCTCATCATCAATCGCTGTTGAACATGGCTACATTGATGAGTACGTAATGGCTATTTTGGGAATGGGCAACCTGTGTGATGCCTATGGTGATCACAGCCGAGCGCTACGCTACTATCAAAAGATCAATAGCATCGATCACGCAATCAGCAGTCGTTCACTTCGTCTTAAATTCAAGCTGCATATGGTGGCGAGCCTTCTGCTACTCAATCGTATTACGGCGGCGACGGATTTGCTCAACGAATGTGAAGAGCTGAGCATTCTCGTCAGCGACAAGTTGTTGACCGCACAGATAGCGCTTTATCAAGCCAAGGTGCTTCGTGCTAAGAAAAAGTACCATGAAGCATTACGCTGCCTGTCTAAAGTTCAATATTCAGCAAAGAACACACAAGCAAGCTGGTTAACCACCATGACTCGCTTAGAGCTCGCACGCTGCTTAAGTGCAATCAATAAGCAAGAATACGCAAGTATGATCTTATCGAGTACAGACAAACGAGTGAAAGACTATTCGTCTCCCGTGCTTGCAAAACGTTTCTACGACTCATTGAGTGATGTGTGTATGAATCAAGGCCACTTCCAAGAGGCCCTGAGCTATGAGAAGAAAGGCTACCGCATAGAAACGGACTTAATGAAGCAGATTCCAATCAGTGAGCTTGGTGCAAGTCAATTGCGCCGCCTGTCTCGTTTCGAGCTTAAACTCAAGCTGATCTTATCTGAACAAGAGAATAGAGAACTCAAAGAAACCACTGAGCAGCACAAAAATGCCGTTGCTCAACTGCAACAAGACGTCTTTACCGATCCGCTGACAGGTTTGCATAACCGTCGATGGTTAGATGTAAAACTGAAAGACATGTTGCTGCACGAAACGCCTTTCGCGTTAATGGTGGTTGATATTGACCACTTTAAGTCAATCAATGACGAACTCAGCCACTTAGTGGGCGACAAAGCGATTGTAAGCGTATCTCAAGAACTCAGTGCCTACTTCAAATTTAGAGGCGCATCTTGTGTCCGGTTTGGTGGAGAGGAATTCTTAGTCATCCTTGAGAACACCAACCTTGCTAAGGCAGAAATGCATTCGGAAAATTACCGCGAACGCATCTTTCAATTTGGCTGGCATGAGATACTGGGTGAACGCGGTTTAACCGTCAGCATTGGTATCACGTTACATCGCGAAGGAGAAAATACTCAACGTACCTTCTATCGAGCAGATAAAGCTCTATACCGAGCCAAAGCCAACGGCCGTAACCAGGTGTGCACTGAGTAGGTAAATAAGATTAGAGTAAGTGCAGAGCATGCTCTGTGCTTACTCACCATTAATAGTCGTAGATCCAGGCAGAGCTATTGATAGAAAAACAGAGAGATCCCACCTAAAGCGACAAGCGTCCCGATGATACTTTGCTTTGACACCTTTTCTCCTTTAAGCGCATAGATCACCAAAATAAAGACCGGACTGGTCGCTATCAGTGTCTGTGCAATCGCAGGATTGGCATTTTTCAACGCCACTTGCTGAAGCCATAAAGCGAGGAATGTCCCAACAAAGATTGCCCCTAGAAGCCAAAGCTTATCGAGTTTAGTCATCGCCCATAAATCTCTTTTTATTGACGAATATGGCTTCTTCTCAACAAACGGGATAATGAGCATTACAGCCAACACACCAATCGTCAGGCGAATCAAAGCACCTAACAAAGGCGGAATGTCACCTGCCACTAGAGCATAATGGGAAATAACCACACCCGAAGCCTGGCACACACTCGCCACAAGCCCGTATCCAATGCCGCTCCATTGCGCTTTGTCACTAGATTCTCCGCTCACCGATTTAGACGGTTGAAACACGACAAAAGTAACTGCGAGCGTGGTGATTACAACACCTAACCAGCTTTGTAAGGTCAAGGCTGCACCGAGGAACATCAACGCCAGCACACCTGAAAGCGGAGGAGCCAAAGATTCAAGTAACAGGGTCTTGTTGGCACCTATTCTTCTCAACGCCGCAAAATAAGCGCTGTCTCCAATCGCGATACCTATCACGCCAGAGATAGCCAATATCCAAAAGTGGTTAGCACTCAGTTCAAGCTCAGGCATCGGAATAAGAGGCATCACAAGCAGCATCATTCCAGAAGCGACTACGCCTTTAACAATATTCAGCTGCATCGCAGAAAAACGATGCCCAAACTGCCCATAAATCCATGTCGCACACGCCCACACAATCGCAGCACCAATAGCGGCCAATTCACCTATATACATCCGAATTTATCCTTTGTGGTTATGCACGTAATTTAGAACCATACTCTTTATCGAACCAATGTCTTCATCGCTTCAACTAGATTTCCTTACCCAATGCCATAAACTCCCCACCAAACGTGGTTACGATTTTATAAGATTCAACAATGATTTTGTTCGCATTAGAAGCGAAAACACATTATTTGTAACTGGGTAAATCATTTTTATAACAATTACTTGGATGATAGCGTACTATATTTATAACTAATATCTAACATTACAAGGACCTGTTATGTTTTTAGACTATTTTGCTCTCGGTCTACTCATTTTCGTAGCATTAGTAATCTTTTACGGCATCATCGTTATTCACGATATTCCCTATGAAATAGCGAAAGAACGCAATCACCCTCATCAAGATGCTATTCATGTCTCAGGCTGGGTTAGCCTATTCACCTTACACACTATTTGGCCATTTCTTTGGATTTGGGCCACGCTCTGGCGTAAAGATCGCGGTTGGGGTTTTGCCAAACTTGAAGAAGAACAACACGACATCCATCACCGTGTCGATATTTTAATTGATCAAGTCAGCACCCTTCAGGAAGAAATCGCGCAACTCAAACAAGCCGATTCAGTGAAAGAGAATCAAGCTAAAGAGCAGAATAACGCTCAAGATCAGGAGGTTAAGTAATGGATTTACTGCTGATAATGACCTACGCGGCGCTTTGTATCACCATTTTCAAGGTGTTCAATATCCCGCTAAATAAGTGGACAGTACCCACAGCCGTTCTTGGTGGTGTAATCATCGTAGGCACACTCATTCTGCTGATGAACTACAACCACCCTTTCACGCAGATCGGTAACCAAGTTTACTCAACCACACCTGTCGTTTCAGGCGTTAGAGGTAAAGTTATCGAAGTTCCTGTTGAGGCAAACAAACCTCTTAAGCAAGGGGATATTCTTTTCAAAATCGACCCTATTCCATTTGAAGCAGAGGTCGCAAGATTAGAGGCAAAAGTAAAAGAAGCAAGCCAAGGTGCCCTTGGAATGGAGTCTGAAGTCACTGAAGCAGAGGCTGCAAAAATCAAAGCTATTGCAGAAAGAGATAAGGCCCAACGTGAGTTCTCTCGTTACAAGCGCGGTTATGACAGTGGCGCCTTTACCGAACAGCAATTAGATACTCGCAGACAAGCTTACAAGGCATCAGAAGCCGCTGTAAAAGTTGCAGACGCGAATCTAGAACAAGCAAAAATTTCTTTGGATTCTGAAATCGGTGGCGAAAATACCGCTGTTTTAAGTTTATTAGCTGAATTACGTAAAGCTCAGTTCGACTTAGAACAAACCGTGGTTCGCGCTCCCACTGACGGATACGTTACGCAACTAGCATTACGCCCAGGTGTAATGGCAGTTCCACTTCCTTTAGCTCCTGTGATGACGTTTGTTCACACAGAGGAGCAGTTCTATACCGCAGCGTTCAGACAAAACTCCTTACAACGCCTACAACCGGGTTACGAAGCTGAGTTCTTGTTTAGAGCATTACCAGGGAAAATATTCAAAGGACGTATTGATGAAGTAATTCCAGCTATTGGTGAGAGCCAATTCCAAGCTAGAGGCGCGCTTCTAGGTACTGATGCGTTGCGTACCAGTGGTCGTGTGTTTGTTAAATTGAGCATCACTGATGATCTGTCTGACTACCATTTGCCTATGGGTACTGCAGTTGAAGTTGCCGTTTATTCTGACAGCTTCACTCACGTGTCTATCATGCGTAAGGTACTTATTCGTATGAAGAGTTGGCAGAATTACTTATACCTAGATCACTAAGCTATCCATACCTAGATCACTACATAGCTTGTATCTAGACCATAAATAGCCGGTAACTAGACCTCAAGTAGATCTAACATATTGTTAATATGAATGAAAAAGCCAGACTCGTTCTGGCTTTTTTGTTGACCAATTAACCACAAAATCGTGCATTCTTTGGGTTATTCCCACGTTCAGATGGAATTTTAGACATCTAGACACTTACCTTCCCTTATGGAAGGGTTCTGCTATATAATGCGCGCCTTATTTTTTATATTTGCCCAAAAAACGATCTCATTGAGACACATATTAATAGTGGCGAATATTGGTTCTTTATTATGCTTTATCTTTCAGTATTCGAGGTTATCTATGAACTTTTCAGCTAAAACAGTCGTCGTTATCGCTATAGGCGCGGCACTGTACGGCATTGGTGGTTTGCCTATGTTTGGTGTCCCAGTGTTTGCTAACACGACATTAAAGCCAGCAATGGCAGTTCTAGCACTGTTTTCTGTTCTGTTTGGCCCGATTGTTGGCTTCTTAGTTGGCTTTATTGGCCACTGGGTAACGGACTTGTTCGCAGGTTGGGGCGTATGGTTAACTTGGGTGTTAGGCTCAGGCATCGTGGGTATGGTTATTGGTCTGTTCCCTATGGTAACCAAAAACCGCCTTCAACAAGGCGAACTGCCAATGAAAGACTTTGCGTTGTTCGTTGTACTTGCCCTTATTGGTAATGTTGTCGGATATGGCTGTTCTGTATTCTTAGATACTATTCTTTACGCAGAACCGTTCACGAAAGTCTTCACTCAACTGTCTATTATCGCTGCGGGTAACACCGTTCTGATCGCTGTTGTGGGTTTCCTGATCCTTAAATCAGTCGCTAAACGCAATAAGCAAAGCCGCAACCTGACTGAGGCATAAGCGATAATGACTATAGCATTTTCGAACTTCTCTTTTAGATATGAGTCGCTGGATAAACCGACGCTAAAAAATATCAATCTAAGGATAGAGAAAGGAGAGAAAATCGTCATTATTGGACCGAGTGGGAGTGGTAAATCGACCCTAGGTCAGTGTCTCAATGGTCTGATACCTCATGCCATTAAAGGTGAAGTCACAGGTTCTTTAGAGATCAACGGCAAGAACATTTCTGAGTTTTCGATGCACGACTATACCGAGCAAGTCGGCACGGTATTACAAGATACTGATAGCCAATTTGTGGGGTTAAGTATCGGCGAAGATATCGCGTTCGCATTAGAAAACCAGTTGATGTCGAACATT
The DNA here is from genome assembly GCF_030297155.1 of Vibrio sp. FE10. Lineage (NCBI taxonomy): Bacteria > Pseudomonadati > Pseudomonadota > Gammaproteobacteria > Vibrionales > Vibrionaceae > Vibrio > Vibrio apostichopi. The sequence goes on along the minus strand of NZ_AP028068.1, from coordinate 1,045,925 downwards.
GATATGTACCCGTTAGTTAAGTCGACCGCAAAAATGGTCGACCTAGCGGATATGCTTGAACGCTCTCCACACGACCTTTCAGGCGGCCAGAAACAACGAGTTTCGTTAGCCGGTATTCTAGTCGATGATGTCGATATCTTGCTGTTTGATGAGCCTCTAGCGAGCCTTGACCCTAAAACAGGAAAGGCAACGATTGAGATCATCGACCAACTTCATAAAGAAACCAACAAAACTATCGTGATTATCGAGCACCGCCTTGAGGATGTCCTGCATCGCGATATTGATCGTGTGATCTTAATGGAACGTGGTGAAATCGTCGCGGACATGACACCCGATGAAATCTTAGCTTCTGAACTACTTGATAAGCACGGTATTCGTGAACCTCTTTATCTGTCTGCGCTTAAAGCAGCAAAAGCACCTCTGACTAGCGAAGATAAGCTTTCAAACCTCAAAGCGTTGGATTACAAAAGATTCCGCCCTTCAGTACAAGGTTGGTTTGCTGAACGCCCTGCACCGCTAGCAGAGAAGCAGTACACGCCTTTACTCGAAGTACATGGCCTGACTTACTCTTACGACGGCGAAAAGAATGCGCTTGAAGATGTCAGCTTCAAGATTGGCAAGGGTGAGTTTGTTTCAATACTGGGTAAAAACGGCTCGGGTAAGTCCACCATCACCAAGATTGTTATGGGTGTGATTGACGCTGATTCAGGCTCTTCGTACCTTAATGGCGAAGACCTATCTGAGCTTTCCATCTTCGAAAGAAGTCAGAAAGTCGGTGTAGTAATGCAGAACCCGAACCATATGATCTCGCATCATATGATTTTCGACGAGATTGCATTTGGCCTTCGTAACCGCGGCGTTGCAGAAGATCAAATAAAACAAAAAGTTGAGAACGTTCTTGAGCTATGTGGACTAAGCAAGTTCCGTCACTGGCCCATCGAAGCTCTAAGCTATGGTCAGAAAAAACGTGTGACGATTGCCTCTATCTTAGTATTGGAGCCTGAGCTTCTTATCTTAGATGAACCTACAGCTGGTCAAGATTACCGTAACTACACATCCATGCTGGCGTTTATTCAAAAGCTCAATCGCGATTTAGGCATTACCGTTGTGATTATTTCACACGACATGCATCTCGTTCTAGAGTACACCACACGTTCAATCGTGATTGCAGACAGTAAGCTGATTGCCAATGCCGCGATGACGGAAGTATTCAGTCAACCATCACTATTAGAACGCGCAAATCTTTGTACCACCAGTATTTATGAACTCGCGACTATGATGAAAATCGACAACACCAATGCATTTATGCAGTACTTCATCGACTACGAGAGAAGCGCTCAATGAATGCATCTAAAGTAAAATTCGGCATCAATTACATTGATACAAAATCGCCACTGCATGCTCTTAACGGCATAACGAAGTTTGCACTCTTCTTGGCTTGGGTAACCGTTGTCCTTACAACCTTCGATCTCAGGCTCATTGTTGTTTTGATCCTGACTGGCTTATACCTATTAAAACTGACTCAAGTTCCAGTGCGTGTTTACAAGCCGCTATTGATTGGTACGGCAAGTGTTCTGAGCCTAAACGCCTTATTTATGTATTTACTGGCCCCACAACAAGGTCCTGAACTCATCGGTAGCGAAACTCTGATGTTGACGCTTCCTGGCAACTATTCATTGAGCCAAGAGACACTGTTTTACTTAGTGACTGTCACGCTCAAATACATGAGTATGTTCCCGATAGCGTTGATCTTTGTCTTCACGACGCACCCAACTGAGTTTGCAGCAAGCCTTAACCGTATCGGTGTTCCTTACAAGATTGCGTATGCGGTGAGCTTAACATTGCGTTATTTGCCTGAAGTTAAAAAAGACTTCATCAATATCATGCATGCTCAACAGGCTCGCGGCGTCGAACTATCAAAGAAAGCACCACTAATCACTCGCATCAAAAATGTTGCTAAAGTGTTAGGCCCATTGATTTTTTCGAGCTTGGACAGAGCAGATGAGATTTCAAATGCGATGACACTGCGCGGTTTTGGACGACACAAAGCACGTACTTGGTACAGCTATGCACCTCTAAAACGTATCGACTTTATGTGCTTAACGGTCATCGCCTTGATAGTGATATTGGCTATTGTAAAACGAATTCTTGAAACTGAATTGTTTTGGTATCCGTTCTAGTTTTCATTTACCAAATATAAACAGCAACTTAAAATAACACACCGCTCAATAGAGCGGTGTTTTTGTATCGGCTCAAAGCTGATTAAAATTCAAGCGAACGATCTATGTTTATCGACTTTTGACGATAAACTGACGTTTTATTTACCTATAGTGTTTGAGATCTCTATCAGAAACTCTTAATATATGTTGTTTACAGAATGTTACACTCAATAGAGATTTGTAATGGCTCGAATTACTCAAGTACAGAAACTAGAAAACCAAAAGCACTACGATGAAATCGTACTAAACCTTTTTCTGGCTGAAGGACATGAAGCACTAACTTATGCAAGGATTGCTCAAGAAATTGGCATTAGTTTAACGACGCTTCAGGGCTATTATTCATCGACACGCGCTATCCGCTCAGTGCTTCACAAGCATATGTTATCGATTGTTATCGAGAGCCTAGACTTCTCGTCAGAGGAGGCATTTGTTAAATCTTGGCAAGATGCTCTAGATAACGAACGGTTTCGATACGTTATTAAATTGATGTTTTTCCACGCATCACAAGTAAAGAGTCCAGAAGAATTTAATGTCAGTTCAGATGGTCAATTTCGTGAGAAGATGTTTGAGAGCTTTGGGACCGATTCGGTTCGTATCCTTGAAACTGTCGTAGGTCGCTCAATGTTCTATCTAACGAATTTCAACAAGCATTAAGCCAAACAGATAGAAAAAAAGGGAGCCCAAAGGCTCCCTTTTTATTTTGATTTTTCAACTAGTTCAGCTTGTAGAAAACCGTCGATAGTGGCGGTAAACGCAACTCAATCGATGTATCTAAGCCTTCGCTTGCTACTGATTCAATCTCAGCCGTCGGCTTCACTTCAAAGCCACTGCCCGCGTAATCAGCCGAGTCAGTATTCAACAACAGTGAGTACTTACCTTGTGCTGGAACACCTAGGCGGAAGTGCTCGTGAGGAACAGGCGTAAAGTTAGAAACTACCAACACGCGCTCACCAGACTCACTAATACGTTCATGCGCAAGAACACTCGCTTCTGCAGAGTCTTGAAGACGCCATTCAAAGCCTTTCGGGTCGAAATCAAGATCGTGCATAGCAGCTTCAGAACGATACAAGTTGTTTAAGTCTTTGGTTAAACGCTGTACACCTTGATGGCGCTCATAATCTAACAAGAACCATTGCAGTTGATCATCATGATTCCATTCAGCCGTCTGACCAAACTCAGCACCCATGAAGTTCAGCTTCTTACCCGGCTGCGCATACATGTAACCCATGTAAGCACGCAAGTTCGCTGTTTGCTGCCATTCATCACCAGGCATCTTGTCATGGATAGAGCCTTTACCGTAAACCACCTCATCGTGAGACAGAGACAATACATAGTTCTCACTGTGTGCATAAACCAGTGGGAAAGTAATTGTATCGTGGTGATATTTACGATTAATTGGGTCTTCTTGAATGTAAGACAGACTGTCGTGCATCCAACCCATGTTCCACTTAAAGCCAAAGCCTAAGCCGCCCATAAAGGTCGGTGCTGAAACACCTGGGAAAGCCGTTGATTCTTCAGCAATCGTCATCGCATTCGGGAAGTGTTTATACACTTCTTCGTTCATCCACTTAAGGGTTGCGATAGCGTCGTAGTTTTCATTGCCACCATCCGCATTCGGTATCCATTGGTCATGGCTGCGCGAATAATCGAGGTACAACATCGAAGCAACCGCATCAACACGAATGCCATCGATATGGAATTGTTCGAACCAGTACAGAGCGTTTGCTACCAAGAAACGACGAACATGTTCTTTGCCTAAATCGTAAATGTACGAGTTCCAGTCTTGATGCCAACCACGACGTGGATCTGGATCATGGAACAAAGGCGTACCATCGAAGTTTGCTAGACCGTGATCATCACTTGGGAAGTGTGCAGGAACCCAATCAAGAACAACACCTAGGCCAGCTTGGTGACATTGATCGACAAAGTATTTGAAATCATCTGGAGAACCAAAACGACTCGTTGGTGCGAACAAGCCTATTGGCTGATAGCCCCAAGAGCCGTAAAACGGATGTTCTGAAACTGGCATCAACTCAACGTGTGTATAACCAAGATCAGTCAAGTACGGAATAAGCTCCGCGGCTAGCTCACGGTAGTTTAGGAATTCGCCTTCAGCGTTGCGCTTCCAAGAACCAGCGTGCAGTTCATAGAACGAAAGTGCTTCTTTACGCTTTTGCGTAACTGGGCGATTCTGCCATTGAGTATCTTGCCACTCGTAGCGAGCGTGATCGTAAGTAACCGATGAAAATGATGGGTATTGCTCAGAGTAGAAACCCCATGGATCAGCTTTGTGTGGTAAGCCTTCACCATCAGGTCCTTTTAATTCAAACTTGTATTGAGCGCCTTCTTCCAGCTCAGGAATGAATAGGCCCCACATACCATAATCTAAGCGTTGCATTGGATGACGACGACCATCCCAAGCGTTGAAGTTACCCACCAAGCTTGCCGCTGTTGCATGCGGTGCATAAACTAAAAATCGAGTACCCGAAATAACCTGACCATCACGCTCTAAAGTAACAAATTGAGCCCCCATGTGATGGTACATGTCTTTCGGTGTATGAAGATCTTCATAGCTAGCATAAAGTTCATGATACTGGTACGGATCATCAATGATCTGCTCTTCCCCAGCCCAATCTACTGCTAACTTGTAATGGGTAAAACGTAAGTCTCTTTCTTGCTTAAGAATGAAGCCACTTTCACCCTCTCGCGCTAACTCAATACGAGGTTCCTTTCCAACAATCAACTCGACTTTATCCGCCCCTGGAATCCATACGCGTAATGCACCTTGTTCAGAAGGTAAGTATGGCCCTAGAAAAGCAAAAGGGTCAGTAAAACAAGCCTGTGATAGTTGGGTATATATTTGTTTTTGCTTTGAAATCGAACTTAGTTCCAAAACGTTTCTCCCTAACCAAACATCCAAAAAATATAATACAAAAATGCCCGCTATTAGTGCGGGCAATATAACGACGGTTTATTCTACCAGATGAGCATTCATTATTGAGTGACCGAGGTTGTAGTTTCGTACGGCGTAAGCAAAAAACCACTTAAATTCAAGCCACTCAATATCATTACTTCGCTGCTTTTTCTCGAACGTCTGTCAACTTAGAAGCGATGCGATTCACCCCTTCATGCGCAAAGATTTCGTCCAAGTTCATTGATAGTTTACGACGCCAGTTAGGGTACTCATCTACAGTACCAGGAATGTTGACTGGCTTGTCCATCTCTAGCCAATCTTCCAGTTGAACACTAAGAAGTGTCGAACCACCAGCCGCTACGTGCAGTTGAAGTGCTTCTGCAAGATAAGAGTCCATCGGTACTTGGCTTGCATCGCGGCCAACACCTTCCGGTAGGAAACCATGCCATGCCACTGAATCTAAGATACCTTGTTTGCACTCCAGACGATCATCGAACAAGGTTTCTAACTGTTCTGCATCTGGGTATAAACCAATCTCTTGACCCATCTTCAAATCATCACAGTGCCAGAAACCGCGTAGCGTTGGCATATCGTGAGTACACAATGCTGCCATCGATTGTGGTGCGTAGTGTTTCGGTGAAATGAAACCACCATCGTCTTCCGATGTTTCGAAGAAGAACACTTTGTAAGAATGTACGCCTGCATCCGCTAGGATATCGACGATTTCGTCTGGCACTGTGCCTAAGTCTTCACCGATAACGCTACATTGGTAACGGTGAGATTCAAGCGCCAAAATCGATAGCATATCTTGCACTGGGTAGTAAATGTACGCGCCTTTCGTTGCGTTCTCACCTTTTGGAATCCACCATAAACGCAGCAGACCTAAAACATGGTCAATACGAAGTGCACCACAGTGCTTCATGTTGGCGCGAAGTAGCTTGATGTAAGCGTCGTAGCTGGTTTCCTGAAGTACTTCTGGGTTTAGTGGAGGTAGACCCCAATTCTGACCCAGAGGACCAAGAATATCCGGTGGAGCACCAATGCTCGCATCCATCACTAGGTTGCCTTCATCAGCCCATGTCTCGCTGCCAGAATCTGCAACACCTACCGCCAAGTCACGGTACAGGCCAACGGCCATGCCTTTCTCTTCTGCAAGAGACTGTGCATCGTTGATCTGGCAATCCGCTATCCATTGCAGGTACATGTAAAGATGTACCTGCTCTAGGTTCTCTTTGATGTATTTCTGTGTTGCTGGGCTATCGAATGTACGGTATTTTTCAGGAAATACTGGCCATCCCCACATACCTGAATCTTCAGCATGCAGTTCACCGTGCAACGCATCAAACGCCGCTTGATGCATTAGGCTTTCACCGCCCTCTTCAACGAACGCTAAAAACGCTTGTGCGCGGTCGCTGTTCTTGTCTAGATGACGAGTCTTAAATTCTGCGAATAGCAGAGGTAAGATGCTCATCTTCAGCTCAGACACTTCAGTGTAATTCACCCAGTGCGCTTCACGAGCTTTCTGCAGGCGCTGTTGGAACTCTGCGCTGCCTACGGTTTGTTGTGCTTCTGCACTTAATGCAAATTCAGGTACTGAGCTCACATCAATGTAAAGGATGTTTAACCAACGACGTGAAGACGGGCTGTATGGGCTTGCGCCTTCAGGGTTCGCTGGGAACAATGAGTGAATTGGGTTTAGGCCAACGAAATCACCACCGCGAGACGAGATATCGGCAACAAGCTGTTTTAGATCGCCGAAGTCACCAATACCCCAGTTGTGCTGAGTTCTTAGCGTGTAAAGCTGAACACTTGGACCCCAAAGCTTTTTACCTTGCTCGATTGGCGCCTGCTTAAAACACGCTTTTGGCGTAATGATCAGTGTCATTTCGTAAGGCTTCTTACGACGTTTACGGCTCACAATTAGCTTGTGATAACCCCATGCCAAATCACTTGGCAGTGCAAACACTAAAGGGCCACCCTCGGCACGCTCATCACGAACGACTTGAGATTGAAGATAGCCTTCAAGTACCTCTCCTTGCTCGGTCTCTAAGCGCCAGCTGAACTCGCTTTCACGAGCACTAACACCTAAATTCAGCGCCACTTCTACTGGCTCACCATCACGCAAGACAAGAACTGGGTCTAGTACATCTTTTTTGTGTTTTCTTTCTGCTGACTTTAATAGTGCATCATCGCTGCTTGTATCGTAGCCCAATGAAGCCAATAGAGACGTAATCGTTTCGTCTGATACCTGTGCTTCATCGCCCCACGCACTAACGTAACTGTCGGCAATATTTGCCATTTCTGCGACTTGTTTTAATACGGTCTGTTCTTTCATCGCTCTCTCCGAAAACGTTCTAACGCTTTCAATTTTTGTAGGGTTGTTTATTTAATTTTTTACTAATCAATTAGCTTGTGACAATCAGTTTGTAAGCATTGCTATCTGAATAAGCCGTCTGTTTGCTCACAAGCTAATTGAGCCAAGGCAGAAACTGCCTTGGCTACTTGGGAACTATTAACGTTTAACGGCTTCTAGCTTCCAGATGTTGTTCACGTAGTCGCGGATTGAGCGATCTGATGTGAACTTACCAACCAATGCTGTGTTAAGAATCGCTTTCTTAGCCCAACCTGCTTGGTCTTTGTATTGCGTGCCCATGTCTTCATGTGCTTTCACATAAGATGCGAAGTCAGCTAGACATAGGTAAGGGTCACCGCCGTCTAGTAGGCTATCAAACGTTGCACGTAGAAGGCCTGGTTGACCTGGAGAGAACTCATCGCCAGTCAATAGGTCTAGAGATGCTTTCAGTAGCGGGTCTGCATTGTAGTAATCGTATGGGTTGTAACCCTGAGCTTTCAATGCAACAACACCATCAACGTCTAGGCCGAAGATGTAGATGTTTTCATCGCCAACTTCTTCACGGATCTCAACGTTTGCACCATCCATCGTACCGATAGTTAGAGCGCCGTTTAGAGCCATCTTCATGTTGCCTGTACCCGATGCTTCTTTACCAGCCAGTGAGATTTGCTGAGAAACGTCTGCTGCAGGGATGATGATTTCAGCCATGCTTACACGGTAGTCAGGGATGAATACCACTTTAAGCTTGTTACCGATGCGAGGATCGTTGTTGATCTTCTCTGCAATCTTGTTAACCGCGAAGATGATTTCTTTTGCTAGGTGGTAACCCGGTGCTGCTTTCGCTGCGAAGAAACATACGCGTGGCTCACACTCGAAACCAGGTTCGTTAAGAATACGGTGGTACAGAGATAGAATGTGTAGCAAATCTAGGTGTTGACGCTTGTATTCGTGTAGACGCTTGATTTGCACGTCGAAGATAGCGTTAGTATCTAGCTCGATACCCATGTTCTCTTGAACCCAATCAGCAAGACGCTGTTTGTTTTCTTTCTTAACAGCCATGAATTCTTTTTGGAATTTCGCGTCTGTTGCAAACTTAGCGATACCTTCAAGCTGCTCAAGTTTTGCTGGCCACTCAGTACCGATCTTGCCAGTGATTAGCGTAGATAGACCTGGGTTACAGAACTTCAACCAACGACGTGGCGTGATACCGTTCGTTACGTTAGTCAATTTGCCTGGGAAGATTTCGTTGAACTCAGGGAACAAGTCTTTCTTAACAAGTTGAGAGTGAAGTGCAGCTACACCGTTTACTTTGTAAGAACCGATCACACATAGGTTTGCCATGCGAACCATGCGGTGGAAACCTTCTTGGATGATAGAAAGCTTCGCTTGCTTCTCACCGTCACCAGGCCACATCTTGCGAACTTCTTGCATGAAGCGGTGGTTGATTTCAAAAATGATTTCCATGTGACGTGGAAGAAGACGGTTGATCAGTGATTCAGACCAAGTCTCTAGCGCTTCAGGAAGTAGTGTGTGGTTCGTGTATGCGAACGTATGAGCACTGATTTCCCAAGCTTGGTCCCAAGTTAAACCTTTCTCATCGATCAGGATGCGCATCAATTCAGGAATCGCGATCGTTGGGTGCGTATCGTTAAGCTGAATCGTTTCTTGCTTAGGCAGATCTTCTAAAGAGAAACCTGCAGCTTCGTGACGACGTAGAATATCGCGAACAGACGCTGCTGAGTGGAAGTACTGCTGCATTAGACGCAGTGTCTTACCTTTCTCGTGGTTGTCGTTCGGGTAAAGCACTTTAGTGATGTTACCTGCATCGATTAGCGAGTGTTGCGCTTCGAAGTAATCACCGTTGTTAAAGCTTGCTAGTGAGAATGGTGCAATTGCCTGGCATTCCCAAAGGCGTAGCGGGTAAACCGTGTTTGACTCGTAACCTACGATAGGCAGATCCCAAGGCATTGCTTTTACTTCCATACCAGGAACCCAAGTACGAACTTCTTTACCGTCAACGAATTCAACTTCTACATGACCGTAAAAACCAATGTGTTGTGCTAGCTCTGGACGAGCCACTTCCCATGGGTAACCCTCAACACCGCGCCACGCGTCTGGTGCTTCTTGTTGGCGACCGTCTTGGAAAGACTGTTTAAATAGACCGTATTCGTAGTGAAGACCGTAACCTACTGTTGGGTATTCTTGAGCGGCACAAGAATCCATGAAACAAGCTGCAAGACGACCAAGGCCACCATTACCTAGTGATGGGTCACGTTCTTCTTCTAGAAGGTCAGTTAGGTTTTGACCTAGCTCTTCCATTGCATGAGTGATTTGCTCATACAGGCCCATGCTGATTAGGTTGTTACCTGTCAGACGACCAATCAAGAATTCTAGCGAAAGGTAGTTAACACTCTTCGCGTTTTTGATTTTTTCATCATTTTCAGTTTCTAGCAGGTCGAATGTTGTGAGTTCTGCTAATGCGCGACCCATTGCTAGGTACCATGCGCGGCTATCTGCATTTTCAATCGTTGTTGCGTAGGTTGCAGATAAATGTTTCTTAACGCTTTCTTGGAACGACACTTTATCGAAAGTTTTTTGCTGAGTTGGTTTCATTTCAGAAATCTCGCTTTTAATAGTTCTAATTCATCTGTGACATATCGTGCATGGTCACCATTAACTAAACATCCTCCCGCCCGTACGACTAACTAGGAGTAGATGGGAGGGCGTAGGGGGCGTACCCACATTGGGTTAGTGATCTGACTCTCATGTTCTGACTTCGAACAAAAACTTGGAGTGACTGGGATCACAAGCTCCCGTTCGATAACTTAACTTCAAATGATGTGACTTTTATTTAACCCATTTAAAGTCATTGCCAAATCTGAGTTTCAGATCACGAAAATATTTTCCGCCTCTCATCTTTTGCAGAGAAACATGTGTAGGTAAGGACAAAGTCACATTCACAAACCACCCCGCAAGGTGAGCAAAGTCACAAATAAAGGGCGTAGAACACTAAAAACATGCAGGAGTGCAAGGTTTCTGAGGAGGATCATAGTCGGTAACGTTTTGCTTCACGTAATATGAGTAAAGACTTAAGTAATTAGGCTAATGTCATTGGAGTGCACTCAACGATAGATTGGGATATTCCAGAACATAGCCACGGAATAGGTGTAAAACTTCGATATGTGGATCCCTTCGAAACTGACTCGTCCCGGCCGCTTACACAATGCAATCCTGCGACCTAGAGTTCTCGATCTGCTTCAGAATGCAGATTGCTACAAGCTCGTACTGTTCCGCTCTCCAGCGGGGTATGGCAAGACCACTATGGCTGCGCAATGGCTGGTAGATAAACCCAATGTGGGTTGGTACAGCATTGACGATAGTGACAATGATGCCTTTCGCTATATCAACTACCTACTTCAATCACTTAACAAAGCGACTCAAAATGCCTGTCCTAATGCCCAAAAACTGGCAGAAAAGCGACAGTTCTCATCACTGCATTCTTTGTTAAGCGAAGTGTTCGCCGAGATGTCTGAATTCCACCAGGAATGTTTCCTCGTGCTGGACGACTACCACTTAGTTAATAACGATGACATTCACGAGGCGATGCGCTTTTTCCTCAAGCACATGCCCGACAACCTAACGCTTGTTGTGACTAGCCGTGGGACACCACCACTTGGCACTGCAAACCTTCGTGTTCGTGATCTGATGATTGAGATTGGCAACGACTCTCTGGCTTTTGATACTGAAGAGACGACGCGCTTCTTCAATCAACGTGTCGCTGATGGTGTAGATGACACCACAGCTGGCAGTATCTGTACTTATGTTGAGGGGTGGCCTTCTGCACTTCAGCTTATTGCCCTTCAAGCACAACATCAAAAACGCACGCTGGCCCAATCGGCCGAGTCTTTCTCTCACTTTAACCATGCCCACCTTTGGGATTACTTGGTTGAAGAAGTATTCGATCTACTGGATAAAGAAACCCGACAGTTCTTGATGCAGTGTTCAGTACTTGATCATTTCAATGACGAATTAGTCTGCGCGCTTACCCAGCGTGAAGATGCACTGGGGATGATCGAGTCACTCAACCGATTTGGCTTATTCATCTACCCTCTTGAAGGCGAAAAAAACTGGTACCGCTTCCATAACCTATTTGGTGAATTTCTCGCCCACGAGCGCCAAGCTCGAATCCCACAACAAGAAGCCGAGTTGCACAGAAGTGCCGCGAAAGCATGGATCAAACAGAAAACGCCTCATCAAGCACTGCGACATGCACAACGCGCAGAAGATCCAGAGCTGATCATTCAAATTCTAACCGAACACGGTTGGCCGATGTTCAACCAAGGCGAGCTTTCATCGCTAGAGATGGCGATCAAGCAGCTCACCACGGACCAGTTATACAGTGAGCCGAAGCTATCAATGCTGCGCGCTTGGCTGGCACAGAGTCAGCACCGCTATGATCAAGTAGGCACTCTATTAGAAGAAGCCGAAACACAGTATCAAGCTCGAAACATAGAACTGGATACTCAGCAGCAAGGTCAATACAACGCCCTGCGTGCGCAAGTTGCTATTAATAGTAATGAACCAGAAAAAGCATTGGAATTGGCTGAGCTTTCACTAAGCCAGCTGAATACCACCGTTTATCGCAGCCGTATTGTTGCGACCTCTGTTGTTGGCGAAGTCAATCACGTAATGGGCAATCTAAGCCGTGCCTTGCCAATGATGCAGCAAACTGAAAAGCTTGCACGTCAATATCAGGTTTACCACCAAGCACTGTGGGCGATTTTGCAACAGAGCGAAATCCTGATTGCTCAAGGTTATGTTCAAGCGGCCTTTGAGCTGCAAGACAGCGCATTCAAATTGATTGAAGAGCATCAGCTTCAATACGTACCTCTGCATGAATTCTTATTGCGTGTTCGAGCTCAAATCTTCTGGTGTTGGAACCGATTGGATGAAGCGGAAGAGTGTTGTTACAAGGGCTTAGACATCCTTGGCCACCACTCGCCAAGTAAGCATCTACATAGCTATTCGATGCTGGCTCGTATCTCGCTTAGCCGTGGTGAAATTGATAAAGCGTCGAAGTTTATCGACCAGATTCAGCACTTGTTGCGCCAATCAACGTACCACGTAGATTGGACGGCGAATGCATCACTTTCATTGATCCTATTCTGGCAGGTCAAAGGCGATAAAGACGCCATTCGTGACTGGTTAAGTGTTGCAGTTCGACCTGAATCGGCGAGTAACCACTTCTGTCAGCTTCAGTGGCGAAACATCGTAAGATCTCACATCATCCTTGAGCAATACGAAGAAGCAGAAGAAGCGTTGGCGTTCTTGAAGAGTGAAGCACAACGTTCACACCTGATCACGGATACCAACAGAAACTTGATCGTTGAAGCCGTGTTACGCACGCAGATTAACGATGAAGACAGCGCTCGCGTATTACTTGAAGAAGCTCTGCACATGACCAACCAAACCGGTATGGTCGGTAACTTCTTGGTCGATGGTGGTACTATCGGGCATATCCTAGATAAGTTGAGCAACAAGCCAGGGTTAGGCGATTTAGAACGTCACCGTGCTCAGCAGATCATGAAAGATATCTCAACCACCCAACGTAGCCGTTCGGTTCACTTTGACGAAGACTTTGTTGAGAATCTGGTTAATCACCCGAATATTCCTGAACTGGTGCGCACTAGTCCACTCACCCAGCGTGAATGGCAAGTACTTGGTCTGATCTACTCTGGATTCAGTAATGAGCAGATCGCTCAAGAACTTGATGTAGCGGGTACCACTATCAAGACTCACATCCGTAACCTATACCAAAAACTCAACATTGCTAACCGTAAAGAAGCGATAAGCACAGCAGAGAACTTGCTGCAGTTGATGGGGTACTAAAACGGGTTCACGATTCGAGATTGATTCGAGATTGATTCGAGATTGATTCGAGAAAAACATAAGCTAGTCACCCATGGTGGCTGGCTTTTTTTTCGCTTGGAAATGAAGGAAATAGCAGGAAAAAATCACAGAGAACCAAATGACAGGCAAAAAAATAGCCAACCGCAATAATCGCGATTGGCTCTATATATTTGTGAACAAATCAAAGTTCACTAACAACGTCAGTTGGCTAGGTGACCCTCGGCTTAAGAAGGGTCAATCTATACAATGCAGTTAGCGTGCCAACTTTAATTTAGCGTTTTATAAGCCCTGCATCGCATAAAACCCGCGATTTTCACATGCGAATTGCAAAGTGCATTTGCAGAATGCAACCAAGATGCAATATTGATAAGAGACCAGTTTCATCGATAGTCTTAATGACAAATCACTAAGTGCTTGTATTTTAAATACTAGGCAAATGTTCACTTCAACTTATTGCCTTACAATTAAGAAGGTAATAAAAGCACCTCGCCAAAGGCATATTCATACTTTTTTTACACTAAAGTTTGTATACTGCACAAAATCACCCTCAACTCTATGAAGCAATGAACTACTTAAGTACTTTTTTCAAAGGCATGGCAATGGGCGCAGCCGACGTTGTCCCTGGCGTGTCGGGCGGAACCATCGCATTCATCACTGGTATCTACGATACCCTGCTAGAAAGCATTCGCAGAATTAACCCTAGCGTACTTGGCTTATGGAAACGCGAAGGCTTCAAAGCAGCGTTTAACCACATCAATGGTTTCTTCCTGATTTCACTGTTCGCAGGCGTATTCACAAGCATTGCGACATTCGCAAAACTGATTTCTTGGCTATTGGTCACGCACCCGGTTCCTTTGTGGTCTTTCTTCTTTGGCCTTATCTTGGTGTCGGTTTTCCATATTCTTAAGCAAGTAGAAAAGCGCGATATGATTCGATTCGTATTTTTACTGCTTGGTGTTGCCTTCGCTTATAGCATTACTGTGCTTAAGCCTCTGCAAATGGAGCCAACCAGCATTAACCTGCTGATTGCGGGCGCGATTGCGATATGTGCCATGATCTTACCTGGTATCTCCGGCAGCTTTATTCTATTGCTGATAGGCATGTACAGCCCTGTGTTAGGTGCCGTAAAAGAGTTCCAAATCGATGTGCTTGCGCTATTTCTGAGTGGCTGTGTGCTTGGTTTATTAACCTTCTCACACGTACTGTCATGGCTGCTGCGTTCATTCCGAGATTTTACGTTGGTGTTCTTAACCGGTTTGATGATCGGTACGCTACCAAAAATCTGGCCTTGGAAAGAGACCATTAGCTGGCGCACTAACTCGAAAGGTGAGCAAGTTCCTCTGATTCAAGAAAACCTATCGCCGTTCGACTTTGAAGCAGTGACCTCTCAGCCTTCTCAGCTGGTGTTGGCAATTGTGATGATGCTTGTAGCCATTGCCTTAGTTCTTGGGCTAGAGAAATTTGCAGAGCGTAACGCTGACTAATCATTCAGCGCACTTCTGGAACATGTTCAGAACGGATAGAACTTAGAAATACTGAGTTCAACATCCCTATTATTTAGATAAAAGCGAAGCCTATGGCTTCGCTTTTTTAGTTCTACCATACGCACAAAATTGCTTTTTGATACAAGCACGTATTGAGGGGTGTGATAACATCGCCGCTCTTATAAAATTAGATGAGAACACGACATGCACCCAGCATTAAAGGTTGCAGCTCTTGGAATCGCTCTCGTGGCAGGCTTTTATGGACCACAAGTATTTCAAAAACTTAAGTCGGTCATTGAGCACTCAACAGCCGAAGTTAACTTAGATGATTACTGCATGCTTTCAACAACATCGTGTGAGCAAGCATCTATTTCAATGTCGCTTGACCGCGAAACCGCGCAACCTCTTCTACCCACGAAGATAAAGGTAGTTTGGGAAGGTGCCGCATCTGAAACACTGATGTTGTCACTCACCGGTTTAGAAATGGAGATGGGCTCAGCGCGTTTTCAATTAAATAGCATTGGCAATAATACCTACGAAGGTGATGTGATTTTACCTGTATGTACTTTAGATAAGATGACATGGATTGGTGAGCTCACTGATGGTGTCGATACTGTAAACCCTGCAATAAGGATGGCAAGATGAGTAGAAATTGGTCGTTAGCATTGGTTGTTGCTTTTGTGCTTGGCTTTGGTATCAAAAGCTATCTTGATGGGCAAAATGAAACTCAAGAAAAACACGCTGCAAAACAAGAGTTCTCCGCGACTACTCTTTTCGGCAAGGACAACCAACCAACGGAAATCTTTGACCAAACCGATGACAGAATTCGCATCGTTTACTTCGGTTTCACACGTTGCCCAGATGTGTGCCCGACTTCTTTGGCGATGTTAGCCGGAGCACTTAACCAAGTCTCTGACGAAGCAAAAGCGAAAATTCGCCCGATGTTTGTTTCGCTTGACCCTGAACGTGATGCTGCAGAAGCGTCATACGAATACGCACAATACTTCCACCCGGTGATGGAAGGACTAAGTGGTCCGTTAGATGTGACAACAACGCTTGCGCATAACTACGGTGTTATTTTCAGAAAGACCAAGCTTGAAGGTTCAGAGTTGGAATACACCCTTGACCACAGCTCATATTTTTATTTTTTAAAGCCCGACGGCACACTGATCACCAAAGTGCCGCATACGTTAACGCCAGCGCCAATTGTTGAGGCTATCAACAAATTGACGCAGTAAAACGTAAAAATAAAGAACTTACTCAATAAAGTTCGAACTAAAAAAGTCAGGTCCCAGACCAAAACATAAAAACTAAGGACAACAACATGAAGTTAAAAGCTCTTGCTCTAGCAGGCTTACTGCTCACACCTCTTGCTCATGCTAAAGGTGACATTATGGTTCACGATGCTTACGCTCGCGCGACACCACCTTCAGCGGTCAACAGTGCTGTTTTCACAACCCTAATGAACCACAGCGATAAAGAACGTTCTATCGTTTCAGCGACCACACCTGCAGCAGGCAAAGTAGAGCTTCATGACGTGATCATGGACGGCGATGTAATGAAAATGCGCCAAGTTCAAACCATCGCAATTCCTGCAAACGGCCAAGTTGAACTTAAACCTGGTAGCTTGCACATTATGTTGTTTGACCTAAAAGATGGCCTGAAAGAAGGCGAGCAGATCGAAATGACACTGACCTTCGCAAACGGTGAAACACAAACCTTTGATGCGCCGGTTAAGAAAGTAATGAGCGGCATGAAAAAGATGAATCACGATCATCACTAATTAAGCACCACTTGATGTTCAATGATACTGATCATGAGTAGAAGCGAATATCAGTTAAAAATTATACAAAATTAAGCCACGATGACTTCTCGCCATCGTGGCTTTTTGCTAAACTGAGTTCGCTTTTTATTCAAAGCCTGAACACATAAATAACCCAAGGAGAATAGAAGATGATTGTAATGAAAACACTAAAACTGGCAGTAAAAGTAACGCGTTAATTTGTTTGGTTAATCAAACTGAAATACCGATCGACCAACATCTCGTCACCCGTGACGACCGCACACTTTTACCCGGTTTACTATTGATCGCAAGTGATCAATACCTGCATGCCCAATAGTGCATGACTAAATCCGGGGTCCTATCTATTTGAATTCGACCCAAGCTCAAAACATTTTTGACGTCTCGACGCTTTTTAATCTCAGCAACTCTTTTTGGTCTCATTAACTCTTTTGATCTCATCAACAATAAGAGAGCTCACAAGAAGTTAATGCTCTCATAAGACTTTAATGCTCTTATAAAAAAGAAAGCTCGCACGTCTGGGTAAATAAACATGAATTCACAAACTGCATTTTCTCATCCAATGTCACTTCAACAGCTTGGATGGCAACCTGTATTCCAGCAACAACTGACACTCGAAGACTATGACCATTCCGTCATTGCTCGTATTACCGCGCACCATCGCAGCGGCTATGCGCTTGCGTCAGAACAAGGCGAAATCGTTCTACCCGTTCATCAAAACCAACCCGCAATGACGGTTGGAGACTGGGTGATATTAAACGCTGACCTACAATTCGACCGCTTGCTAGAACGTCAATCGCTCTTTAGCCGTAAAGCGGCAGGCAGTCGTGTGGCGGAGCAGTACATTTCAGCCAATATCGACACTGTGTTTATCGTGGTCTCGTTAAACAATGACTTTAATCTAAGCCGCATCGAACGCTACCTAGCGCTCGCTAATGAGGCGCAGGTTGAAGCGGTTATCGTCCTCACTAAGAAAGACTTGTGTGACGACTACGAAGACAAAGTACAGCAAGTGCAAAGCTTAGATTCGATGCTGATGATCGAAGCGGTGAACAGCCTAGATCAAGACTCGACTCAAGTATTGTCGCCTTGGTGTAAAACAGGCAAGACCATCGCTTTAATGGGTTCATCCGGTGTAGGTAAATCTACCTTGGTCAACTCGTTGCTTGGTGACTCTCAGCAAGCTACTGGTGGCATTCGTGAAGACGACAGTAAAGGCCGCCACACAACCACGTCACGATCGCTCCATTTACTGACATCGGGAGGCTTGTTGTTAGATACACCGGGAATGCGTGAGCTACAACTCGCCGATTGTGCCGAGGGTGTAAGTGAAACGTTTTCTGATGTGGAAGAGCTAGCCATGCATTGTCGCTTCTCTGATTGTAGCCATGAGTCAGAACCAGGATGCGCAATACGCAAAGCCATTGAAAGCGGTGAGCTTTCTGAAAGACGCTTCTCTAACTATGAGAAGCTACTCAGAGAGCAAGCTAGAAATGGAGCCTCATTGGCAGAACAGAGAGCGAACAGTAAACAGCTTTCTAAAATGTACAAAACCGTGCAGTCAGAGAGCCGTAATATCAAAAAATCGTCTAAATAACCGATTATTAGATTAGGTTTACAACACGTAAATAAGCCCCGTGTCCCTATCGCGTATTAGCTCATTAATTCATGATCTCATTAACGCATTAGGCTCGGGGCTTTTTTTGTATTAACAGGGCTTCTTTGTATTAACAGGAACGCGATGAGATCATTTCTGCACACAATGATCTCGTGAATGGGCACTGACAGCGCTCTCACCAGAACATTGACCCGAATGAGTATTATCACGCAGATTTATATCTCAATCACAGCACAAAATTTTAACATTTAGCTCTAAAAACACCACGTAGCGCAAACAATCACCCTAAATCTAAACTATTCCTAGACACCCCGTTAGATCCCGCTAATATGACCGCCCATTCCACTAGTGTATAGTTGGATTTGGTACAACTTTATAAAAAGATACATCACTATAATAAATTAACAATTGCAGGTATTTTATGCAAAATCACAACATGCTCGCCCGCATCGCTCGTGGAAATCTCGTTCTACAGATCCTTGCTGGTATTGTTTTCGGTGTCGTTCTCGCCATGGTTTCTCCATCAGCAGCTCAAGATGCAGGTCTACTAGGTAGTCTGTTTGTTGGTGCTCTGAAAGCTGTAGCCCCAATTTTAGTATTCATTCTTGTTGCAGCTTCTATCGCAAACCAAAAGAAAGGTCAGCATACTCATATGCGTCCAATCATTGTGCTCTACCTGATTGGTACGTTCTCTGCTGCACTAACAGCAGTAGTATTGAGCTTCATGTTCCCAACCACGTTGACTTTGGTTGCTGGCGCAGAAGGTGCTAACCCTCCTCAAGGTATTGCTGAAGTTCTTCATACCCTTCTATTCAAGCTTGTCGATAACCCAGTAAGCGCGCTAATGAACGCGAACTACATCGGTATTCTTGCTTGGGCAATCGGTCTTGGCCTTGCACTGCACCACGCATCTGCAACAACCAAAGCGGTTTTCGAAGACCTAAGCCACAGTGTTTCACACATTGTTCGCTTCATTATTCGTCTTGCGCCATTCGGTATCTTCGGTCTTGTTTCGACTACGTTCGCAACAACAGGCTTCGATGCACTAGCAAGCTACGGTCAACTACTAGCGGTTCTACTAAGTTCAATGCTGATCATTGCACTTGTGGTTAACCCACTGCTTGTCTTTGTGAAAACAAAACAAAACCCATACCCACTTGTACTTCAATGTATCCGTGAGTCTGGTGTAACGGCATTCTTCACTCGTTCAAGCGCTGCAAACATCCCAGTGAACATGAACCTTTGTAAGAAGCTAAACCTAGATGAAGATACTTACTCGGTATCGATTCCTCTAGGCGCAACAATCAACATGGCGGGTGCTGCAATCACCATCACTGTGTTAACACTTGCGGCTGTTCACACAATGGGTATTGAAATTGATATCTTCACTGCGATTCTACTAAGCCTTGTTGCTGCAATTTCAGCATGTGGCGCATCAGGTGTTGCTGGCGGTTCACTACTGCTTATCCCACTAGCGTGTGGCCTATTCGGTATCTCAAACGATGTAGCGATGCAGGTTGTAGCGGTAGGTTTCATTATCGGTGTGATTCAAGATTCTGCTGAAACAGCGCTTAACAGCTCAACAGACGTAGTGTTCACTGCTGCTGTATGTAAAGCAGAGCAAAACAAAGCTTAATAAGCTCTTAGGCTTAGATATTAGCCTTTAGCTCTAAGCTCTAAGCTCTAAGCTCTAAGCTCTAAGCTCTAAAAGCAAATAGCACATAAATAAAAAGGGAAGCATCAGCTTCCCTTTTTTGATCCTGTCATTCCTAACTCAGAGTGCCTCTCCTCCAATGAAGTGCTATTAAGATAAGCTGCGTGACCTAAATGAGTTCAATTAATTGAAGCACTCACCTCATCAAGCTACTGGCTTAATTTTTGTTGCTCCAATTGGTTTGGCTAAAGTCTAAAGACGCACTGCTAGGTGCAGGTGACGATGCCTTGTCTGTGCTTTGAGGAGCCCCCGTTTGGGCCGCTGCGTGTTGATCTGAAGTATATTGTTGATTATGTTGTTGATTGCGTTCTGGATTAGCTTCTTGAGCGTTCATCTGGTCACTCATTTCAGTATCGCTGCCTTTAGGCTTCGACACGTCAAGTTCCTCTTCTTCAGTCACGTCTTTCACCTTTTTAGGGATCGGGATGTTACGTTTGTAGAGCTTGTTCAACGCCTTAACGACCGAGTGCTTGGTGACAGCTTCTTGGGTAAGTTTGGTCATGATTGGTTTGGTTAGAGCCTGCAATCCTACGACAGCATCAACCCCAAGTTCGCCCCCCACTTTATCCCTCAACTGTTTTGCTTCTGAATAACCGAAATGAGCGGACAGGAATAGCCAGATATAAGCGATAGCATTGCCGTGTTCACCATGATCAATCCAAGCCTCACCAGCACGAAACATGGCTTCTTCGCTGTTCTTTTCGGCTGCGGTCTCAAACCAGTACACCGCTTCACCATGGTTAGGCTCAACACCCACACCATTCAAATAACTCAAACCTAGTTTGATTTTTCCATCTAAGTTGTTTTGATCTGCGGCCTTTTGGTACCACTCGAATGAGCTTTCGGCTGAGTAATCTGGGTTTTCTTTGTCTAGACACCACTCCCCCATAAACAGCATCGCTTCGGTGTTTCCCCCCGTCGCAGACTCTTCGATGTAGGTATAACCCTTGGGAATATTTTTATCGGTTCCGCGGCCGAAAACGAGCGCTTTACCCATCTCAAACTTCGCGACCATGTCGTTCTCTAAAGCTGAGATCGCGAGCTGCCAAAAGTTGGCTTTTTCTCTTAAAATGAGGTCTTCTTTGCGCTTCATACTCATGCGAACAATGCCGTACATGCCTGTGACATTATCTAAATGCG
Organism: Vibrio sp. FE10; assembly: GCF_030297155.1. Classification (NCBI taxonomy): domain Bacteria; kingdom Pseudomonadati; phylum Pseudomonadota; class Gammaproteobacteria; order Vibrionales; family Vibrionaceae; genus Vibrio; species Vibrio apostichopi. The sequence continues at coordinate 1,024,772 of NZ_AP028068.1, read as the reverse complement.
CGGCTTTGTCGTACCAATATAGAGCTTCCTTAATATTGTTACGTTCAGCCTCTTTCGCCAAATACAGAATCGACGGAACATGTCCGGTTTCGGCTTTGAAGTTACGCTCTTTTTGCTCTTGTATGCGCGCTTTTTCGATCGCTTTTCGGTAAGCGACAGCACGTGCTTTACGTTCTTGTTCCACTCGCTGCTTTCTTAACGACAAAGAAACCAGCCATACGGCTACAAGTATTAACGAAAGAGCCGTCGCACCAATTGCGATTCCCATTGTACTCATAAAATATTTTAACCTAACTCGGCAGATACAAGACTCGACGTTGAGAGTGTGCTCTGCCCATAGTGGATGTTATGTTTCAAATTACAGGGAAAAGTGCAGTTACTAGCACGTTTCGCCCTAAATGAACTTAATTCAGTATCTCAGGATTACATTGCGATAAGAAGCCTAGGGGGTTCAATCCGTATGCAGTCCATAGACGATGTGATCTTGCTTCAATATAGATAAATTATGAAGACAGCCTTTCATCAGAAAAGTCCTAAAGCTTGGTGACACAATTGATGCTTTCCCATCAATAGCTTCGTGCAATTTTCGTACAGATTTAGTTCAACTGGCATAGAGAAACAGCTTTACGCCTAGGTCAATTGACCGTATATGTAAGCCAACTCGGCAACTGTCTTCGCTGAGAATTTCTTCATCAAACTCGCTCGGTGTACTTCCACTGTTCTCATCGCGATACATAATTCATCGGCAATTTTCTGGTTACGTTTTCCGTCGATGATCTGCTTAAGAATGTCGATTTCGCGTTCAGTCAACGAAGCATACGCTTGGCGGTAAACATTCATATGTAAGTGCTTTTCAGAAGCCTCTAGCCCTTGCTTGATCGCCTCAGCCAATTCGCTGCCTTTAACCGGTTTTTGAAAGAAGTTCACCGCACCAGCTTGTAGGGCTTCTACCGCCATTGGCACATCACCGTGACCCGTCAGATAGATCACCGACAATGGACTCTGCGCTTTCACCATCAACTCATGAACTTGTTGTCCTCTCATATCTGGCATTCTACTGTCTAGCACGACACACCCAGCAGCACTCAAATCCACTGAATCTAGAAAGCTCGGGCCATCTTCATAGGCCGACACCGTAAAATCATGCTCTTCCAATAAGAACACCAATGAGTCACGCATCGACTCATCGTCATCAACCACATAGACCGGCAACGTTTGATGAAGTTCAGACATAACAAGATTCCTTATGAATCATTTGAAAGAGAAAAAGGTAACGTCACTGAGACGTGACAGCCATGAGGAGTCAATGATTTGATAGCCATTTGGCCGCTGTGGTCTTCAATCACATCTTGGCAAATCGCAAGCCCTAACCCCAAACCATTTTCTTTGCTACTCACAAAGGCTTGAGTGACTTGTTGCTCGGTGAAATCTAAGCCCGTGCCGTTATCGATAACTGACAGCATCACTTTATCCGGTTGATACTCGGTAATCACTTTAATTGTTGGTGGTTCGCTGTTTTTGTTATCAATATCAGACGCAGCGCTTTGTTCGCGATGCTGTTGTGCATTACACGCGTCGGTCGCATTGTTGATCAGGTTTACAATCACTTGCTGCAACCCCACTGGATCAACATGCAGTTGAATAGGCTTACCCACAGCATGGCGATCAATGGTTATCTTGTGTTTCTGTAATCGAAATTGCAGCAACTCAATGGTGTCTGTGAGTAACTGCTCGATGTCCGTCTGAGATTTTTCCGATGAGCGTTTCTTTATCATGTTTCTTAAGCGTTGAATGATCGCATCAGCACGATCCACTTGAGACTGAATCTTCTCAAACACAGGTTCAATATCGGTCAATGGTTTGTTCTTCGAAATCCGCAATAAACCACCTTCGCTGTAGTTACGAATGGCCGCCAAAGGTTGATTGATCTCGTGTGCCAAGCTGCTTCCCAGTTCACCGACGACAGCGATACGTTGAGAATGTTCCAGCTGTTCACTCTTACTTTTTAATTTGTGCAACGTGGCTTCCAACTGCTTTTTACTGCGACTGAATTTGTACTCTAGCCAGAAGTGGTATGCATTAAGAAGCACAACTAACAAAAAGAACGCCCAAGCCCATTGTTGATTGTACTTAAGCCAGATTAACGCTTCCTTCCACCAAGGTTGTTGCAGTGGGTGCATGTCGAGTTGCTGATAAAGCTTGTCGATTGAAAGCAAGCTTGTCGGTGACGTCCAACCCGAAGCATTCGCTGCAATGGCTGGCGCACTGCTCTTTGGCATTGAAAACAGCACCTGACTCATTTGCTTAGCCAATGCCGAAGAAGCTCGCTCTGTTTTAGCAAACGACCAGTTGGAATACAGCGGCGTAGACACTTGACATCGGAAGCCTTCAGGCGCTTGATTACCGATAATTCGATATTGCCCCGCCACCAGCAAACCTTCATTGATCATGCTCTCGACCAAACAAGCAGGCACCACAGCCGCTTCAATGTGCCCTTCTCGCAGTTGGTACAAGCTGGCATCAATTGGGAAACCTAGGAATTGAGTATCAGAAAAGAAGTGGTTGGGATTGAGCCCCTCTTGCATCACTTGGTAACGCATTGTGAGGTAGCCACCAAATGCATTTTCCGAGACAGCCGCAATTGGCTTGCCGCTCAGCTGTTCAAAAGAGATATAAGGCGACATTCTTCTCACCACCAAGGCAGAACCAATACTTTGCGTATTATTGGCACCCGGTTGTTCGAAGTTATGACTGGTCATAGTCGCCATCCAAGAAAGCGCGTACTGACGCCCTAATCGAACCGCCTGACCTGGATTAGTAATAACAAAATCGACAGTGACCCCTTTCACTGCTTCGGCCATTTCTTCCAAGTTGAAAGGCTTGAGAACAAAGTGCTTACCCGCAATACGCTCAGACAACCAATCCATGGTTGGCTGCCAACGCTGCTGTGCCGAAAGTTTGCCTCGAGTCGCCAACACGCCAACCTCGATAATCTGGTCGGGTTCATTTGTGTTTTGTTTTGGACTTGGGGCTGCTATCGCTTGTTCAGATTGAGCCGCGAAACACGCACCCGCGGTTAGGCTTAACCAACAAAGGCTAACGATTGTCATTAGTTTTCGAACGGTCACTAAAATCTCTTTCTCCAAACGGACTGTTTATTCATTTTATTCTCTCGTCATTTCACTTCGTCTTTACGCTGACGACATGTTTAAGCTTAACTTATGCCTTAGATCGCCTTAAATAAGCCTCTAAAACAAAGCATAACAGCTAGATAGCGAAAACCACATTTGTTCTAGATCAACTTTGATCTGGGTATGTGGAAATCCACAATACCCCGTGAACGGTCAAAAACTGACAATGAGCCTAACAGATCGAATACCCATTTATAGGTACCTCTATGGACTCATTGAAAAGACGGTTTCTCAGCCAATTTGGTAAAGTTTCCGCCGGCGCTGCGCTCATTCCCATTACCGGAATCAACACCGCAGTAGCGAGCACAACCATTCGCAATAACAACCAACCTGACCGCAAAGGCGAAGTAGGTAAACGCTACGCAATGGCGATTGATTTACGTAAATGCGTTGGCTGTCAGGCATGTACTGTTGGCTGCAGCGTTGAAAACCAAGCGCCGATTGGCCAGTTCAGAACCACCGTAAAACAGTATGAAGTCTCCCTTGATGATGGTTCGACTGCTCAACAAGACGTGAAATCATTCATGTTGCCTCGCCTGTGCAATCACTGTGACAACGCACCCTGCATCAAGGTTTGCCCTGTTCAAGCGACTTTCCAGCGTGAAGACGGCATTGTGATGGTCGACAACGAACGCTGCGTAGCCTGTGCTTACTGCGTTCAAGCCTGCCCTTACGATGCTCGTTTTATTAATAACGACACACTGACTGCCGACAAATGTACCTTCTGTGCACACCGCCTTGAAGACGGCTTACTGCCCGCTTGTGTAGAAACTTGTGTCGGTGGCGCGCGCGTAATCGGTGACCTTAAAGATCCAAACAGCGAGATCAACCGTCTACTCAATGAAAACCAAGACGACATCAAGGTGCTTAAACCAGAGCAGAATACCAACCCACATGTTTTCTATATCGGCATGAACGAACGTTTCGTTAGCCACATCGAAGGCCAACCTGCGATTTATGATCCAGCCGCCATCGATAACTCATCCTCGAGCCAAAAAGAATTGGCAATCGCGACACAAGGCAAACAAGGAGAGACAGCATGAATATCACTGAGGTGTTAGTTCCCGCTCAAGAGATCGCTTGGCTACCGTGGGCAGTTCAATATTTCTTCTACATTGGTTCGGCTTACGCAGCGGCTATTCTGTTTTTGATTGCACTGATATTCAAAAACTCTACCAGTCATCAATTCCGTTCAGCCCTTGTGCTTGTAATGGCCATCGGCGCAATTGTTGGCCCACTGGCGCTAACCGGTGACTTACACCAACCTGGCCGTGCGTGGCACTTCTACGCTCACATCACACCTTGGTCATGGATGTCATTAGGCTCTCTGTTTCTTCCTCTATTTTCTGGTCTGTCTGTCGCTACCGCATGGGTTTACCTACGCGATGACATCGCACAACTTAAAAAAAGTGAAAACCCGCTTCTAAAACGCTTGTCTTGGCTAACACTGGGGCAATGGCAGGTTTCAACAAAATTGATGATTGCACTCGCTGCTGCAACAGCAGTTTCGGGCTTAAGTATTGCGCTTTACACTGGCGCCGAGATTGCAATTTTGGCGAGCCGACCGCTTTGGCATCAACCGGCTTCCCCGCTGCTTTGGTTCACGACCGCATTCTTTGCTGCAACGGGTTTAACGCTGTTGATTTGGGCTCTACTGCCTTCAAGCAAGCCAAGCTTAAAACCAACAGACCTCGCACTGGTACAAAGAACCATTACCTTAACCGGTGGCCTTGCCATCATTCTTACGTCGATTTGGGCATCTAACCATGGTCACTTCAATCTGTATGAGAACGACGCTTGGGGCATTAATTTAGGCATCATGACTACTAGTATTTTGCTGTGCATGATCTTGGTTCTTCCGCTGCAGCGTCTATCGCAAAGCAAGCTAGGAATTATCTGTGTTGCGCTTGCGACCATCGTTTCAGCATGGGCGGTACGTTGGGTCACCATGATGGAAGTTCAAACCATTCCACGCTTTGATGTGGGTGCATTCCCGTATGAGTTGCCTATGGGTAGTGCAGGTTTACTCGGCATTGTTGGTATGTGTGGTCTTTGGTTAGCACTTGCCTTATTCGCCTCTGAAATCGTGTCTACTGGTTCTACACGAACAACTGGCTCTGCACCAAAGACAACATCGAAGCCAAACCAAAATACACCTTCACCACTTAACCGCTCACATAGCTTGTAGTCTGAGGAGTCATCATGGATAACAAACGTCGTCAATTTTTGAAAACAGGCCTTGCTGCCGGTGGTGTTGGAGCTTTTGCTGCAGGTTATGCGACAACCACAAAACACATGGTTCACGGTGCTATCAACGGTACTGCCGGTAAGAAAACCAATCACATCCACCACGGTAATTCGTTAGAGACGGAATACAATGTCGATGAGCAAGGTAAGATCTCGCCGAATCCAAACCAACGCGTTGCACCATCAATGTGTTTTGGTTGCTGGACACTGTGTGGCTTGCGTGTGCGTATCGATAATCGCAACGACGAGATCTTACGTATCTCAGGTAACCCGTACCACCCGCTATCAAGTGATCAGCAAATCCCGTTCGAAACGCCTGTAAAAGAGGCCTACATTGGCTTGTCTGGTGAATCAGGCATCAATAATCGCTCGACAGCCTGCGCCCGCGGTAACGGCATGTTAGAGATTCAAAACAGTCCATACCGAATCACTCAACCACTCAAACGCGTAGGTAAGCGTGGTGAAGGCAAGTGGGAACCGATCAGCTACGAACAACTTATCTCTGAGATCACCGAAGGTGGTGACTTGTTTGGTGAAGGCGAAGTCGAAGGTCTACGTTCGATTCGCGACATCGAAACACCACTTGATCCGAACAACCCTGAATACGGACCAAAAGCTAACCAACTGCTTGTGACCAATGCCGGTAATGAAGGCCGTGACGACATCTTGAAGCGCTTTGCATTTAACAGCTACGGTACTCGCAACTTTGGTCACCACGGCTCTTACTGTGGCTATGCGTTCCGCGCAGGTTCAGGTGCGATCATGAATGATCTAGACAAATTCTCGCACTTAAAGCCTGACTTCAACAACGCAGAGTTCATTCTTTTCATCGGTATGTCTCCAGCTCAAGCGGGTAATCCGTTTAAGCGCCAAGCAAGACAACTGGCTGAGGCTCGTACCAACGGAAAACTGAGCTACACCATAGTGACTCCGAGCCTTCCTGCAGGATCTTCAAGCCTTGCTGCGGGCGATCGCAACAACTGGCTACCGATCAAACCGGGCACCGATTCAGCATTAGTACTGGGCATGATCCAATGGATCATTGAGAACCAACGATACAATCACGACTTCTTGTCTCGCCCAAGCGCACAAGCGATGCAGAAAGCAGGCACCACCCATTGGTGTAATGCATCTCACCTTGTGATCAGTGACGAAACACACCCACAAAACGGGCGCATGCTTCGTGCATCGGATATAGGGTTGCTAGAAACAGGCGAACCGATGTCTGACGATGATGGATTTGTTGCACTTGATGTGACAACGTCACTACTTGCATCAAATGTTCAGGTCGATGAGGCGGCGTTGTTTGTCGATCAAGACGTAGAAATCGATGGTCAGACCGTTCGTGTTAAGTCTTCTCTACAAAGATTGAAAGAAGAAGCCTTCAAATATGACCTTGCTTACTACAGCGAGCAGTGTGAAATCCCACAAGACCAAATTATTGCGCTGGCAAAACGCTTCACTAGTTACGGTACAAAAGCAGTCGTCGATACTCATGGTGGTAACATGCACACCAACGGCTTCTACAACTCGTTCTCTATTCTGATGCTGAACGCGCTGATCGGTAACATCAACGCAAAAGGCGGGGCGATGGCTAAAGCGGGTGGCTACCCAACTTCTGTTGCAGGCCCACGTTACGACTTTACCAAGTTCAAGGGTAAGACTAAGCCACAAGGCGTGTTCTTGTCTCGCAGCAAATTCCCGTATCACAAGACCAGCGAATACAAACGTCGCGTTGCGGCCGGTGAATCACCTTACCCAACACGCGCGCCGTGGTATCCAATATCAGCACCGCTTTTAACCGAGCATTTATCAGCTGCAATTGATGGCTACCCTTACCGCGCAAAAGCGTGGATCAACCACATGGCGAATCCACTTTATGGCGTTCCGGGTTTAGACAACCTATTAGGCGAGAAGCTTAAAGATCCAAAGCAACTGGGTTTGATCGTCTCTATCGATGCCTTCATCAATGAGACAACAGCATTATCGGATTACCTCGTGCCAGACACCGTAACCTACGAAAGCTGGGGCATGGCAACACCGTGGCATGGCGTCGCGACCAAATCGATCACCGCTCGCTGGCCGATAGTTGAGCCTAAAACCTCACGTACTCAAGACGGACGTGCCATCAACTTAGAAAACTTCTTTATTGATCTGGCGAAAACTCTCGACTTGGGTGGCTTCGGCGACAACGTAATTAAAGACAGCCAAGGTAACTGGCACGGTATTCATAGCGCTGAAGATTTCTACCTTCGCTCTGCAGCTAACTTGGCATTCGCAAAAGGCGGTGTGCCGAATGTAGACGCTGAAGATATCGTTTGGTCTGGTCTAGAGCGCCTAGTGCCTGTGATGAACAAAACGCTTAAACCAGAAGAGATGCTCAAAGTGGCGTACATCTTTGCGCGTGGCGGTCGTTTCGAAGACGCAACCAATGCCTACACAAATGAAACCATGAAGTACAAATGGACCAAACCACTGGCTATTTGGAATGAAAAGCTTGGTACCTCTCGCAACACCATCAGTGGCGAGCAGTACATGGGTTGCCCGACTTGGTATCCACAAAAACTGGCAGACGGTACGCCATTGGCTGAGCAGTTCCCAGTAAAAGAGTGGCCATTTACTCTGACTAACTTTAAGTCCAACATTCACAGTGCGGTATCTAACTTGTCACCACGCTTGGAATCGATTAAAGGCGTAAACCCTGTTTACATTCACCCTCAAGACGCCTCTTCAGCGGGCATCAAAACCGGTGACGTATTTGCTATTGAAACACCAAGTTCAACCACACACGCGTTGGCGATGGTGATTGATGGCATCAAACTAGGAACATTAGGCTTTGAACACGGCTTTGGACACAAAGAGCTCGGTGAACGTGCACACTGGATTGGTGACACACAACAACCAGTGAAGATGAAGTCAAACGATGGCGTTAACATCAATGATATTGGTTTAATTGACCCGACGAGAGAAGGCAAAGGCGTCATGTTGGATTGGGTTGTAGGCGCAGCAGCAAGACAAGCGCTTCCGGCTAAGATCTACAAAGTCTAATCAGTGACCCAATACCTATCTCTAATCATTTCTGAATAGGAACGCAACAGAGCAACTTCGTCATTTGAGGTTGCTCTGCTTTTTTAACAGCCAAAACATCGGCAGCATACAATCCGCAACATCCAATCTAAGCCTCAACATTCAATCCAACCCGCAACATTCAATCTAACCCGCGAACTCTCTTCACTTCTATTCTCTTGTCTTCTCTTCTTTTCACCGTAACTTTTTTAGCCAGCCTCCATAAAGCGGCTATGCTTATACAATCGGTGCCATAAAAGAGCCTTAACAAGCAGTTACACCGAGGCGAACATGGCAGTTCCCTTGCATTTCGTTAACGGCAGTTAGATTCGCCTATCGAAATTCACATCAATACCATTATGGTGATTGAGGTTATTAATGTGAGACTTACCTCAAGTTCCAAGTGAATTAATGTGGAAATCCACAATAGCGCGAACATCCAATTATGTCGAAAATGCGTGCATTACAACCAATAGCGACGCCTCATGATTAAGCTGAACATAAAAACTCAAACTCTAACGCTTTGCATCGCTGCTCTGGGAAGCCTTTCTTTATCCGGTTTTGCACAAGCAGCGCCTAATCCAATGCCAGAAGCCGCAGAAACCTGTAGCGGTTGCCACCAAGCCGACGGGAAAGGCATGCCCAACATCGCCCCTATGCTTGCAGGGCTCAATGCTGACTACCTAGAACATCAACTGGTCTTATTCTCAAGTGGTGAGCGTCAAAGCGCGATCATGAAAGGGATGGCGGATGGTGTGTCTGATCCTGCGATTCGTCGTGAAGTTGCCGAGTACTTCGCTTCGCTTCCTTCTTATGAATTCACTGATTTAGAGCAGCGCGGCTCTCAGGCAGATATTGATAACCCTTATCGTAAGCTTGTATTCCAAGGCGATTGGGATAGAAACATTCCAGCTTGTGCAACCTGTCATGGGCCAAGTGGTATGGGCGTAGACAAGTTCCCACGCCTAGCGAGCCAGCACGCCGACTACATTCAAACTCAGCTCAACGCTTGGAAAAACGGCACTCGTAAGGGTGATGATTTGAACATGATGGGCAATATCGCCGGTAAGTTGACCGACGATGAAATCAAAAACCTGTCTTACTATTTCGCATCTTTCCGATACTAAAGGGCTCGCATGAAAACATTACTCTTAATTACCGCAACCCTTGCTTCTGGAATCGCTTACGCCGAAGGTGAGTTGCCCGATCGCCAAACCGAACTGCCAGCTGTTGAGAAACCTCAAGATAACAAATATCTGGTGCCACGAGACTTGGTCGATATTCCTGCAGGGGAGTTTGGCGACAAAGTAAAATTGGGTTATTCGCTGTTTGTCGATTCACAACAGATGCGTGGTACGTTCGTAGGCAATGAACAAAACTGTGTCAACTGCCACATGCAAGCGGGCATGAAGGCGAATGCGGCGCCTCTATGGGGAGCGTATATGGCCTACCCTGCTTACCGTAAGAAAAATGACAAGGTAAACAGCTACGCAGAACGTATCCAAGGCTGTTTTACTTATTCAATGAATGGCCTGCCACCAGCAGTAGGCTCAAAAGAGATGGTCGCGCTCACGGCTTATTCATATTGGCTAGCGATGGGCGGCATCTTAGACAAGAACGGCATGCAAGACACGCCTGTTCCTGAGATCAGCGATGCCAATTTACAAGTCGGAGGAAAAGCAGATAGCTTCCCTCTTCCTGAAGAACTGCTAAGCAAATACCCAATCGATGACCGCAGCAAGTTGGCAGGGCGAGGCTACCCTAAGATTGATAACCCTGAACAAGAGCCGTCAATCGCTCGTGGTGAAAAGGTTTACCAAACCAGCTGCCAAACCTGTCATGGTCAAAATGGTGAAGGTATTAAAGGGGCGGATGGTCGCTCATACTTACCGCCACTTTGGGGTGAGAATTCGTTCAACTGGGGCGCAGGTATGCACCGAGTGAACACCGCCGCGTACTTCATCTACGAAAACATGCCGCTTGGAAAAAGCCAACAGCTTTCAATTCAGGATGCATGGGATGTGGCAGCGTTTGTAAACAGCCATGAACGCCCACAAGACCCACGATACAAGGGTGATGTTGCAGGCAATGCTAAGCGTTACCACAACCACCAAGGTTACTACGGTAAAGAAGTCGACGGTCATGTATTGGGTTCAAAAGCGTACCCAAGTGGCAAGGAAGCGATTCACGAGCACTAATCTCGAATCAAGAGACACTCTTTTCGAGAACAAGAGACAGTTTTTCGATAACAAGAACCGCTCACGCCAGCTATAGCTAAGCTTTACATTGTAAATCAGTTATAACCGGAAGAATAAAAAGGAGCCAGATCGTGTGACGATCTGGCTCCTTTTTTAGTTTGAATTATTAGAAACACAACTAACCTTGCTGCATTTTCTCCCAAATGGTCGGAGAGCCAATATAATCTTGAACCGTAGTGATGAACTCTTTGACCAGTTTGGTCTGCTTACGGTGCGGATAGACAGCGTAAATCGCGGTATCGATTGTAGAAATCGGATAATCCGGAAGCAACGTAACCAAGCCAAGTTCTTTCATTGAGGCATATAGATTTGATTGGTCAAGGAACCCATAGCCTAAGCCATCTTTTACGCAAGAGACCATAGTGCGAACATCACTCACCTTATAGTTGCCACGAATCGTTAGGCTCTGGAAAGTGTTGCCATGCGGCTCTTCACTGATTCTCAGATGATCGACCGTCATATCACCATTGGTATAAATCACAGCGGGTAATGCGAGCAAATCTTGTGGCGTCTTAGGTTCACCATGCTGCTTCACAAAGTCGTTCGAGGCAACCAACATAAAGTTACTGTCTGCAATCTTCTTGGCAATCAAATTCGATTCAACAAGCTTGCTGAAGCGAAATGCGATATCAAACTGCCCTGCGATAATGTTGGCGATCTTGTCGTCCAATGACAGCACGATCTGAACATCCGGGTACTTTCTCATGAACTGCGTGATGATAGGTTGCAGGTATTGCTGACCAAAATAGATCGGTGACGTAATTCGTAGCACACCTTTGGGTTCAGACTGGTATGAATCAGCAATGCCTTGGATCTGATTGATGGTGTCTTTCAGCACATAGGTTTGCGCGAGAATATCTTCCCCTGCCGACGTCAACGAAAACGAGCGTGTAGAGCGATTAAGCAACTGCACACCTAAGTCTTGCTCAAGCTTTTTTATCTGTTTAGAGAGTGATGAGTTGTCCATATCATGCAAGGTTGCCGCTTTGGTAAACGACCCTTGTTGAACCACATCTAAGAACAATAACAACTGATTAGTATTTGGCACTGCGCCTCTCCTGAAATAAAACTCGACTAGCGTTCGTCTTTAGGGGTGTCCATCACAACCATAGTCGTAATAGATTGCACCTGAGCACATTCCCCAAGTACATCGGCATGAAACTTCTTATAGCCCGGTAGATCTTTGGTTTCTACCCTCAGCAAATATTCGTTAGCACCGGTAATGTTGTGGCACTCCACCACCTCTTTTTCCATGCTGACATGCTGTTCAAATTCTAGCTGAGCCGATTTGCTGTGGCTCGATAAACCTATCGAAACGTAGGCAATAAAACCAACGCCCATTAAGCCGTTATCCAGAACCGCGCGGTAACCTTGGATGATCCCTTTGCGCTCAAGATCCTGTACTCGCCTTAGGGTCGCAGAAGCCGACAATCCAATTCGTTCTGAAAGCTCAATGTTGGAGATTCTGCCGTCCAATTTAAGCTCTTGCAATATCCTTTCGTCAAATCTATCCATAGGTACTTATTATTGTGCATTTAGTGATAATAAGTGAAATAAAAGCACATAATTGCCTCACTTTCCACCTACTATGTTTCTCAACACGTGAAAGTCATGACCGGTCAGTCACTTCGTTCATTTTATTGCAGGAGAACCATTATGCCTTTAGAACAACTTAGCGCCCTAGCCTTGTTTGCGTTTGTCTCGACCTTCACGCCGGGCCCAAATAACATCATGCTCATGACATCAGGTGCCAATGTTGGCTTTGCCCGCACTATTCCGCACATGCTTGGGATAGCTCTGGGTTTTGCAGCCATGCTGTTGTTGGTTGGTTTCGGCTTAATGGGCATTTTCAACGCTTATCCTGTTTCTCACCAAATATTGAAGTACCTAAGCCTGACTTACCTTGTGTACCTAGCAATTAAGATTGCATTGAGCGGCAAAGCCAAAAGCACCGAGGCTTATAAGCCCATGACCTTCATTGGCGCGGCAAGTTTTCAGTGGGTAAACCCGAAAGGTTGGTCAATGGCACTGACTGCGATTTCTGTTTATAGCAGTGGCAGTTCATGGTGGGAGCTTGCGATCATCGCCGCGATATTCACACTAGCTAACTTGCCATCCGTGACCTTCTGGACGGCAGCAGGCAAGCAACTGCAACACTGGCTAACAACACCAGTACGTATCAAGAGTTTCAACTATGGCATGGCGGGATTGCTGTTAGCATCAACGATTCCAATGCTCTAATCGAAGAGTTTCCTATCTTGTGATGGTTAGTACACACGTGCTAGCCATTATTATCGTTAAAGATATCCAATAATCTCACTAACCCAACGACCAAATATAGCCTGCCCACTTGGGGTTAACGTCCACACAAACGACGCTACATTAATTGCCATAGTCAGCCAATAGATAGCTCTGAACGGCTGTTTTTGCGTTTTATGGCGCAGCTTATCTTGAGCAATCAAAGCCCCCAACCAACCACCAGCAACAGACAAAATGTGCAGCGTTTTCTCAGGCACACGCCAATTGCCATTGATCGCCGCCCTCTTATCCTTTGCATACACAAAAAACGTCACCAATCCGATAGCCAAATACCACACCAACAGCGCTTTCGAACTTTCTACAAACAACGCGGATACCGCCACCAGAACCAGATAGGTGATGGCGATTTGAATAGATGAAGACAACATCAACTCCTTTTGGGTAACAGCTCACATACTGTAGCAATTACGCCCTGTAAATTTAAAAATACTAATAATTGAGAATTAGTACCGACTTTTTTCCAGATAAAAAATAACCTTGGCAAAAAAGGAAACCAAGATCACATTAATAAGGATGAGTTATCATCCTTAGTCACTACTCCTACCCTCTACGCCTGCCGTTAACTAGCTGTATTTTATGAGCTATTGAGCCAAAAAAAATAGGTTTACCTTCCTAAAAACGTGATTTTGTCACTGAGTTTTTTATATTTATCAAATTTAAAAAACTTTATACATAAGTGTCACAAATGGCTTGTGGTTAGAAGTATTACGATATCCACCTTAATAAAAAAAACATGGATACCAAACGTGAATACAGAAAAACGTAAAGAGGCTAGATACTTCCAACGCTCGGCTTTAACCAAAGCAATTCTACCTGTTCTAACCGCAACAATCGTTAGTGGTTGTATGAATACAACACCAGAAAACAACGGATTATATGACGCTGGCGAAAACGAAGTCGTTGTTTACTACAAACGTGATGTCGCGGCTGCGAGCACGTCTAACTCGACCTATGATGGCTGGGGGTTGCACCTTTGGAATGGCGAAGGCTGCACCAGCACCGACTTAATCGCGATGGGTCTCAGCGAAACCGGTACCAACTGGGAAGCGCCATATGAATTTGACGGCATTAGCGATACCTACGGTGCCTACTATGTGTTGAAAGTCGATCCGGATGCTTCTGACCCGCATAAATGCATGAACTTCATCTTACACAATGGCGACGAAAAAGCGTTTGGTAGTGCCAATTCGAAAATCGAGTTAACCAAGCTTGGTGATTCGCAAGGTGTATTCGGATTCCATGGCAGCAGCGAGTTGTACTACGACCCAATCTCAGAGCGCCCAGTGAATATTGATGGACAAAAAGCACATTGGTTAGACGCGACCACCATTGCTTGGGAAGCCGCTAGCAATGCCGATTCTGTAAAACTCTTCTATGCATTAGATAACAGCATCACGATGAACGACGACAAAGAAATTGTCGGCGGAACTGCAATTGAACTAAGTAAAGACGGGGAGCTATCTTCTGAATTGAAAGAGCGTTTCCGCCACCTTGCAAGCTTACCTGCCCTTGCTATCGATGTTGACGACAATACTTTACGTACCATCTTAAAATCTCAGATAATTTTTGTTGCCTACAATGCTAATGGCGATGTTATCTCTTCAACTGAGGTTCAAAAACCTGGTGTGCTTGATGCGGTATTTGCTAGTGAAGATGCTGGTAATGCAATGGGTGAAGAGTTAGGCGCGATTGTTGAAGGCAGTGCGGCTACTTTCAAGCTTTGGGCACCAACAGCGCAAGATGTTGAACTTGTTCTATACAGCGAAGATCTGCAAAGTTCACAAGTGATCCCGATGACGGAAAGCACTGAGACGGGCATTTGGGCGACTGACGCAGTTTCTAATGCAGTCAACAGCTACTATCGTTACCAAGTGAAGGTTTACCACCCAACCACAGGTAACATTGAAACTCGCCTAGTAACCGACCCTTACTCACTTAGCTTATCGAAGAACTCTGCATACTCTCAAGTCATCGATCTTGATGATTCAGCATTAATGCCTGAAGGTTGGGTTGGATACGAACGCCCTACTGTAGAGAAAGACGAAGACCACGTGCTTTACGAATCACACCTTCGAGACTTTAGCTTCAGCGACACTCTAGGTAAAAAAGAATGGAACGGCAAATACCTAGCGCTTACAGAAGCAGATCGTGAGTCGGTCAAACACTTACAAGCTTTGCAAGATGCGGGCTTAACGACGCTGCATATCTTACCGGCATTCGATATCGCTACCGTTGATGAAGATGAAGCGAACCGTGTCGATATCACCGACACCGTTGGCAAACTGTGTGATGTAAAACCTGCTGCCGCCTTGTGTGGAAACGAAGACGAAAATAAAGTCATCAAAGATGTACTCGATGGTTATGATCCTTCAACAGGCGATGCACAAGCGTTGATGAATGACCTGCGCATGCTGGACAGCTTCAACTGGGGCTACGACCCATTCCACTACACGGTTCCAGAGGGCAGTTATGCGACAGATCCAAATGGTTCTAAACGTATTCTCGAATTCCGTCAAATGGTGAAAGCCACGCACGACATGGATCTTAAGCTGATCATGGACGTGGTATACAACCATACCAACGCATCTGGCGTGAACGATAAGTCGGTACTGGATAAGATTGTCCCTGGGTACTACCACCGTCTTAACGTGAACACAGGTGGCGTCGAAAACTCAACCTGTTGTGACAACACTGCGACTGAAAACCTAATGATGGGTAAATTGATGGTCGACTCACTTAAGGTGTGGGCTGACGATTATAAAGTGGATGGTTTCCGTTTTGACTTAATGGGCCACCAACCAAAAGACGTGATGGTAGAAGCTCTTGCTGAAGTACGTAAAATCGACGAAAACACCCTGTTCTACGGTGAGGGTTGGGACTTTGGCGAAGTAGCCGATAACGCACGCTTCGATCAAGCAAACCAAATCAACATGGCAGGCACTGAGATCGGTACATTCTCGGACCGTCTGCGTGATGCTGTACGTGGCGGTAGCCCATTCGATGGCGGTGTCGACTCAGAAGGCAACCACCCACTTCGCTTTAACCAAGGCTTTGGTAACGCAGCGATTGCCAACGAAGAAACGAAAGTCGATCAAGACTCGATCAACGGTCGTTTACACAACCAAGATCTTGTTCGTTTAGGCATGGCAGGTAACCTCGCAGAATACGTACTGATTGATTACAAAGGCGATACCAAACTGGGCAAAAACGTTGACTACAACGGCGCACCCGCTGGCTACACCAAGATGCCTTCAGAGAACATCTCTTACGTTTCAAAACACGATAACCAAACGCTTTGGGATAACAACGCTTACAAGATCGCTGCAGGTACTAGCTCTGCAGAGCGTGCTCGCATGCAGTCTGTATCGCTTTCTACCGTAATGTTAGGCCAAGGCATACCATTCATCCATATGGGTTCTGAACTGCTACGCTCTAAGTCTATGCAGCGCGACTCTTACGATTCAGGTGACTGGTACAACCGCGTAATGTTTGATGGCACTGACAACAACTGGAATGTTGGCTTACCACGTGAAGATAAAGATGGTGCTAACTGGGATTTGATCAAAACCATCATTGCTGACAGCACCGCTAAACCAGACGCAGACGACATTGAGCTGACTAAGCAGCAGTTCCTAGAGCTATTAAAAATCCGTAGCTCAAGTGAACTGTTCCGCTTAGACACAGCAGACGAAGTTATGAAGCGTGTCGACTTCCGCAATGTTGGTGAAGATCAAGTCGAAGGCTTAATCGTGATGTCTATCGATGATGGTGTATCCGCAGGTACAGACCTCGATCCAGCGAACGATGCGATTGTCGCGGTTGTAAACTCTACCAATGAATCTCAATCATTCAAAATCACAGGAGCTACGGGGTTTGCTCTCCATACCGTTCAACAGAGCTCCGCTGATGACACAGTGAAAGGCGCAAGCTTTACCGCTGAAACCTTCACTGTACCTGCATTAACCACAGCAGTATTTGTGCAAGCTCAAGGCGATGCACAAGGTGTCGGTCTACCGGTCGATAACTCTGATAAAGATGTGTCTAGCATTCCTCCATACGGCCAAACAACGGTTTACGTTCGTGGTGCTATGAATGATTGGACACCTGTTGATGATTGGGCAATGAGCTTTATTGGCAACGGTGTTTACTCTGTAACGTCCACTTTAGAAGTGGGCGACTATGGGTTCAAGTTTGCAGATGCTGATTGGGTATCACCTAACTTTGGTTGTGACTCTGTTGAACTTGCAGATGGCTCTATCAACCTTGGCACTGGTGGTAACTGCCAATTGAGCGTAACTGAAGCTGGCAGCTACACATTCACTCTGAATGCGATTCATGAGTTAAACAGCAGTGTGGATAAGGCCGTGGTTTCTGTGGCCAAGCAGTAAGCTTTACAGAACAAAAACTAGGTTTAGAGGGAGGCATTAAGCCTCCCTTTTTCTATGTTAGCCCTTATGAGATAGAAGTGAAGCTAGCCTCACAGCATCCTATTTTGAGCAGCAGTTCACATACCTCAGTAACTACGCCCTAAATTTCTCAATTAGGGAGGATAAAGCTGCATTCCGATTGAGCTAGCCTCCTAGCTAACAGAACAAAGGCCTACATCTCTACTTCACAAGATGGAATATAAGTATGTACAACAAGAAACATTCAATCTATCAAGTCTTTACACGTTTATTTGGCAATCAAAATACACAGAACATACCTTGGGGCACCATTGAACAAAATGGTATCGGTAAATTTAGTGACTTTACGGATAAAGCCCTAACTGAAATTAAAGAGCTTGGTATTACTCATATTTGGTACACCGGTGTACCACACCATGCTTTGATCAACGATTACAAAAACATTGGTGTATCTGATGATCATCCTTGTGTCGTAAAAGGCCGAGCGGGCTCACCTTATGCGGTCAAAGATTACTACTCAGTAAACCCCGATCTTGCTGATGACCCAGCAAAGCGATTGGAAGAATTTGAAGCTTTGATCAAAAGAAGCCATGACAATGGTCTGAAGGTGATCATAGATATCGTCCCTAACCACATTGCTCGTAATTACGAAGGTTTGAATAACCCTGAAGGCATCAGCGATTTTGGCGATCAAGATAAAATAGACGTTGAGTATCATCGTAACAACAACTTCTATTACATCCCTAACAGCTCATTCGAACTGCCAGAAATCGACCCTGCATTCGTTCCACTTGGTGGTGAGCAACATCCAGCTTTAAGCTCCCCTTTCCTTGAAGCCCCAGCCAAATGGACAGGGAATGGATCTCGCTTAAGTAAACCGAACTTTGATGATTGGTATGAAACTGTAAAAATTAACTATGGCTTGCGACCAGACGGCTCAAAAGATTTCCCTGAACTACCAAATGACTATGCCAAGCGTGATCACCTAGATCACTATCACTTCTGGCAGCAAGTTGATGTGCCGAATTCATGGATTAAATTTCGAGACATCGCTTTATATTGGTTAGAAAAAGGGGTGGATGGGTTCCGTTATGACATGGCTGAAATGGTACCTGTCGAGTTCTGGAGCTACCTCAACTCTTCAATAAAGATGAAAAACCAAGAAGCTTTTTTAATAGCTGAGGTATATCAACCGGATTTGTACCGAGATTATATTCACTTAGGTAAAATGGATTACCTATATGACAAAGTTGATCTTTACGATGGTCTGAAAGCAATTATGCAAGGCAAGGCTTCAACAGCAATCATCCCCGAGATCCAGCATCAAATGATGGACATTGAACATCACATGATGCACTTCTTAGACAACCATGATGAACAGCGTGTCGCTTCTCCAGAGTTTGTTGGCAACCCACAAATCGCAAAACCAGCAATGTTGGTCAGTACACTATTGAGCAGCTCACCAACGATGATTTACTTCGGACAAGAAGTCGGAGAACCTGGCGCAGAGAACGCTGGCTTTGGTCAACCCTCCCGCACGTCCATATTTGATTATATCGGCGTACCTCAACATCAGAAGTGGATGAACGGTGGAAAATTCGATGGTGGGCAACTCAATGAACAAGAAAAGCAACTTAGAACCTTCTATCAACGGTTGATGAAATTTGCCCTCGAGCATTCATCGATGACCGGGAAGTACTTAGATTTACATCAATCCGGTCAGCTAAGTGATTCGATTTACGCTTTCTTGCGCTTTAATAAAGAAGAACTGGTTATTGCAGCTACCAACTTCAGTCAAAGCACTACGGAAAATATTCACCTAAAGGTTATCGCAGAGGTTATTCAAGAGTTAGGAATCGTAGATGGAAACTATGCAGTCAACGAGCATATTGAAGGCATCCAACAGCTGACACTATCTGTTGAAAACGGCGTTGGTTGCTTAAATGCTGAACTAAAACCTCTAGCAGCCCTGGCATGGGTATTGACCGTATAACCGACCATTCTCAAAGTAATTTATAATTACAGGATAAAGTCAGTGCAAAACGGTACTTAACGTGATTCTTCTGTCATGTTGAGTACCTAAATACGATAAATAGTGAATTAATTAGACTGCCAAAGATCAAGATTCTGGCCGTTTAGAATCTAATTAAAATTAACGTTCTGTAAGATATCGATGAAGCACTTAATCTTCAGATCATCCGCCCCCTGTTTAGCATAAAGCCCAACATTCCCTCGCTTAGAATCATCAATCAATAAGGTTTCAAAACCTCTTTCTGTCATCCAGCCACACATTTTATGACTGTATGGCATCACTGCATCTGACATTCTTAACAGATCTAAGCTCGCAAAAAGAGAGTCAACGTCATAGACATCTCGCCCTACAGTTTCAGAATCACGCCCACCAGGCTGTGAATTTACGTGATCTGAGAGTACAGAATTATGCCTAGAGTGATCAGGAGTGACTTGGAGGATTGGAAAATCCAACATGTCACGTCTTAACAAATTAGAGTCTAAGTTTTTCTTCGCTAGTAATGGATGTCCACTTCGAACGAACACTGCTTCTTTGTCTTGAAATAATGGATAAAAAGTCACCTTACATCGTTCATGCAGCCCATAAATTTCATGGCCAACAAACAAATCGATATCGCCTTGAACCAAGTGGTGCATCAAGGACAAATTATTTCCGAATTCCAAATGTAGAGAACCTGTTGATTCTTTTTTCTTATATTCAGCAACAGCCCCGCAAACAAATTGCTCCCACCAAGCTTCTCCAGTGCCTAACTTCAGCTTGCCTAATTGACGCTGCTGCATATCAGTAAATCGGTGCATTAACGACAGATGCTTTTCTTGTTGCTCTTGCGCAAATTCACGAAACAAACGCCCATACTCGGTGAGCTCAACGCCTTTTGATTTCCGAACAAAAATAGCGACACCAATATCACTCTCTAGCTTTTTGATAGCCGCGGTTAAGGAAGGTTGGCTAATATTCAACTTTTCCGCGGCGCCTTTAATGCTACCTGTATGTGCGACCATCAGAAAATATCGGTATAGCTTATTCATAGGATTCTCTTAGTTTGCATTCGATCACAAAATGCGAGGTTAGAATTTCAGCAAATTAGGCCACTGTACACAGTGCACAGCGGATAGCCTCCATGATATAGGATTTTTCTATAGAGAACATTAGGAATGCTATTTCCCACAGAAAGGTGAAATCACTATAGTAAGGACAATTAACTAATTAAGTGGAAATTGAGATGGAACAGAAATGGTGGCATGACGCAGTGGTCTACCAAATTTACCCGCGCAGCTTTTTAGACTCAAATAATGACGGTATTGGCGACCTCAATGGAATTATCAGCAAACTTGATTACCTCAAAGAACTTGGTATTAATGTAATTTGGTTATCTCCTGTTTATCAATCCCCAATGGATGATAATGGGTATGACATCTCCGACTACCAAGCGATTGCTAAAGAGTTTGGTAGCATGGAAGACATGAAACGCCTTATGGACGAAGCCAAGAAACGTGACATTAAAATTGTAATGGATTTAGTGGTAAACCATACGTCAGACGAGCACCGTTGGTTCGAACAAGCACGCTCATCAAAAGATAATCCATATCGAGATTATTACATTTGGCGCGATGCAAAACCGGATGGTAGTGCACCAGATGACCAAGAATCGATTTTCGGCGGTAGCGCTTGGCACTGGGATGAGCAAACACAGCAATACTTCTTCCATCTGTTTTCAACACGTCAGCCAGATTTGAACTGGGAAAACCCGAAGGTTCAAGAAGAAGTTCATAATATGATGAACTGGTGGATTGACCTTGGTATCGGCGGCTTCCGATTAGATGTCATTGATCTAATAGGTAAAGAAATCGATAAAGGCATTACTGGGAACGGACCAAGATTACACAACCTGTTGCAACAAATGAATAAGGCTACCTTTGGTAACAAAGACTTACTCACGGTAGGCGAAACTTGGGGAGCAACACCAGAAATCGCGAAGCTATACAGCGGACAAGATAGAAATGAGCTTTCGATGGTATTCCAGTTTGAACACATCACCCTTACATGGGAAAACGGTGACAAATGGAACCCAATTCCTCTCGATCTTAGAGAATTCAAAAATGTTCTTACCAAGTGGCAACTAGAGCTCGCAGATGGCGGTTGGAATTCCCTATTTTGGAATAACCACGATTTACCACGCTTAGTATCAAAATACGGCGACGACAAAAACTACCGAGTTGAGTCTGCCAAAATGCTTGCGACTTGCTTGCACTTCTTAAAGGGCACGCCCTATATCTACCAAGGTGAAGAAATTGGTATGACGAACGTCGCTTTCGACAACTTAGAACAGTACAAAGATATTGAAACTCATAACTTCTATAAAGTGAAAACGGAATCTGGCATAACTCATGAACACATGATGGACGCCATTCATGAGAACAGCCGTGACAACGCCAGAACACCAATGCACTGGAGTAATCAGGCGAACGCAGGCTTCTCTGGTGGAACACCGTGGATTGAACTCAATCCAAACTACCCACAAATCAATGTTGAAGATGCATTAGCGAATCCAAATTCAATCTTTTATCACTATAAGAAATTGATCGAATTGCGAAAAGCTCACCCAGCAATTGTTTACGGTTCATTCATTCCGGTTTTTGAAGAACACGATAAAGTTTTTGCTTATGTCCGTGAACTGGATGGTGAACAGCTACTGGTTGTATGTAACTTCTCAGGGGAGTCACTCACTCTTGAAACGCCTGAACAATATCGCACTCAAACACCAGTTTGCTTAATCAATAACTATGGTGAAATTCTAAGTGTCGACGCGCAATTACACCTGGCTCCGTATGAATCATTTGCTTTAAAACTATAGTCCCTATCAAGCTCCAGCCCCCATATAAAGGCAAGGTAACACCTTGCCTTTTTCATTCTGAATATACCGTTAAGTTAACTCACATATCTTAAGCAACCATAAGCAACTGACTCCCTAATCAGCCATAGCCTAATCACTATCAATTTGTTTCAGCCCGTCTTCACATTTCTTTTCATGTTCAACATCACAAAAGCTATCCACCGACCTCTAAAACTCTAGCTTCACCATAATGATATAGATTTTTACTATATCTCTTGTCTATTTACCTATTTCTAAAAACGAAAGGAGACCGATAAAATAACTCCCAGATAATAAGAACTGATAGAAGTGATTATCGTTATGGATAACCTTCTGAATATGGAATGAAAACTATGAAACCTCTATTGAAAACACTGTCTATTTGTACCCTTGCTGCGCTTTTCAATGCGCCAGCTTTTGCTATGGAAGAAGGCGAAATCACGATCTGGATTAACGGCGATAAAAGTTACGCAGGCCTTGCTGAAATTGGTAAACAATTCGAAGAAGATACTGGCGTAAAGATTAACGTTCAGTACCCAGATTCATTAGAAGCGAAGTTCCAACAACACGCAGCGACAGGTGGCGGTCCTGATATCATTTTTTGGGCACATGACCGTTTTGGTGGCTACGCAGAGTCAGGTTTACTTCATGAACTAAACCCAAGCAAAGAGTTCCAAGATAAGCTCGTCGACTTCAGCTGGGATGCGGTTACGGTGAATGGTAAAATTGTCGGCTACCCTTTAGCAATCGAAGCACCTTCTCTAATCTACAACAAAGACCTACTACCTAACCCGCCAAAAACATGGGAAGAGCTTGCCGCTATTCAAAAAGAGATGGCTAAACAAGACAAAAAAGCCATCATGTGGGATGTGAAAAATGCTTACTTCACATGGCCAATGATCTCTGCAGGTGGTGCATTCGCATTCGAGAAAACAGAAACGGGCTATAACGCTAAAAGTACAGGCGTTAACAACGAAGCTGGTGTTCACGGTCTCCAATTCTTAGTTGATATGGTCAACCAAGGGGTTGTTAACCCGAATATGGATTACTCAGTCGCTGAAGCTGAGTTCACTAATGGTAACGTTGCGATGACCATTAACGGCCCTTGGTCTTGGGGGAACTTAGATAAGCTTGGTGTAAATTATGGTGTGGCAGAATTACCAACATTAAATGGTGGTAAAGGTAACCCGTTTGTTGGAATTCTAAGCGCTGGTATCAATGCTGCAAGTCCAAATACAGACCTTGCGGTAGAGTTTTTAGAAAACTACCTATTCCAAGACGATGCACTAAAAACCATGAATGATGACAAACCTCTTGGTGCAGTTACATTAAAATCATTCCAAAAAATCCTTGAGAGTGATGAGCGTATCAAGTCAACAATGACCAATGCTGAAAACGGCGAAATCATGCCAAATATCCCTCAAATGACCGCTTACTGGTTCGCTGAAGGCGCAGCTATCGATAACGCAATGCAAGGTAAGCAAACCGTTAAAGAAGCCCTAGACACAGCTGCGAAGCAAATTACCAAATAACCCTTTCTTCTTATTAATATCCTATTGTCCCTTTGGCACAGCGTATGCTGTGCCTTTTTTGTTTTGGAAGTCACCTCGTTATGCAAATCCCTACTCTTTACCTAAAAGGTACATTTAATGGTTGGGGGTTAGACACCCCACTAATTAAAGAACAAGACGGCTCTTACAGAGCTAGCATATGCCTATCTACCGACCTGTATCGTTTCAAAATTTCGGATTTAGATGGAACCAAGCAGTGGACACTTTCAGGACATGAAAGTGATGCAACGGCTTGCGCCCTTGAACAATCAATACCTCTCATCAACACGCAAGGTATTGGTAATGACCTGTTACTATCACCCACAGAAGCCGGTCAATATTCATTGAAAATTCAATTCACAACTTCGACGCCAACACTCACCGTGACCAAAGGTGAATACAATACCTCGTCAACACCTCAACGAAATCTGGTTGATACTCGCCTTATCGAAGTTGAAGGAACCTCACCTACCTGGTACCACCCTGACTTTGCAATGCCACATGATCAATTGTTCCAAAAACTGGCCATCACAGACACGTGTTCATTTCCGTTTGTCTTTGGAGATAATGTCGATGGTTATTATCATGGAACGACCTATAGCTATGTAAACAGTGGAAAGTACCGCCATCATCAAGGTTGGGTTCTGGGAAGCTTTGCAAGCTATGTCGATGGTAAACTCAATAATAAATCAGAGGCAAAACACGCCAGTTTGATGCCTTATGGTATTGAACATCATTATGACAATAGCCAAGAATCATTAAGCCTTATTCAAGGCGCTAGGCTCATGTCGTTAACGGTTTCATCGAACACACCAAGTGTTCTAAGTTTGATTCCAGAACTCAACATACCGACTGTTCATTCCAAAGTTCATACCTCAAACAAAAATGTAGTATTTGAGCTAAGTGAGCAAGTTTGCCCCGAAGGCTCTCCAAAGTTTGTAGCTATCGGCAGTCATAGTGCAATGCATGCGGGAGAGGTATCGCTAGACTCTCACCATGAACTTGACGACGTTGTTCAGCTATCAGAGAGCAACGTAAAACTCATGCTTACTACGGCGAAGCAACAAACAAAATTCCAGATCTACTTAGGATTTGCTGAAAGTCTCGACGCTGCTAGTTCATTAGTAGATCAAGCTGTAAAAAATAACGAACACGTACTACACCAACAACGCATTTATAAGTTCTTAACCAACAACTACTTATGGACTAACGACCTTGAAT
This sequence comes from Vibrio sp. FE10, assembly GCF_030297155.1. Lineage (NCBI taxonomy): Bacteria > Pseudomonadati > Pseudomonadota > Gammaproteobacteria > Vibrionales > Vibrionaceae > Vibrio > Vibrio apostichopi. The sequence continues at coordinate 999,610 of NZ_AP028068.1, read as the reverse complement.
ACAACCGAGCGGTTATGTGGTCGCGCCTTGCAAGCCGAACCTTTGTGAGTCATGAGTTCGGCACTGGCATTTGGGCTGGATTGCCTTGGTTCAAGGACTGTTGGGGCCGCGATACGTTTATCGCGTTGTCTGGCACAAGCTTGGTTAATGGTCTATTCAACGAAGCAAAAGAGATCATCGAAAACTTTGCATCAATGCAAATGCTCGACGAAAGCTCCGCAAATTTTGGTCGAATACCTAATCGAGTAACCAGTAAAACGAACATCATTTATAACACCACAGATGGCACTCCATGGATGATTCGGGAAGCACTTGAATACATCAACTATTCTGGAGATAAAACCTTTGCGAAGGCAATTTACCCAACTCTCAAACGTTTCATTACAGGCGTCGAAAAACACTACTTAACTGAGGATAGTTTGATGGCACATCGTCATCCTGATACATGGATGGATGCAAAAATTGATGGGATGACACCATGGTCTCCTCGCGGGCCGAAAGCCAATGACATTCAAGCTCTCTGGTTTGAAAGCTTAAATTGTGCCATTCAACTCGCTACATTGGTGGGGGATTCTGATTCGATAAAAAGTTGGCAACGCAGAGCCGACAAAGTGAAGGAAACCTTCGCTGACAAGTTTTGGGATAACACTCATCATCGTTTGGCCGACCATCTATCAGAAGGCGATGAACCTGACTATAGCGTGCGTCCAAATCAACTTATGACGATTTCGATTCCTCAGAAGGTTGAGCTGAATCTGAGCGAAAGAGAGCAATACATCGTAAAGAACGCCGTCGAAAAGCTCCTGTTCCCATGGGGGATATGTTCATTACAACAAGATCATGTCGATTTTCATCCATATCACGACAACCAAGTTAAGTACCATAAAGACGCTGCTTATCACAATGGGACGATTTGGGGATGGAATGCTGGCTTCACCATCACTGCTCTCAACAAATTTAAGCAACAGGATTTTAGTTATCAGCTGTCCAAAAACTTGGCGAAACAAATCCTAACTCAAGGCTGTAGAGGAACCATGAGCGAGAATTTGGATGCGTATCAAACGGGTGATAGCACTCTGATAGAGTCAGGGACATTTGCACAAGCTTGGTCAGTATCAGAGTATGCACGTAACGCGCAGCAGGATTATTTGGGATTCCGCCCGCGCTTGTTGGACAACGAGATTCACCTGACACCAAACCTTCCAAGCTGTTGGAGTGAATTAGTAGCTTCGTTACCATTTGGTCAGGGAAACCAACTGCAACTATCATTTGAAGCTAAAAACGGTGTCTCGCGCTACAGCATCCAATCAAAAAATTCTAGTCGTGCTGAACTAACATTAGTTCTCACGATCGATATAGACCGAGAGTCGGTTGCAGTCATCTCGACACCACTAACAGAGCAGTTAGAAATAGAGGTAGACAGCGATCAACAGGTCACTGTGAGCCATAAACAAGCTCATATTGTTCTCAAACCTAAACCAAATTACGCCATCCTAAATGACTTACAGTTTGCTAAGCCCGACTTTACAAGGAAGCACCATTGTTTGATTAACAATGACTACCTATTAAACAAACGAAATAAGCAAGAACTAGCTTCCGCCAAGGATTAAAATGAGTTAATAGAAAGCCTATATAAAAGAAGACCTAATATGACTAGGTCTTCTTTTATTTTCTAAAAATAAAGTCGATGAAATCAGGAAATCGCAAAGACCAAGCCAGTTCATTGTGTTTATGTCCATCGCCCTCTTGGTAAAAAAGTGTCACATTCTTCTTTTGAGTTAATAACTCATTCACTTCCCTCGAACCACTCAGATATACACCTGCAAAGTCTACCTTTGTATTGTCACGAGCTTCATCCGTTCCCATATCCATATATATTTTTATTGGATATGAGAAATCAGTATCCTTTATATACTGGAAGTATGAGGGTTTATTAAACCAGAAAGCTGGTGAGAACACCCCAATTGCACCAAAAGTGTTCTGGTATAGACAGCCGCCATACAAACTGATTAACCCACCCATGGAGCTACCAGCAAGATAAGTAAATTCACGGCTCGGCTTGGTTCTGTACTTTTTATCGACATAAGGCTTCAATGTTTGACTAATAAAAGCCATATACTCGTCACCTTCACCACCAAATTTAAGTAGCTCATCATCAACGCCCAATTCTTTTATGTTTGCATTGGCTTTCCAAGGTGAATACTCATTATAACGCCCCATCTTATCGAGCTCATCGCTACTGTCGATTGCGACGATAATTAACCCTGACAACTTACCAAGCCTTTGCATCTCATCAAGTGTCGTTTGTGCATCCCAACACATCCCATAAGTCGCTGTAGACTCTTCAAAGACATTTTGACCATCGTGCATGTACAAAACTGGATAAACTTGCTCTGATTGGTGGTAGCCTATTGGAAGGTAAATTCGAATCGTTCGAGCTCGATTCAATTGTGGAATGAAGAACTCATCAATAATAATCAATTCAGATCGCATCAAAACCTCAAACCTAAAGTGTCTATAAATTCATATATAAAAAGCGCCCCCTATAGGAGCGCTTCATCTAAGCTATTTAAGTTAATAACCGACTAAACTATTTTGCGTTAACGGCTCTAACAAAGGCTTCTTGAGCACCTTCGACATTCAGCGCCTTCGCTTCATCCAATAAGCCTAAAGCTTTAGGTACGTCACCAGATTCAACCGCATTTTTTATCGCGGATAAATAGAAATCTTGTGTTTCTTGTTGGACACGAATTTCCGGAGTGACTTTAGCTTTATTCGTTGCCACAGCAGCCGGCGCCGCGACAGCAGCTACAGGCACTACGGCAGCTTGAGCGCGGTAAGGACGAAGTTTTAAGGTTTCAACTTCTAGTTCTAAACGACCACCTAGTTGATTGGTGTACACAGGGTCAGTGACCATAGGCATCACTTCACCAAACTCTTTCGCTCTAACTTTCGCAGGGTGATCGACTTTAATCGCCTTCCCTAGCTCATCAGCTGGTGTGTAGATAATGATGTAAGGTGTTTTACTTGCATCAACACGTAAGCGTTCAATGTAGCTAGTACGAGTAAAAGCATCAGATGCTTGAACCTTAAAGTCTTCGAATTTTAGCGTTTTTAGTGGCTTAAAGTTTTCATCAAGAAGCATGGCTTCTGGAGCGAAAACAGAATCATCGATCATCAAACTAGAGAGCTTAACTACCATCTCACCAGAGCGATCGCTGAACTTAAACGCTGCAAAGTGACTATTACCGGTTGCAAATGTACCGACTGGCGAACCTAAGTCGATATCAAATTTTAAATCCTCATTGTCATTTAATCGAGCGTATGGGAATTGCGAAAAATCGCTGCAGCATACTTCTGCATTGGTAGGTGCATCTAATTGAGTTTGAACTTGAGCATCTGAAGCACAACCGCTTAGCAAGGCACCTAGTACCACGGCTAACATAGAGCTTTTATTTGTCATTGTAATCTCTCTCACTATTGGTTGTTGTTTGGGGGAAACGTAAAAAGGCAGCCAATTGGCTGCCTTTTACTGTAAATGGTTTAGAACCAAATTTCAGTGTGCACACCGAATACAAATTGGTCTTTACCGTTTTCGATACCAATTTGTCTAGCACTTGCTTCGTCATCAGCTTTAATGTAGCTGATGTAAGGTTTTACTTGTGGACGACCAAAGTAATCAGAGTTCGCTGTAAATGCTGTAGCAATTTCCAAGTTAAGGATATCACTTTCTAAATCATCACCAGTACGTCCCCAGTAACCTTCGTCACCTTCTTCGTGAGCGTAAGAAGCGGTCGCTTCTAAACGAATATTGTCGTTAAGCTTGTAAGAAGGACGAGCTGCAACAATATAACGTGTTAGGCCTTCAGCGCCAAAAAGTTCATCAAGGGCTGTGAAATATGTCGCTTCTGTACCAAGTTGCCATCTTTCTGAAATGTTCAATACGCCGTAAGAAGTTAGGAATAGAGATTCAGCGTTGTCATCACCGCCAGACCAACTACCGAAGTTCACACCACGGTTTTGCATTACACCGGTACCGTATGCAATTGCGTTTTGTGTCCAACCATCTAGGCCGTAGTAGCTAGTATTAAGAGTCACAGATGCACCGAAGCCGTCGTCATTTTCTCCATCAAGAGCCTGTTGACCGTATTTCAAATCAAAGTCAAGAGAGCCGATACCTGCATCGACGCCGTAATAGTAAAGGTCAAGAGAAGAAAGAGTTGCGCGGTCAGTTCCATTATTGATGGAGTCATTTGTGTCAGCCATCGTGTAAGCAATACCTGCAGTATTTCCGCCTAACTTAGTTTGGATACCAGCACCAACACCTGATGATTGTTTCCAGAACTCACCAGACAAGATACCTGCAGCACGGTTTAGGTAACGTTGACCTGCCCAAATTGAGGTGTCTTCGCCAAGAACGCCACCAAGCTCAACAAAAGCTTCTTTTACTTCAAACTGAGAATCAGTATTCTGCTTCTGTCCACCCTCAGAAGAATATGCATATGAGTTACCATTACCGTATTCAGTACGTAGAACGTAGTCAGCCCAAACACCATTTTGGTACTCAGAATGCTTCTTAACTACAAACTCAACTTGGTTAGTGCTCTTGCCGTGAGTACCAGCAGTTTTGTAATCTGGCTTGCCAAATTCAGTGTCTACTGTCTTACCATCTACAACGCGAACGTTCGAAGACATGTAGCCGTGAACTTCCCAACCATCAGCAATAACCTCCGTTGGGTTTTTAACCTCAACTTCCATTGCTTCATCACCACTTGTTACATCAAGAGCTACTTCTTCTGCATATACCCGTGATCATTGAAGGTGCTTGATTTTCTTTAAAATCAGGATCATGCTACGAACCATGAAAATTACACTGACTCCTCAGCAGAAACTACAACTCGAACAAATGCACGACATTGAACGTGATAGTCGGGTCTGCGACCGTATTAAGGCTGTTTTGCTGGCTTCTGAAGGCTGGAGTCAGACTATGATTTCACAAGCTCTTCGTATTCACGAATCGACTGTTGCTCGTCATCTCAGTGATTATGTTTTCTCTGAAAAACTTAAGCCTGAAAATGGCGGAAGCCAAAGCAAGCTTTCTGCAACTCAAACCATGCACCTAATCGAGCATTTGACTGAGAAAACCTATTCTCACACGCATCAAATTGTCGCCTACGTTAAAGAGACATTTGGACTTGATTACACGGTTTCTGGTATGAACAAATGGCTTCACCACAATGGTTTTAGCTACAAGCAGCCGAAAGGCGTTCCACACAAATTTGATGAAGCAAAACAACAAGCTTTCATCGAGGCTTATGAAGCGCTAAAGGCAAGCTGTGGCGAGGATGAATCGATAGTCTTTATTGATGCAGTTCACCCAACACTATCAACAAAAATATCTCGTGGCTGGATACGAACTGGTCAGGATAAAGTGATTGAAACAACGGGTAATCGTAGCCGATTGAACATTATTGGCGCACTGAACCTATCGGATATCGGTGCAACCATTGTTCACGACTATGAGAACATTAACAGTGAAACGATTGTTCGCTTTTTCTGTAAGTTAAGAGAGAGTTATCCGTTAACCCATAAGCTTCATATCATCTTAGATGGTGCGGGGTATCACCGCAGTGACTTAGTCAAAGATGCGGCGTTTGTCCTGAATATTGAACTGCATTATCTTCCACCTTACAGCCCAAACCTCAACCCAATAGAGCGGCTATGGAAAGTAATGAATGAGAAGTCGAGGAACAACGTTTACTTCAAAAGAAAACGGGACTTCAAGGAGGCAATAGACCAATTTTTTGCAGTGACTCTTCCAGAGATCGCAGGCTCTTTGACATCTCGAATTAATGATAATTTTCAGATTCTCAAGCCTGCATCTTCAAGTTGATTCGGTATATACAGAACCAGCCATAAGTGCAGTAGTCACCGCTGCAGCAATCAAACTTACTTTTTTCATTCTTAACTCCATTAAGGACGATTTATTTTTAGGTATTATATTTTTGCTCTCTTGCGGCAACCAAAGGCAGTTATGGCGGACGTAAGATAGAGAGGTTTAGGGTTTCCCCTGATTCGTTTCAACGGAGCCAATATTAAGAGGGGATGACAAGTTTGACTTCCTCCGCCCTGAACTAAATTAAGGGGGATGAGAAGGGAGTAGGAATTATACAGAACGGTGTTTACAGGAGTTAGATCACTTAATCTAGGAGGAGTAGACAGCACACAGATCTAATTATTCGTATTAAATGAGATCTAGTTCAAATATATAATTTGAACCTAATCGATTAATTATTTTTTTAACAATAATTAATCTGTGAAGTTGCTTGACCTTACTGTGACAAAGCTTTTTACTAATAGTTCACTGATGTTGATAAACGAACAAGAAATCAAGCAATGACTAGAACGCTCGCTCGCCCTTATCCGCTAGGCGCAACGCTAGGTAACACTGGCTGTAACTTCTCTATTTATTCTCCTGACTGTAAATCCCTTTCCCTCGCATTATTCGATGAGAATGACGAATTCGTTACTTATAAACTAGACAACGAATACGCTGATATTAGATATGTGTTTGTGGAAGGCATAAAAGCAGGACAAAAATACGGTTTCCTTGCTGAAACTGATGAAGGCCCAATCCTGCTGTCCGACCCCTATGCAAAAGCAATCAGCGAACCACTCGATTACGTCACGCCATATAGCCATGAAAAGAGCTTTTCTATGGCAAAATGCCTTGTTGTTGATGACACCTTCGATTGGCAAGACGTAGAAAAGCCACGTATCAGCCGAGAAGATACCGTTCTTTTTGAAACCCATGTAAAAGGCCTCTCTCAGCTTCATCCAGAGATGGCGACCAACACCAAAGGTCGTTACATGGGCTTGGTTAGCCCTGAAATGCTAGCGTTCTACAAACAGCAAAACATCAACTCTCTACAACTTTTACCTATTGCTGCGTGTATGCATGAACCTCATCTTCTAGACATGGGGAAAGCGAACTATTGGGGTTACAACCCTTACTTGTTCATGGTGCCAGACCCTCGCTATGCAGAGAAAGATGCCGTGACCGAACTAAAGACAGCAGTTCGCGAGCTACACCGTAATGGTATTGAAGTCATTCTTGACGTGGTCTACAACCACACAGCTGAAGGCGGTGAAGGTGGTACAACCTTCAACCTAAAAGCACTCGATAGCCGCTACTACATTAAACATGGTTGTCATTACGCGAACTTCACAGGTTGTGGTAATACGGTCGACCTTACTCACCAGCCAGCACTGAACTTGGTCATGGATACGCTTCGTTACTGGGTCAGTGAGTTCCAAATAGACGGCTTCCGTTTTGATCTGGCAGCGACACTGGGCCGAGAAGGCGATAATTACAATCCTGAAGCGGCGTTTTTCAAAGCCGTTGCTCAAGATCCTGTACTCAAAGAAACTAAGCTCATCGCAGAACCATGGGATATCGGTCCTAATGGTTATCAAGTGGGTAACTTCCCACTCGGTTGGAATGAGTGTAACGACAAGCTCAGAGACATCACACGCAGCTTCTGGCGCGGTGATCAAGGCTACCTGAAAGAGTTTGCGACTCGCTTGATGGGATCTCGCGATATCTACAGTGCCGCTCATTGGCCGTACAAGCTGACCGTTAACTACATTACTTATCACGATGGCTTCACCATGCAAGATCTTGTCTCTTACAAGCACAAGCATAATGAAGAGAATGGTGAGAACAATCGTGATGGACATGGTGACAACCGCTCTGATAACTATGGTGTCGAAGGGGAAACCGAAAACCTACTAGTGATTGCGACTCGTGAGAAACAAAAGCGCAACTTTATGGCGAGCCTGTTATTCGCCTTTGGTATTCCGCATATCATGACCGCAGATGTACTGTCTCATTCTCAAAAAGGTAACAACAACGCTTACTGCCAAGACGGCATAACCAGTTGGCTAAATTGGGAAGACTCAGAGCGCAAGACTTACTTCAAGACTTGGCTGTCGGAAATGATCTCGGCACGTCAACAGTACATGGTGCCATTTATTAAGGCATTCAGTGGTGAAAAGCGTAACTCTAACCGCATCTTCTGGAGCCGTGTTGATGGCACACTAATGGAACATGATGACTGGAACCGTTTAAGCTCGGTGGCGTTGCATTTAGGTATCGGTAAAGATGGCGACGAGTTGATTTACTTGATCAACCAAACCAATGCACCAGCTCGCTTTACGCTGCCAAGTGATCGTGACCAAAACTGGGTGACCATCTGTGATACCAACTTGCGAAACGTAAAACCGGGTCATGCAGAAGGTGAAATGCTGCTATCGCCGACTTCAATGGCGATTTTGCACTATTCGCCAGACAAGACTGATTTGATTTGATTTGATTTGATTAAAAGCTAAGTCAGCTTAATAAAACATCAAAAACCATAGAAGCCAGTTATAGTTATAGCTGGCTTTTTTGTTAGCTGAATATCACAGAAATCATCCTTTTATATGGAATCATTTGCATTGATGTGATTACGAAAACTGTTTAGTATGGCCGTACTATAAAAATGAATCTATAACGTCTTTGGATATCATGGCTTTACCTAAAACACTTATTCGGCTTTTCAAACCATACATACTCTTATTAACTGGAGGAATGCTCTATCTCGCAGCAGCTCAATTGACCCAAGTTGAAAACTCAGCAGAGTCTCAATCATCTTCAAACATCCGTATTGCCACCTCCGTCATCAAGTCCAATATCGAAGCGACCTTCGGCAAATTGTATTTCTTAGAAACCAGCCTTGGTGACCTAAAAATAAGGGCGGTTAACAGCGATAAATTTGTTGAATTAAGTGAAAACATTCTAAAAAGAACACCTAATTTTGCCGATATTATTCGTTACCAACCTCAATCTGAGCATTACATCTCTACTCGAGGCTTTCCACTCTCAGCAAGCCAAGTATCGGCTATTGAATGGCAACCGCTAGATACCGTCGTCGATGACTTCTACATCTCTTCTATTTATCAAAAGCCAGACGACCGCTGGGTGTTCGCAGTCAAACATACCGTGGCCAAGCTCAATGAAGAAATATGGATAGAGTTTGATTTACTGCATACCACACAAGGCTTAAGAGACTTAAAAACGCTCAGCAATGGCTATGTGTTTGTTGTCGATAGAACCACTGAACGACTGGTGTTCCACCCAGATCCGAAACGTGTCGGTTCTAAATCGATCAGCTATCATGCTGGGATCAGTCACTTACTGTCTCTAGGTCAACTCAAGGGTAATCATGAGTACTACTATCAAGACAATTTCAAAGTTTCTGTGTTTGACGCTGACAACAGCCTTAATTGGGTATTCATTGCCGGCACCGATAGAAAAGACATTCTAACCAGCTCTCACCAATTCACGCTGACCGGTATTGTTATCGGCTCGCTTCTATTGCTTTGGATTGTGGCCAACTACCTGATTCATCGACTTAACTCAGCCCTGTCGTCGCTTAATCGAGTGAACGATCTTGCAAGCTTTAAAACTCAGTTGAAATCGATAATCAATAACTTCGCCTATCACAACGGTATTCAGTTTTGTCTGTACCAAGCCGGGTGTCACTCGTTTTGTACCATTGATTATCACGGCAATAAGTCAATTGTTCACACCGACCAAGCACTTGCAGACAGCTTCTTTCCAGAACAGTTAACCTACCAAAATGGTAAGTACGCTGATGTGTTGGCGAGAAAGCTCAAAATCCATCAGCGCCACTATTGCATCCCGCTTCATGCCCGTGAGCAGCTCATCGCGGTGATTTACATCAATAGTCGCTTTCCGATCAATAAAACCATTCTGCGAATGATCCGCAGCTACGCAGAGGTTTCTTTATCTAATTTACTGATTCACCTACAAGTTAGCTGTAAAGACTTGATGACCCAGCTAGACAATAAAGCGCATTTTGATGAGGCTTTACGTCTGCATGCATATGAATCCGATACCTACGTTGCTCTGTTAGATATTGATAATTTCGACCACATAAATCGAGCTTATAGTGAGTCAATTGGCGACAAAATGATCAAGCTGACCGCAGAAACTTTACGTTCCCATTTTCCGAAGCCCAAAGGCATCTGCCTATCTCGCTTAAACGAAAAGGAATTTGGTATCGTATTCAAGGCCAATAGTGCGCAAGACGCGAAACATCAGCTTGATCAGTGTCGATTGAGTATCGCAGACAAAACCATTGAAACGCCTGAGATAACGCTCTCACTCAGTGCGAGCATTGGATTTTCGCAGGTTGAAGGGGCCGTCGATGCCGCCCTAGCCTTGGCTGAACAATCCAAATTGATTGCACAGCAGCTAGGAAAGAACCGAGTGGAAGGCCATATAAGAGCCGTCGCGCAAGCTTCATAAACCACCGCAGATTTCCGCGTACACATAAAGCACCTAGGATTTAACCTCTAGGTGCTTTTGTTTTTGTATAAAGTCATTACAATGCGCTTTCGATACGACAACGCCCTATCACTTTCAAACGACACGAATCTTATGAAGCTCAGCAACCGACTGCAAACTCTCCGCTCTCTTGTCAGCAATGACTACCAACACATTTGGGACTGCTGCTGTGATCACGGCTTTTTGGGCGTTCAACTGTTGTCGGATAACAAGGCACCTCTGATTCACTTTGTGGATATTGTCCCGTCTCTTATGAACGATCTTGAAGGCAAGTTAACGCGTTACTTTCCTCAAGATAACAACGTTGAGCAACACAAGCAGAGTCAGTGGAAAGTCTATTGTTTAGATGTCGCAGCCATTCCGCTAGACAAGCACACTGGCAGACACCTCGTCATTATTGCAGGTGTGGGTGGCGATCTAACGCAAAAGCTCGTCGATGATATTCATCGCCAACATCCAGACAAAGATATCGATTTTTTGCTTTGCCCTGTGCATCAGCAATTCGAGCTAAGAAGCCATTTAAAAGCACTCAAGTTCAGCCTTATTGATGAAGTGTTGATTGAAGAAAACCGTCGTTACTACGAAATTTTATTGGTCAGTAACAACCAAGGCGAAAGCGAAAATCTTCGACCACTTAGTGAGATATCGAACGTGGGTGACAAGATTTGGGCGCCGAGTTGCGAACAGCAGTTACAGATATCTCAGCAATACAAAGCCAAAACATTGCAGCATTATCTGCGTATTCACCAAGGCCAAGAGCAGCAAGGTAAACTCAGCGAAGTGAAGCACATCATTGATGCTTACCAAGCGATTTAGCCCTCACCTGTTCTGCATATAACATTGTTTCTACTGCCACTAGAATATAGTAAGCACTAACTTCACAGGTCGAAACTGATGAAACGTATTCAATAAAAAAGCCGATAGTTCAATGAACTATCGGCTTTTTTTGATGCTATTGGTTTCGTTTGAGCTTACTGCTCTTGTTTCTTGTGAACCGCATCGGGCTCATCAATCGTTTCAACCTCACAGGGCGTATCAACCCCATAAACCGTATCAAGATATTCATCTTTCTCTTTCCACGTGTTATTCAACCAACTGTGGAAACGGCGTTTAAACGCTTTATCTTCGAAGTAGTTACCGTTTACGTTCTCATCCATTGGGTGCAATTTAATACGCACGACCACCTTCTTCATCTTACCTTTCAGCATGTCTTCAAACGGAGAAGTCTGATTCTCTGGATAAGCCAAAGTAACGTCGACGATACCATCTAAGATAGGGCCCATTGCAGACAGAGCAAACGCCACACCACCGGTTTTCGGTTTTAGTAGGTGTCGATAAGGTGTCTTCACTGTCGATAGCTTCTCGTGGTTAGCACGCGTTCCTTCGACAAAGTTTACCAATGTTGTCGGTGCAAGTTTGAACTTGGTGCACGCCTTATTAATCGCATCAAAATCATCATTACGACGTTCTGGGTTACGCAGTAAAAACTCGCGTGAATGGCGCTTCATGAACGGCATGTCCAAGCCCCAGCAGGCCAAACCGACAAAAGGAACATACAACAGTTCATGCTTAAGGAAGAACTTAGTCATCGGCATCTTGTCTTTCAAGATAGAAGACAAAATCACAATATCTGCCCAACTTAGGTGATTCGACATCATCAAATACCACTGCTTGGTCGAGATATCTTCCCCGCCTTCAACTTGCCACTCGATATCGTTATTGACGTTGAGCATCCACAAGTTAAGAGAAGCCCAGCACCAGAACGTAAAGTTAGCTAAGCGAGTACACACTTTTTGAATCGGATGTATTGGGAGAATCAGTTTGATGAGGCCAAAGAAACTGACGGTAAAAGCCGTCATGGCAGTATTGATTGTCACGAACAAAACGTTCAAGACCATACGAAGATTATCAAGCATAAAACATGGCTATATTGAGATCGAAAGCCGCCATTATACTCATCTGTAAATTATTCTCTTCAGTTATTGGTGGAATCGTTCAAGGGTCAAACCACTCATTGAGTTTAATCAAGCTCAGTTCAAAATTAGCCATAGTAAAGCCACCATGGCCGAATCTTTGACAAGACAAAAAGACCATTACAAGTCACAAGGACTCAATTCTAAATGTGTTATTTTGACTCAATTACAAGTAATAACTCTCAGAAATTCAGTATTGATAAGCATTCTCATTATTGGCATGGTACATGCAACTCCAAAAAGTAAGATAGTTGAGTATCCTTAATGAGATAACTTCTCTAAACAAAGGTGATGATATGACAGATATTCCTCATGGCTTAGTAACCGGAAAAGTAGTGCATAAGACCGAATGGACAGAACAACTGTTCTCGCTTCAAGTCAGTGCGTCAGTCTCGCCCTACCAAGCTGGGCAGTTCACTAAGCTGGGATTACGTAACAGTGAAGGCGAATTTGTTAGACGTGCTTACTCAATGGTGAATGCGCCAGAGCACGAACACGAACACGAACACGGTCATCAATCGCTTGAGTTTTTAATTGTTAAAGATCAAAACGGTCAGCTCTCTCCTCAACTTCATCAATTGAAGGTAGGCGACGACATCTTTGTCGGCAAAGACCCAAGCGGGTTTATGACATTAGAGGAAATCCCAGAGATCGCAGACGATCTATGGATGCTTTCAACCGGAACGGCCGTGGGCCCTTTTATCTCTATGCTCGAAAGCCTGTTGATAGAACAACAAGGCAACGTAGATTTCAACAACACAACGTCGTTCAACAACCTTGTGTTGGTTCACGCTGTAAGAACAGAGCAAGACCTCACCTATCAAGACCGAATCAATCAACTCGTTGAACACTTTCAGGGGAAACTTAAGTATGTGCCAATTATTTCTAGAGAATCAGTCACCGGAACTTTGCGCGGACGAATCCCAAGCTTGTTACTTGGAGGCGACCTTGAACGAGCCTCGTCTATCACTATCAACCAAAGACATAGTTTCTTCTATCTTTGCGGTAATCCCCAAATGGTTCGAGACACGAGCGAAGCACTAATATCGTTGGGATTACAAAAACACTTACGCAAGAAGCCAGGTCAATTTAGTAGCGAGAACTATTGGTAAAGATTGCTCACCCACGACATAGAAGTACCAATTTCAAAGAATAGTTAAAGAAGAGGTTTTATATGAGTCATTTACGTATTCCGTCACACTGGAAAATTCAACGTTCAACGCCATTTTTCACCAAAGACAACATACCTGCTGCATTGCTTAATCACCACAACACCGCAGAAGGCGTATTCGGCCAGATCTGCGTAATGGAAGGGACTGTCACCTTCTATGGCTTTGCTGATGCCGACGCGACAGAACCAGAAAGTGTTACCACAATTCAAGCCGGGCAATTTGCTACCAGTCCCCCTCAATATTGGCATCGAGTGGAACTGAGTGACGATGCGCAATTCAACATTAACTTCTGGTCAGAAAAAGAGACCAAGAAGATGTTCAATACCCGAAAGTAAGATCCATTCAATATTGATGAACTTATAAGCAAGCTACTTCGTAGTGTGATTTCCGATGTTCAAAAAGTGATGATAGAAGACCAAATAACCATAGTAATTACAGTGACTAATGGTGATAGACAAGACAAAAAAACTCTAGCACACTGAACAAAGTTATTAGTTTTAATCCCGTTTCAGATAATGAATAAGTGGATTATTTATATTTTAGGTAAGAGAGGAAGCCATGCTCAACATTGCTTTTTTTAGCTCAAAATCATACGACGAAAAATCATTTGAACTTGCAAAAGGCGAACTCAACGCCGAGTTCCATTTTCACGATTTTCGACTCACTACAACAACAGCAAAAATGGCGCACGACAACGAAGTCGTTTGTGCGTTTGTAAACGATGACCTATCGCGAGATGTGCTAGAGATTCTAGCAAAAGGCGGCACTAAGCTGATTGCGATGCGCTGCGCGGGCTTTGATAAAGTCGACCTAGACGCTGCCAAAGAGTTTGGCCTGCAAGTGGTTCGCGTTCCTGCTTATTCACCAGAATCGGTAGCAGAACACACCGTCGGTATGATGATGTGTTTGAACCGCAAGCTACACAAAGCATACCAACGTACTCGTGATGCGAACTTCTCTCTTGAGGGACTAGTTGGCTTCAACTTCCACGGTAAAACCGTTGGTGTAATTGGTTCAGGAAAGATTGGCTTAGCGACGATGCGTATTCTGAAAGGTTTAGGCATGAACATCCTATGCTACGACCCGTACCCGAACCCATTGGCAAAAGAGCTGGGTGCTAAATACGTAGAACTCGATGAGCTTTACCAAGAATCTGACGTGATTTCTCTGCACTGCCCAATGAGCAAAGAGAACTACCACCTGTTGGATGCAACGGCATTTGGCAAAATGAAAGATGGCGTGATGATCGTCAACACCAGTCGTGGTGAGTTGCTTGATTCAACAGCCGCAATTGAAGCGCTCAAACAAAGCAAGATTGGTGCGCTTGGCCTTGATGTTTACGACAACGAGAAAGAGCTGTTCTTCCAAGATAAATCTAACGATGTGATTGTGGATGACGTATTCCGTCGCCTATCCGCTTGTCACAACGTGTTGTTCACAGGTCACCAAGCCTTCTTAACCAAAGATGCTCTGTTCAACATTGCCAATACAACGCTCACCAGCGTCGATGCCTTTTTCACAGGCAACACCAGCGGCAACGAACTGGTTTAACAACAAATTGAGTTAAGAGCAGTCTGACACAAACTAGCTCCACAAATACAAAGCCACGCTATTCCTAAGTGAACAGCGTGGCTTTTTCGTTTATCTAGTATTCAAAAACAGTTCTTAGACGCAGAAGTGACAATCCTCAGTATCCAAACCATAAATGCCTTTGCGAATAGCTAGATGCTCTGCACCAGCCTTCACGCCCATCTCATAGCCCGCATCCAAAACAGTTTGGTCCATAGTTAATCGCTTAACCGCGAACGCTTCTGGTGGTGCTATCACCTTGATGGTCGCATCTTTTGGTGGATTGCGAATGAACTCCAAAGATTGGTTGTAGTTTTCAGCACGTACTGCCATTGATTCAGCAATATTTGGGAATTTCTTTAACAGCTTTTTCAGCATCCACTGATACTTCTGCGGTTTCATTCGGTAGCTAAGTGGGTGAGACAGAATCACGGTAATGTCGCGTGCACCACGTCGGTATGCTTCACGAACTGGAATCGAATCGGCCACACCACCATCGGTATAGCAACCACCCGAGAAACATGGAGTCTCACGGTAAGCAATAGGTAGCGCGGTTGTCGCTTCAACCACGTTAGAAAGGTTTTCTGGCTTAATATGATAGTAATCAGCACTGCCTGTATCCACATTAGTGACAGCGGCAATCAGTGGGATACTTGAAAACATCTCACCACAATCCAGTGGATAGCGTTGGTTTGATTCATTCCACAACCACTTCACGTCCACCAAGTTACCACCCTTGGCAAAACGAGCTGGGTTGAAGAAGGTTTTGTCAGTCGCCATCGTGATGATCACGTTATAGCTGCGTTTCGGCGCTTGAGATAAGTAACCAACCAAATTCGACACACCCGCAGATACGCCAATGGCGAAATCATAGGGACGGAAATCGTCTTGCATAAAGGCGTCCAACACTCCGGCAGCGAAGATGCCTCTCATTGCCCCACCTTCAACGATTAATGCGCTTTTACTCATCTCAAACTCTATTACTTTATAAACTGATAGCTGCAGGATAATCCCGTCCATCTTATAAAGATAATGGGATGTGTTTATCAATTCGATAGGTAAAAGCTATCAACATAGATAGCTCAGTTTTTCAATGATTTAGGGTGTCTTGATGAGCAGCGAGATCAAAAAAGGCCATTGAGTGATTAACTCAACGGCCTTCTAACTATTTAAACGAGTTTATTGATTACGACTTAAATTCGCTCACATCGATTTCAAGCAGTTTACCAATACCTTCACCATAAGCTGGATCGGCTTTGTAACAGTGTCTTAGGTGACGCAGTTGAATCTCTTTAGGCACGCCGCCTAGGTTACGAGCAGTGTTATCAAACAGAATCGCTTGCTTCTCTGGTGTCATCAGACGGAACAGGTCACCCGGTTGCGAGAAGTAATCTTCATCTTCGCGGTGATCCCAGTGCGCAGCAGCACCATCTAGGTTCAATGCTGGTTCTGCAAAATCTGGTTGCTCTGCCCATTGGCCTTCGTTGTTTGGCTCATAACCCAATGTGCTACCAAAGTTACCATCAACACGCATCGCACCATCACGGTGGTAGCTGTGTACAGGACAACGAGGAGCGTTCACTGGGATATGCTGATGGTTAACACCTAAACGGTAGCGCTGCGCATCACCGTAAGCAAACAAGCGACCTTGCAGCATCTTGTCTGGTGAGAAGCTGATACCCGGAACCACGTTTGCAGGGTTGAATGCCGACTGCTCAACTTCAGCGAAGAAGTTTTGTGGGTTACGGTTCAATTCAAACTCACCCACTTCAATCAATGGGTAATCTGCGTGTGGCCAGATCTTAGTAAGATCGAACGGGTTGTAAGACACTTTCGCTGCATCCGCTTCTGGCATCACTTGTACTTTCAGTGTCCATTTCGGGAAGTCTTGATTATCGATGCTGTCTAGCAAGTCGCGTTGATGGCTTTCGCGATCATTACCGATCAATTGTCCTGCTTCTGCATCAGACAAGTTCTTAATGCCTTGCTGAGATTTGAAGTGGAATTTCACCCAGAAACGCTCGTTGTCTGCGTTAATAAAGCTGAACGTGTGGCTACCAAAACCGTGCATATGGCGGTAAGTAGCAGGAATACCACGGTCACTCATTACGATGGTGACTTGGTGAAGTGCTTCAGGTAGAGAGGTCCAGAAATCCCAGTTGTTCTTCGCACTGCGCATGTTTGTGCGCGGGTCACGCTTAACCGCATGGTTTAGATCTGGGAACTTAAGAGGATCACGTAAGAAGAACACGGGCGTGTTGTTACCCACCATGTCCCAGTTACCTTCTTCGGTATAAAACTTCAATGCAAAACCGCGTATATCACGCTCTGCATCAGCTGCGCCACGCTCACCCGCTACCGTTGTAAAACGTGCAAACAAGTCGGTCTTTTTACCTATTTCAGAGAACAGTTTTGCCTTGGTGTACTTTGTGATGTCGTGTGTAACCGTAAATGTACCGTAAGCGCCTGAACCTTTCGCGTGCATACGACGCTCTGGAATGACTTCGCGGTCAAAATGCGCCATTTTTTCTAAAAACCAAACATCTTGAAGCAGTTGAGGCCCGCGTTTACCCGCAGTTTGAACATTCTGGTTATGAGCAACAGGACAACCCGCAGCTGTAGTTAGTTTTTTACTCATCATCAATTCCTTATTACCATTTAGGTACAGCATCTTTGCTGCACCTTCACTTCTGTATGGTGGTTATTCATCACACAAAACCACGCAGCAATTAAGGATATAGAATAAGCCTGACTCAAAGTAAAATATAATCGTTTGTAATTATCGTTATCATGGATAAAACCTATCAAATTAATGATCTAAATCATAATCATTCAATATTGATAATAATATTTAGAATATAATAATCATCAACTTACATGACTTCATGAACTAGTTATAAGGTTCTCCTTCTCTCATCATAACTCGCTAATTTTGCGATATTTTGTGACCTAACCGTAAAGTCGCAGCGATATTTCTTGCCGTTCTTGTTAAGTTAAGCTCCGCCTCTTGTAATACTTTTTCCAAAGTTTGGGGCGATCTTACCGTTCCGAACAAGCTGCTCATTTCACCGTAAAGCGCTTCGACTTCAGTGCCTAATGACCCGGCAATCCCTATAGTCGGAATACCTTGCAAGCTCGCACGTTTAGCAATGCCGTAAGGTGTTTTGCCTTGCAGAGTTTGGTTGTCCATTTGCCCTTCACCGGTGATCACAAGGTCGGCACCTTTCAACACGTCATCGGCTTGCAAAACATCCAATACCATCTCGATACCAGGTTTAATTTGCATGTTGAATATCAAACCAAGCCCCATCGGCGTACCACCAGCCGCGCCATAACCCGTGCGCTTTTGAACGGGTTCATCGCCACTAACACAACCTTGCGATTCAGCAATTTTTGCAAAGTTCGCAATCGCAGTATCAAGCATCAATACTTGCTCGGGGGTCGCCCCTTTTTGCGGACCAAATATATGACTGGCACCGTTATCACCACATAGCGGATTATCGACATCGCACGCTACGATCAGCTCGATATCAGCACAACGTGAATCTAAATCTGAAAGGTCAATAGATGCGAGTTCTGCAAGTGCAGCACCGCCTCGGCTGAGCTCTTGCCCTTTGCCATCTTGCCCTTTGCTAACTAACAAGCGTCCACCTAACGCTTGTACAATGCCTGCACCACCATCGTTGGTCGCACTACCACCCAATCCGAGAATGATCGTTTGAGCACCCTGCTCTATTGCTTCTAATATCAGTTGCCCAGTACCAAAAGACGAAGCAATCAACGGATCACGTTGCTCTGGTGTCAATAAATCCAAACCAGATGCGGCAGCAATTTCAATCAATGCCGTTTTGTTGGGGTTGCGATCGGATGGTTCAAGCATCGCCCATTCAGCATTAACCAATGCGCCCAATGGCCCTTCCACTTGATGTGTTCGCTTTTGTCCGGCTAAGCCTTGTAGCAATACATCTACCGTACCTTCGCCACCATCAGCCAAAGGCAAGGTCACGTAGTCAGCGTCAGGGAAGATTTCACGAAAGCCCTTTTCAATACACGCCGCCACCGATACCGCCGATAGAGATTCTTTAAACGAGTCTGGTGCAATAACAATTTTCATAGAAGTTGGCTCCAAAACTTAACGAGATCTACCAATAAATAATTCCAAAACAACAAAACCACTATATAGAAGACAGCTCAACTGTGCGTATTTCGCTCTCTGAATTTGACCACTCCCTCAGATTTCAGCGCCACTATTTTATATTCAGTAAAGTTACTGTTTGCTCGAATTCCATAATTTGACAAGTTTATTCCCGCGAAATTATCGAATTTCATTCGATTTAGTCTTAGAAACCAGATCCTGAACACGCTTTTTGTTTCGCATTGCGGAATTATAAAATCTTTTTGTCCCGTTTTTTAACCGCTTAACACTTATTAGAGAAAAACTTAATAAGGAAATATTTCGCAACTTTGCTCACAGAATATTTTCGGAATAACAACGATAATTAATTCCGTATTATGGAATTCAACTTATCGGAGAACACAGATGCCTTTAGTATCAACAGAAAAACTACAACAAGAATACGAACGAATCCTTTTGGATCGTGACATGAAACCAAAAATGGCAACCAAGCTTGCGGCTGGCTTTGTTGAGATGGCAAACGAAGGTACTTACTCACATGGCATCAACCGTTTTCCAGTGTTCATTGACCAAGTAGATAAAGGTCAAATCAAATTAAATTCTGAACCAGAATGCGTTAACAGTATGGGTGCACTAGAGCAATGGGATTGTAACTACGGCCCTGGCGTTCTTAACGGTCTTATCTGTGCAGAGCGTGCCATGGAATTGGCTCGTGACTACGGCATTGGCATGGTCGGTATGCGTAATTCTAACCACTGGATGCGTGGCGGGGCTTACGTATTGAAAATGGCTCGTGAAGGTTTTGCTGGAATTGCATCAACCAACTCAATCGCAGTAATGCCTGCATGGGGCGGTAAAGATCACCGTGTTGGTTCAAACCCTCTAATCATGGCAGTGGCTGGCGATCCACCCGTTGTTGTTGATTGCTCAATGACTCAATTCTCTTATGGTCAACTGCAAAACTTCGTCCTTGCTGACAAGGAACTTCCTGTTGTTGGCGGCTTCGATAATAACGGCGAGCTAACAAAAGACCCACATGTACTTTGGGAAAACAAACGCCTACTTCCAATGGGTTTCTGGAAAGGTTCATCGATGGCCATCGTACTAGACATGATGCTAACGGCAATCACTGGCGGCCACTCAGTACCAGCACTGACGGAAGATATGGGTGGCGAGTTTGGAGTGTCTCAATTCCTTATCGCTATCGACCTAAGCAAGACTATGGACCAAAGCACTTACGCACAAGAAATGAAGCGCATCCGCGATTACGTACTTGAGTCAGAGCCTGCTGAAACGGGTTCAGTGATGATTGCTGGTTCTGAAATTGAAAACTTCATCAAGAAACACGAAGCAGCTGGCGGCATTGAAATTAACGATGGAATTTGGGATCAAATTACGTCTCTGTAATTAGCCAAAGGTAGGGAAAGCGTTATGCAAAGTGTATTAAAGAGTATTTGGAAAAGTATCGATGTCATCATGGCGGTCATTCTGACCTGTATGGTTGCACTCGTATTTACTAACGTAGTTTTACGTTATGGCTTTTCTTCTGGTCTTCGTCCCTCTGTAGAACTATCTCGCCTTGGTCTTGTATGGGTTGTCATGCTCGGTGCTGCCGTTGTGCTGCGCCGAGGTGAACACCTCGCTGTTGCGGAATTTTCTGAACGACTCTTCCCAAAAGCAGTACCCGTACTAAGACGTATCTGCTGGGTAATAGTACTGATTTCTGTAGGCATGCTTTACGTCGGTTCATACCGTCAAATGATGTCTAACTGGTCAGATATTTCTCAGCTTACAGGGCTTCCTTCAGCATTGTTTTACTTAGCCGGTGTGGTGTCAGGTTTGTTAATGGGCGTGATTGCCTTTGTTCGAATCTTCAAGCCCGACTGGCAGCTAGATAGCTTAGATGAGGAGAAAGAATAATGACGTTAGCCATTTTCTTATCGGTATTGATTGTCTCAATCTTACTTGGTCTTCCTGTTGCGTTTGCACTGTTATTGTCTTCAATGGCGCTGATGCTTCACATGGACTTCTTTAGTGCAGACATTCTTGCGCAGTCTTTAATTAATGGTGTCGACAGCTTCACTCTGCTTGCCATTCCATTCTTCCTCATTGCGGGTGAAGTGATGGCATCAGGAGGCCTGTCACAGCGTATTGTTCGCCTAGCAACCACTTACGTTGGTCATCGCCAAGGTGGCTTGGGTTACGTTGCAATCATGACTTCGGTACTGCTTGCTGGCCTTTCTGGCTCAGCTGTAGCAGATGCAGCAGCCTTGGTCAGTATTCTTTACCCAATGATGAAAGCCGCGAAATACCCAGAAGCACCTTCAATGGGCTTACTTGCTTCAGGCGGTATCATAGCACCCGTTATTCCACCTTCAATCCCTCTGATCCTTGTAGGTGTTGCTGGCGGTATCTCGATCAAAAACCTATTCCTAGGCGGCATCGTTCCTGGCTTATTAATGGGTATGACATTGATGTTTGTATGGCGCTGGACAGTCCGCAAAGAAAACCTAGCAACATCAGAAAAAGCGACAAAAGCAGAAAAGCGCGTAGCACTTAAAGATGGTGTATGGGCCTTAATGCTGCCAGTCATCATCATTGTTGGTATTCGCTTCGGCATCTTTACACCAACGGAAGCCGCTGTAGTAGCCGCAACTTACGCAATCTTCATCTCTACGTTTGTGTACAAAGAGCTCTCGATTAAGAAGTTCTACCACATCGTACTGAACGCTGGTCGCTCGACCGCAATGGTTATGTTCTTGGTGGGTTGTGCAATGGTTGCAGCGTGGCTAATTACAGTTGCTCAGCTACCTCAACAACTTGCAGAAATGTTAGGTCCACTGGTGGATAGCCCACGCCTGTTAATGGCAGTAATTATGTTGCTCGTACTTTGTGTCGGCATGGTTATGGACTTGAGCCCAACGATTCTAATCCTTGTACCCCTTTTAATGCCTGTCATCAAGATGGCTGGAATTGACCCAACGTACTTCGGCCTACTGTTCGTTATTAACTGTTCAATTGGCTTGATTACGCCTCCTGTAGGCACCGTACTAAACGTAGTGTGTGGTGTAGCTAGAGTACCAATGTCGACCGCCGTGAAAGGTGTATTGCCCTTCATCGCAGCTTACATGGCTCTGCTCACACTGTTTGTCATCTTCCCAAGCATTATCACTGTGCCAATGTCGTTTGTCATTGGTTAATCCTCGACGGAGAAAATAATAATGAAAACCCTACTAAAACTTACTTTACTCGCTTCGACTATCGCAATGAGCTCTAGCGCTTTTGCCGCTACGACTTTGAAACTGGCGCACGCAGCACCAGAGTCAGACTTACAACAAGATCTTTCTTTGTTCTTCAAGAAAGAAGTTGAAGCTCGTTCAAATGGCGAAATCAAAGTAAACATCTACCCACAAGGTCAATTGGGCAGTGATAAGCAGATGATCGATGGTTCTCGAGCAGGCATTGTGGATTTGGCTATGGTTGGCTTGAACAACTACAACGGTCTAATGCCTGAATCTGCAGCATTCACTCTGCCGTTCATGTTCCCAGATCGTCAAACCGCATACAAAGTACTGGACGGCGAACCGGGTAAAGAAGTTTTAGCTAACTTTGAAAAATTCGGTCTTAAAGGTCTAGGTTTCCCTGAAAATGGTTACCGCAACATGACTAACAACGAAAAACCTATTCGTATTCCTTCTGATGTTGAAGGCCTACAAATGCGTGTGAATGGTTCTAAAGCTCTAAACGACATGTTCAACGAGCTAGGTGCTAACCCGCAACAACTTCCAGTATCAGAACTCTACACAGCACTTGAAACCGGCGTTGTTGACTCTCAAGACCACCCAATTTCTGTAACGCTGTCTTTCAAGTTTGATGAAGTACAAAAATACCTAAGCCTTACACAACATGCTTACTCACCATTAGTTCTAACAATGAACCTACGTAAGTTCGACAAGCTAACTGAAGATGAGCAAAAGATTATCGAAGAAGTTTCTGCTGAAGCCGTAGCAATGCAACGTGAGCTAAGCATCCAGAAAGAAGACAAGATGATTGCTCAACTAGAAGCAAACGGCATGCAAGTAAACCGTGACGTTGATGGTGCTGCTTTCCAACAAGCTATCCAACCAGTTTGGAGCGCTTACATCGAGAAAAATGGCGATGTGATGATCAACAAGATCAAACTAGCAGCTAAGTAACGTAATTGAGTGCGATTGCCTAGTCCTCTTTTTTAGCTAGGAAGTTTAGCTAGGCAATCCGCTCGTCATTCACTCAATCCAACATGGGCAAACACAATGTCTCAACAACAAAAAACATACCAAGAATTAAAAGAACGCGTGTTCGCAGCAAACTTGCAGCTTCCTAAATATGGCTTAGTGACTTTCACTTGGGGCAATGTCTCTGAGATCGACCGCGAACGTGGCGTGATTGCAATAAAACCGTCAGGTGTTGAATACGATGTAATGACGGCAGATGACATCGTTGTTCTCGATTTAGAAGGCAACCGCATTGAAGGCAAGCTGAACCCTTCAAGCGACACGGCTACGCACATTGAGCTTTACAAAGCCTTCCCAACCATTGGCGGCATCGTTCACACGCACTCTCGTAACGCAACAATTTGGGCACAAGCCGGCCGAGACATTCCAGCGCTGGGCACAACACACGCCGATTACTTCTACGGTGATGTACCTTGTACTCGCCTGCTAACAAAAGCTGAGATCGAATCTGATTACGAGAAAAACACAGGCTTGGTGATCATCGAAGAATTCAACCAACGTGATATCGACCCGCAAGCAATGCCAGGTGTCATCATCGCAGGCCACGCACCATTTACATGGGGCAAGGATGGTTCAGATGCAGTGCACAATGCAGTGGTAATGGAAGAGATTGCTGCCATGGCAACAGCCACTCGCGCTATCAGTCCAGAAGTAGCGATTCAACCTGAGCTGCTAGATAAACACTACAACCGTAAACACGGCAAGAACTCATACTACGGACAGAAGTAAGGCCTCGCACATGCATAAGTCATCACCGCATAAGTCCTGTATAAGCACAAGCTATTGGCGTTAGATCTCGATGGGACGGTGCTCAACTCGCAGCACACTATTAGCCAAGAGTTAGTTGAAGCCATCAAGCAAGTCGCTCAACACACTCATGTGGTTATCGTTACGGGTCGCCATCATGTCGCGGCAAAACCTTATTACGATCTGCTTGGTTTATCGACTCCAATAATTTGTTGCAATGGCACTTACATCTTTGATTACCAGAACGATACGGTCATTCAAGAAAACGCAATCGACAAAGAAATTGCGGCTGAGTTTATCACCCTATCTCAAGCTCATGATCTGAAGATGGTGATGTATGTGCGTGATGCAATGCTCTACTCGAGAGCACGCCCTATTGAATACATGGAAGCGCTACTGACGTGGTCTCAAACCTTTCCAGAAAGCCAGCGACCAAACATTCAAAAGGTCGACGACTTCCAACATGAAGCACAAATTTCAGAGTATGTGTGGAAATTTGTCGTTGAAGGTGAAGTAAACACATTCGCAGAGATTCCTTTTGTGAAAGAGAACTTCAACGGCGAACGATCTTGGATTGATCGTGTCGATTTCGCAGCAACAGGTAATAGCAAAGGCAATGCCTTGACTCGCTACATTGAGCCGCTCGGTATCAGCCTAGAGCAGTGTGTCGCGATTGGTGATAACCACAATGACATTTCGATGCTTAAAGCAGCAGGACTTGGCATCGCAATGCAAAATGCAGATGACACCGTAAAAAGCTCAGCCAACCTAATCACGCCCAAAAACAATGATGATAAGACAGGGTTAGCGACGCTTTTACAAGACCTATTTAGTGCCCATTAATTTAAAGCATCAGCTTTATTAAGCTGTTTATATTTAAAGAGAATTTTTATGTTAGTCGGAAATACTCAACCTACGCAGATCAGCAAGTCGTACCCTGTCGTTATTCAAAACGTGCTTGAGTACTTGAACAGTCTCGACCAAGAAAAACTCGCATTAGGTCGCCATGAACTCCCTGGTTTTGATTCAAAACAGGCATGGTTTGTTGTGTTGGAATACGACAAAGAGCCTTTAGGAAACTTCCAACCTGAAGTCCATAAATACCATTCTGATCTACAGATCATTCTCGAAGGTTCTGAAGTAATGGCTTGGGCAATCGATACAGGCGAACACAGCAACGCACAGCCTTATAACCAAGAACGTGACCTCCAATTCTACGAATATCCGGGAATTGAACTCAGCTTCATTCATGCAAAACGCAATCAATTTTATTTGTTCACGCCAAATATCGTGCACATCACCAATATTGAAAATGATGACAGCCAACCAGTAAGAAAACTGGTGGTGAAGATTCACAACGATTTACTGGAAGCCAAATAATGAATTACTACATTGGAATTGATTCTGGCGGCACTTTTATGAAAGCCGCGTTGTTTAACGCAAAAGGTGAACAACAAGGCCTTGCTCGTGTATCAGCGAGCGTCATCAACGAGAAGCAAGGCTGGGTAGAACGGGATCTAGATGCTTTATGGGGAAACGCGGTCGACGTCATTAAACAGCTTCTAGAAGCCACAAAAGTCGATCCATTAAACATCAAAGGCTTAAGCATTTCAGCCCAAGGCAAAGGCGTTTACCTTCTTGATAAAAAAGGACAAAACCTTGGTCATGGCATTATGTCTTCAGACTCGCGTTCGCTGCCCATTGTTAAAGAATGGCTAGAACAGGGTAAAGCACAAGAGATCTATCCAACCACACTGCAAACGCTTTGGACAGGTCATCCTGTATCGATTCTTCGTTGGATCAAAGAAAACGATGCCAAACGATACAACAATATTGGCGCAGTTATGATGTCTCACGACTACCTTCGCTATCGCTTAACGGGCGAAGTTACTGCAGAGCTGACCAATATTTCAGAAAGTAACTTTTTCAACTCAATCTCTGGTAAGTATGACAAAGCACTTCTGGAGACATTTGGCATTGAAGAAATTTGGGATGCGCTCCCACCCATTGTAAAGCCTCAGCAGCAAGCAGGGAGAATCACCGCAGCCATCGCCAAAGAGACAGGCCTTGCACTTGGAACGCCTGTGTTTGGTGGGTTATTTGATGTGGTATCAACAACGATCTGCTCTGGAATCAACTCTTCAGAAGACACCCTGAATTACGTAATGGGCACATGGGCGGTAACGTCTGGTATCTCAAAGCAAGTGACTCAAGAAGCGCACAACTTTGTTTACGGCCATTACGCCGTCGATAACGAATACATCATTCATGAAGCGAGCCCGACTTCTGCGGGTAACTATGAATGGTTTGCTGACTACCTTGGTGAAAATGGCCAGCTTAACCACCAGCAAAATCAAGCGTTAGTGGAAGCATTAGATCCGGCATCAAGCAGCATCTATTTTGTGCCATTCCTCTACGGTTCTAACCAAGGGCTCGGTCTAAAGTCAGGCTTCTATGGCCTGCAATCACACCATACCAAAGGCCACCTGATTCAAGCTATTTGGGAAGGCATTTTATTCTGTCACAACATTCACCTTGAACGTATGCGTCAACGCTTTCCAAAAGCCAACATACTGAAAGTGACAGGCGGCCCAGTATCTAGTCCTGTGTGGATGCAAATGCTGGCTGACCTTACCGGAATGACCGTTGAAATATCAGACGTTGATGAAACCGGTTCATTAGGTGCTGCAATGATGGCAATGGTCGGTGCTGGTGAGTTCGCTTCATTAGAAGAATGTACTCAAGCTATCACTAATTCTACGTCACGTGTCGAGCCGAACCCTGAACACTACGACACTTACCAAAAGAAATATAAGCACTATCAAAGACTGGTGCAGCTCTTTAAACAATTTGAGGATGAAATAGATGTCTAAGCCCTTGTTACAAATGGCACTGGATGCCACTGATATCGTCACAGCGTTAGCCTCAATAGAGCATGTTGCAGATAAGTTAGATGTAATTGAAATCGGGACGATTTTAGCCTTCGCCCATGGCGTAGACAGCGTAAGAATCCTACGAGAAAAATACCCAAATCACATCATTGTCTGTGACATGAAAATCACCGATGCCAGTGCCATATTAACGCGCCTGGCGATGGATGCCGGCGCTAACTGGGTAACAGTAAGTGCAGCAGCACACATCGAAACTATTCGTTCAGCGAAGAAAGTAACGGATGAATTCGACGGCGAAGTGCAAATTGAGCTGTATGGGCACTGGACAATGGAAGATGCGCAAGCTTGGGTCGACATGGGTATTAAACAAGCAATTTATCACCGTTCACGTGATGCGGAGCTTGCTGGTGTGAGCTGGACCGAAGAAGATTTATATAAAATGCAGAATTTATCGAATCTAGGAATTGAACTATCCATCACTGGTGGTATTGTTCCTGACGATCTGCATTTGTTTAAGAATCTGTCTGCAAAGTCATTTATTGCTGGCCGAGCGTTAGCCGGTAGCAACGGACGTGACATCGCAGAAAACTTCCATACTGAAATAGGTAAACACTGGTAGCACATATATGAGTGAGCAAATTAAATCGTTGTCTAAAGCACTGACCGTATTGGAATTCCTTGGGAATTATCCTAATGGCGTTTCGCTACAAAAAGTGTCTGAAGGGACTGGCTTCAACAAGTCATCTGTCCACCGTATTTTAGCAACGTTTGAAGCCTCTGGTTATGTTGCTCAAATGTGTTCAGGTAAAGAATATCGCTTAACAATGAAGTTGGTTCAGCTTGGACACGCTGCTATCAATTCTGATGTCACTGGCACCGTTAAGCCATACCTATCTGAGCTACTCGACGATGTGAATGAAACGGTTAACTTTCTCTCTTTTGATGCTGACAACATCATTTTTAAAGACAAGTTTGAACCCGTTAATTCTTCCTTTAGAACTCGAACCTACGTAGGGCTACATTCTCCAATGTACTGCTCAGCGGCAGGAAAATGTTACTTAGCATTTAGCTCTGAGAGCGTTCGAGAAACCTATTGGAAACGTAATGTCAGCACAATGAAGCCGTTAACTGAAAACACGATTCTCGACAAGTCTCAGTTTTTTGGTGTTCTCGATAAAATTAAGAGTCGTGGTTATGCGCTCGATGATGAAGAGAACGAAGCGGGTATTTCTTGTGTTGCTGTCCCTATTTTTGACAAGAACAATTCTCCTGTATACGCGGTTAGCGTCTCTTCGCTTACGCCAAAAATGAAAGCTCTCGGCTACGAAGAGATCGCTAGCAGAATTCAAGACATAACAACGCGTATAGAACAACAACTCTTTTAAGGAAAAAGAATGTTTGATTCTAAAAACAAATTCAGATTAGGTATTTACGAAAAAGCGATGCCAACCACCCTTACATGGGAAGAGCGTTTGATTCACGCTAAAGAAGCTGGCTTCGACTTTGTAGAAATTTCAGTGGATGAAACCGATGAGCGACGTGCTCGTTTAGATTGGTCAGACGAAGAAATTTATGAGCTTCGCCGTCTATGTGAAAAGCATCAAATGCCTTTCCAATCAATGTGCCTAAGCGCACACCGTAAGTTTCCGTTTGGCTCAATGGATGATGCTATTCGCACTGAATCGCTGATCATCATGGAAAAAGCGATTTCATTGGCTTACAAGCTTGGTATTCGTTGTATTCAAATGGCGGGATACGATGTGTACTACGAGCCGCAATCGGCTGAAACACACGCTCGCTTCATTGAAGGTATGCAGCAAGCCACCAAAATGGCAGAACGCGCAGGCATCATGCTAGGTGTTGAGATTATGGATACTCCATACCTGAACTCATTGAGCAAGTTTGAAGTATTAAAACGTGAGATCCCATCGCCTTACTTCATGGCTTACCCAGATGTCGGCAATATTTCTGGTTGGAACTACGACGTGTGTACAGAGCTTAAACTAAGCCGTGATCACCTAGTACAAGTTCACCTAAAAGACACGCTACGAGTTTCAGAAACCTGCAAAGGTCAGTTCCGAGATCTTGTTATCGGTGAAGGCCAAGTCGACTTCCCTGCTATTTTCAAAACACTCGCTGAAATTGATTACAGCGCACCATTAGTGATTGAAATGTGGGCACAAAACGACAACTGGTTAGACGATATCAAACAAGCAAAAGCAACGTTGAAATCTATCGCTAACCAATCTGGCTTTGAACTGTAAGGGAACGACCATGACAATTTTTCGCACCGCTTTTTTCGAAGCTGATTTAACTGAAGAACAAAAACAAGACTTCTACCAATACATGGAAAACGAAGTCGCGCCTATTATTCGCACATTTCCGAATAACCAAGGGCTAACGCTGAACAAGCCTGAAGCAATTGAAGCTGACAGCCATAAAAACCTACTGCTTATGATGCAGCACAGCTACGAGAACGAATCAGCAATGGCTGCTGCTTTAGAGTCTGAGCAACGAATCAAAAGTATGCATGCGACCAAAGTGATCATTGAGAAATACAACATCCATGTTCATCACATCAATTTTGTTCGTGATTAACAGCTTAATAGGCAATACACCGTAAAGTCTCAATCGAAAAGCAGAAGATCATCTTCTGCTTTTTTTATCGCTATTAATAAGGAATCACTATGAGAGTATTCCCGTTAAAAGATGCCCCACTGGTCTTACTGTCTCTGATCTTTTTTATCTGGGGTTTAATTACCGTTTCAAGTAACTCGCTAATTCCACATTACAAAGAAGCTTTCTCTCTCGATTATAAAATGGCGATGCTATTTCCCATGGCCTTTTTTATCACCCGAATTACGGTGTCGCTTCCAACGTCATTTGTCATGGCAAAAATTGGCTATAGAACTACGCTGAAGTTCTGCTTGATCTGGTGCCTTCTGGGCTGCCTAGCCATGGCATATTTAGTACGAGGAGAAGAGCTTGTTCCAACACTAATTGGTATCTTATTAATGGCCTCAGGCGTGTCCGCGATTCAAGTAGTGAGTTCACCTTACGTATCACTACTCTCGACACCCGATAAGAGCGTAATACGTCAAAGTGTCGCAACGGCATCGAACTCCGTTGGCACTGTGCTTGGCCCGTTAGTGCTGACCGCTGTCATTCTCGTAGCTGCAAGTTTTAACGTCGACAACACCGCCCATCAAGTTTCGTTTCTGTTCTTGATCATCGCCCTGTTCTTTTTCGGCTTGCTGGTATTTTTTAGCAAAATGACGCTCCCAGATATCAAGCCAAAACAGATGACTGGCTTTTGGCGAGGGTTAACGCTTCTAACTAAAAATCAACAGTTTATGAAGTTAGCGTTGGTACTGTTGCTGTACATTGGTGTAGAAGTCAGTTTTGGTACTTTTACTATTGCGTATCTTGCCGACCAGCAATATGGCGACCTTGGTTTGGTATTCGCAACACAGATCATCGCTCTTTATTGGGTATTCATGTTTGTTGGAAGAGTGTTATTTGCCAAGTTTGGAAACACAGTAAACAAGCACTATCTCTTCTCGCTGTCTTGCGTTATTGCAGCTTTGATTAGCGCCGTTGCGGTCTATCAAAATTATGTTTGGGTTGGCTATTTGATGCTTGTCGTAGGGCTATGTAATTCTGCGCTCTACCCTATCATTTACGCACAAGCGCTACATGCATCAGGTAAGCAAAACTCACAAGGGGCAGCAATTCTCATTATGTGTTCAATTGGAGGAGTTATTTTGCCATTCGCACAGGCGAGCTTGATTGATGAGCTTTCGCTGAGCACGAGTTATATTGCGCCCGCATTAGCGTATGTATTAATGATGATTTTGTACTGGTCTAGTTTAAAGAATCGTCTTTAAACCACTGTTTTAGATAGGTAAATTGGCTTGGATAAATAAATTAATTTAGATAAGCCGCTTGATAACTAGGAAGTTGGCCTAGAAGGTAGAGAAAGAGAAGTGGAGGCAGAAAGGTAAAGGGGTTAATTTCGTGCTTCTGACGTTAGTTTGAATCAGTGGGTGGCTAATCACCACCACTGATCACACTTAACGCGGGTTTATTTAAGGAACTAAACCCAAGCAGAAGCAACAAGTAGGATAATCGCACCCATGATAACGGTAGACTTAGCAAAAAATAGAACTTCATTCATTACTGAAGGTTTTGCTAGTGATGCGTTGTTTTCATTTGTGATTACTGTAGCGTTCATACTGTGTTCTCATCGTTATGTGATCTGAGGTCAATTTTGCGCCGTTATGTGACCAAAGTCAATAATAACTGTAGTTTTATTACACAATGAAAAAGTTCTAACTGAAGAGAACTCCAACAACGCAACCTTCACCTTACTCCACGTAACCTTTCATTAAATCGACACCCATTAGATACAAAAAAGCCCGAAACCTGATACACAGAAGACTTCGAGCCTTTATACAGCAATCGATACACAACTTAATTCAATTGAGCCAACTCCGAACGCATGGAATCGATAACTTGTCCGTAATCTTCACTATCAAAAATAGCCGAGCCCGCAACAAACATATCCGCTCCTGCTTCAGCAATCTCTTTTATGTTGTTAACTTTCACACCACCATCGACTTCTAAACGTATATTACGCCCTGATTCATTAATGCGCGCTCTGATTGAACGTAGCTTATCAAGCGTAGCTGGGATGAAAGATTGGCCACCGAAGCCAGGGTTCACCGACATCACTAATATCAGGTCGACTTTATCCATAATGTAATCAAGATGACTCAATGGCGTTGCAGGGTTTAATACCACTCCGGCTTGGCAACCGTGCTCTTTGATTAACTGTAAAGTACGGTCAACATGCTCAGAGGCTTCTACATGGAACGTAATCATCGTCGCACCCGCTTCAGCAAATTGAGGCACCAACTGATCAACAGGCTTCGCCATTAAATGCACGTCGATTGGCGCTGTTATTCCATAATCTCGTAGTGCTTTTAATACTGGCGCACCAAAAGTCAGATTGGGTACATAGTGGTTATCCATAACATCAAAATGAATAACATCAGCCCCAGCCGCGAGAACACGTTCTACGTCCTCACCAAGGCGAGCCAAATCAGCAGAAAGAATCGAAGGTGCGATAAGATATTGTTTCATTGTTTTCCTAGTTATTTTTGTATCGTTAAATTCTGTTTAGCTCGCTGGAACAAATTGGGTTATGCGCCCATCCTCGACCATGTAACAATCCATTCCTGCAGCAGTTGCAGCGTATTGCCCAATGATCGTATCTTCAAACACCACACAATCGCTCGGTTCAAGCTCTAACTGGCTAGCGACTTTCAGAAAAGTATCAGGATTAGGTTTGTGGTTTTCTACGTCATCTGAAGTCACAATCGTACGTATCATTGATGGGATATCGGTCGTCTTTAAAATCGCCCTCGCGTGCTTGGCTTGAGCGCCAGTGCCGATGCCTATCTTCTTCAACTGATACTGTTGCTGTAAAAGGGCGTATGTCTCTGGGATAACATCACCTTTGTGCTCAATGGCTTCAAAGTTGGCGATTTTATCCGAAGTAATTTGTTGAGCATCAAGAGTTAGATCGTAACGCTTAAGGATCTCTTGAGTCACTTTTCTCGATGGCATCCCGCCAAGTTGATCGAGCCATTCTTTATCGTAGGGGATTCCGAATTTCTGACAAGTTTGTTCCCATGCATGAGCGTGTGCCACCATAGAATTGACCAGAGTCCCATCGAGATCGAAAATAATTCCTTTATATTTATCTAACTTTGGCATCGTCAATCTCTCATATTGTTTTGAGACTCATAGTACTAACCACCATACATAAAACCTATTCATGATCGCCTTAATATGATCTTATTCAACAATCCGACAATTAAATGAATTGATGCAATAAAAGCCGTTGTTTTACTATTGAAATCATATTTTGAGCACATCTCACCCATTTTTACTTAAACCAAGTAGAGTTGCATAAATTGAAGATGATATAGTCCACGAAAATCAAATACCTTGGACACAACCATGCATTCTAGCGACATCATCAAATTGGCAAATTTAGGCGTTAATATCGAAATTTCAAAAGATTCTTCATTGCATCCTTCTGATGCGTTAGAAGTGGTAAAGATTGTTGCTGAAATCGGTAGCCAAATCGTCATCAAGAAGAAGTACCACACGGACTACCTAATTCAGATGGCTGAAGTGGGTCGTGACCATGTGACGATCGCTGTTTAAGCGCAGCCACTATTTCGAAATTAACATAACCTCAGCTTCAAGAGTTTAGAGCGACATGTCGATATAAAAATGCAGCATATTGGGGGCAATATGCTGCATTTTCTCTTCTCGTTAGGAGCATGGAGAACGCAAAGAGAAACTGGTTAATCGTTACTAAGTATGAACTAACGGTCAAATAATTTAGGCACACCCGTTTGCACACAAACATCATTCAGTCGTTCTTGTGCCGTCAGAATATTCTCTTTCCAACGCTCATCCTGAGCCCACATCTCAATCACTAGTGGTACAACGCACTCAGTCTCTTTCAACGTTTCAAAAATTGCATTGAAGTCAACTTCGCCATCACCAATCACTAAGTCTCGGAATTGCCCTTTGTATTCGTCAGTCACTTTATAAGTGTCTTTGAGGTGAATTTGAGTGATATGAGGCTTACTCAATTTTAGCTCAGTCACTATGTCGTAGTTCCAGCCAGAGATGTTGCCTACGTCAGGATATGCCGTGAAATACGGTGAATTAACTTCGCGACTCAGTACTTCAAATTTGCTCAATGAGTTCAAGTAATCGGTATCCATGATCTCAACAGCCAACATAACACCTGATCTTTCCGCCAACTGCGCTGAAAGCTTCATGCCGTCAATGAACCTCTGATGAGTCACCTTATCCGCAGGCTCATAGTAGACGTCGTACCCAGCGAGTTGGATGGTTCGAATACCTAGTTTGTAAGCCAACGAGATCGCTTTCTCCATATGGATGACAGCTTGTTCTCGAATCGCAGGATCTGCAGATCCAAATGGGAACTTGCGATGCGCGCTTAAACACATGGATTGCAGCGGCACACCGTGCTTTTCGCACAGACGACGCAAGGCATACACTTCTTCGTCATTCCAATCTAGTCGACTGCGACGCTCGTCTGATTCATCTACCGATATCTCAAGAAAATCAAAGCCGAGTTCTTTGGTTTGCTTAAGTTTATCTTCCCAGCTCAGTTCGTTAGGTAGAGCCTTCTCATAAAGCCCTACACGGTGGCGTAACAAGTTTTGATACATAGCGCCTCCTAGTTCCAGTAACGGTCGATCTGAGCTTTTAGCGCTTCAGCTGTCTCTTTACCTTTATCACCCGCAAGTGCACGGCCTGCGATAAAGGTTTTCGCTTTAATGCCTTCAAATAGGTAAAGGTCTTCAGGCACGATGCCACCTGTGATAGAAAGCTCGATGCCCATTTCAGACAAGGCACGCATCTTCACTAGATCTTCTTCAGTCCAGCCCACACCGGCTAATTCAGCGTCACGAGAACGGTGGTAAATCGCTTGTGAAATACCTAGGTCGACCCAAGATTGAGCGTCGTCCATTGTCCAATTTCCGTAAATTTCGATTTGGATTTCACCATTAAATTCATCAGCGACTTTCTTACAAGCACCAATAGTCGCGATGTGTGCAGCAGCAGAAACGGTAATCCAATCAGCGCCCGCTTCGAATGCCATACGCGCTAGAATTGCGCCGCCATCTGTGGTTTTCATGTCGCACACTAGGATATGATCTGGGTGATTTTTACGAAGCGTAGAAACCGCCGTCATTCCCTCTGCAAACGCCAAAATAGTACCTACTTCAATCACATCAACAAAGCTTTCAACGTTGTTTGCCACTTCAATTGCTGCAGGAAGGTTTGTTTGGTCTAGGGCGATCTGAATCATTGGTTTAGTCATGTTGTTATCCTTTAATTTGTTCACGTATTAGACGGGCTAAGCCATCATGGTTGTTATCTGTTGAGCACACGCATTGAACGTGTGACTTGACGATGTCATCAGCATTGAGCATCGCTACTCCGAATCCGGCGTACTTGAGCATGGATATGTCGTTGTGGTTATCACCGACGGCAATCACGTCATCGGCGTGATAACCGAGTTCTGCGATGTATTCAGCAAGGCGTAGGCCCTTACTGTTACCTTTTGCAGCAAAGTCGATTCGGTTTGACCAAGAACGCTCACCGTTGAAGTTCTCTTCTATCCATGGGTGTTGCATTAAACGGTCGACTGAATCTTGGCTACCTTCCACCACAAACTTCCAAACGTGTTCGGCTTGCTGAGCCGTTTCAATGAATGATTCCACTTGGTAAATTTGTGGGCGATGCTGCTCTGGTGCCGTTTCCGCCCAACTTTCCAATGCCAACATGTAGGCAAATGGGTTGTAGTGTGAGTACGTCATGGCATGCGTGATGTACATGACCATTTTGAGCTGAAACTCGTCTGCCATATCGATGAAGGTCAACGCGTTGTCTTTATCTATTGCGTTTTGAGTCAGTACCGTTTCAGTCTGATAGTCATAAACATAAGTGCCGTTACAGCAGATGATTGGCGTATCTAACCCCAATTCGTAGTAATAAGGTCGTGCTGCTGTGTGGTGTCGACCAGTCACAATCACGACATGGCAACTTTGTTTGGCTTCTTGAATCGCCTTTTTCACGTCTGGATGAATCGTGTGATCATCCTTTAACACGGTTCCATCGAGATCTAACGCCAGCACTTTATACATAGAGTCCTCTCACTTATTCCCTGAAATCAGGCCTAATCAATATTGAAGCTACTTAGAATCGAAGCTCGTTAAACGGCGTACTTAAACAGCCTACTTAAACGAACAGTCGATTTACTGTTGGCCGTAATAAGCATTTTCACCGTGCTTACGCAGGTAGTGTTTATCTGATAACTCTGGCTGAATTTTGATGCCGCTGTTCAAGGTGCGCGTTGCCAACGCCATTGCAGAAACTTCTTCTAAGACCACCGCGTTATGAACGGCGTCGTTAGCATCTTTGCCCCAAGAGAAAGGCGCATGTCCTGCAACAATCACGCTTGGAACGGCCATTGGATCAATTCGGCGTTGCTTGAACTCTTCAATGATCACCAAGCCGGTATTTTTCTCGTACTCTTCAGAGATTTCAGAGTGAGACAATCGACGTGTACATGGGATGTCACCGTAGAAATAGTCAGCATGAGTAGTGCCCAATGCTGGAATATCGATACCGGCTTGTGCCCAAATTGTGGCACTGCGTGAATGTGTGTGAACAATGCCATTAACCTCAGGGAAAGCTTTGTAAAGCTCTAAGTGAGTTGCGGTATCACTTGAAGGATTAAGTTTCCCTTCAACAATGTCGCCTTCTAGATCGACGACCACCATGTCTTCAGCTGTCATATCACAGTATTCGACACCGGACGGCTTAATCGCTATAACGCCATTAGTACGGTCAAACTCAGAGACATTTCCCCAAGTGAAAGTCACCAAGCCGTATTTCGGAAGTTGCAAATTGGCTTCTAAGACGCGTTGTTTCAGTTGGCTATATTTAGACATAGTTGTCTCCTTACGCTGCTTCCGCTTGCAGTAATGCAGCATCAATTAAACGCGCCACTTCTTCTGGGCTTTTGCATGCGCGAAGTTTTGAGAAATCTTCATCGAATTCAATCAAGTTCGCCACTTGCATGGTGCCTTCGATGTGCTCTTCTGAATCTTTGCCCGCTAGCGTAATCAGTACATCAACAGGCTCATCAACACCTTCAAACGTAATCGGCGTTTCAAGCACGGTTAACGCAAACCCAGTGCGAATAACACCATCTTCAGGGCGGCAATGAGGTAGAGCGAACGCATCGTGAATACAGATATAAGGGCCTTCTTCACCAATCGCTTTGGTAATCGCGTCGTAGTAACGCTCTTCAGCAACACCGGCTTTAACCAATGCATCAGTACCTAGCTTGATCGCCGCTTTCCAGTCAGCGGCTTTTGCGTTGAGTAGGATAGAGTTATTTTTGATAAGAGATTCTTTTAAGTTCATGTTATTGCTCACTTATATAATTGTTTTTATTGGCCCAGTAGTTCGACACCACTGAGCCGTTTTTAATTATTTATGGAAGTTGTTCTCAATGATGGAAACAAGCTCGTCGCCGAAAGTTTTCACCATAATCATGTTCTTAACCGCTAACTGTTGCTTACCTTCCGGCAGACCCGTGATCTTCGCAGCCAGAGCAACCGAAGTAACGATGATGTCGAATGAACCAAGGTGCGATTTGTAATCCGTGATAGCGCTGTTAAAGGTCGAACTTGGGATGCCTTTCTTGTCCAAGTACTCTTTGATTTTCTTAGAGCACATCATTGAAGAACCTTGCCCTGAACCACAGCACACTAAGACACGAACCGGTTTCTGATCAGCTGCTGGTGAAACGCGAGTGTCTGACGTTGTAGAAGCTGACATTGTAGAAGCAGATGGAGCTTGAGCTGTTGCTGTCGATTGTTGTGGTACAGCGACTTCAACCTCAATGCCTTCAGGTGTTACTGCGGTCATTGTTTCAGCGGCAGCTTCTGCGTCTTCTTCAGCTCGTAGTTGCTTAGAAGCGAAGAACATGTAAACGCCAGCCAGAGCCAAAATCACAAAGAAGAACATGCTAGAGCTTGAGATACCTTGCATGATTGGCGGGAATACCAGAGCCCAGTCAGCCATACCCATCCAGCCGTTAAACTCAGTACCAGATTGAGCAAAGATATGGATTGCCCAAGCAGAACCAACCACTTCGATGATGCCCATCACGAAACAAATCTTCATTACCGCTTTCCAACCACCAAAGTGGTTAGCAAACACGCCGATGGTTGCGTTCGAGAAGAACATTGGAATAAAGCCAGGAATGATCATGATTGGTGCGTCAAACGCTAGCATTGCAAGCACTGCTGTGAATTGACCAACTGCACCCCACATGAAGCCGAACACCATTGCGTTTGGAGAGTAGGCATAAATAGCCGCACAATCGATTGCTAAGACAGCGTTAGGAATAAGACGTTGAGAAATACCGTTAAAGGCCTCGGACAATTCCGCTACGAACATACGAACGCCGGTGACGATAACTTGAATCGCTACTGCGAATTTCAGACCAGTTTCGAAAATATAGATAAACCAGTGCGTTTTACCTGCCATGTCTT
The DNA here is from genome assembly GCF_030297155.1 of Vibrio sp. FE10. Taxonomy (NCBI): domain Bacteria; kingdom Pseudomonadati; phylum Pseudomonadota; class Gammaproteobacteria; order Vibrionales; family Vibrionaceae; genus Vibrio; species Vibrio apostichopi. The sequence goes on along the minus strand of NZ_AP028068.1, from coordinate 961,246 downwards.
GAAGGTTATCAAGACCAAACGAAAGAAGAATGATGCCGAAGAAAGCCGTCATTACGAGCGTTGTCGCGGCAATGCTGTCGTGGAAAATGTGTAACCATTTAGGCAGTTTAATGTGGTCGACGCTGTCATTCTTGTCGCCAAGCTTAGGAGCAACCTTAGTTGCTATCCATGACGCAAACTGTTGTTGGTGACCTATCGAGAAACCCGCTCCGCCAGTCACTTCTTGAGTGGGCTTGAACATGATGTTTGACGAGATACCCCAGTACAACGCCATCAATATTGCAGAATAGATGATGGTTTCCCACATACCTGCGCCAAGCACGAAGTAGAAAACAGCAATTAGGCCCGCTTGCTGGAACATGATATGTCCCGTCAGCATGATGGTTCTGATACCAGTAATACGGCGGAAGGCAACAAGTAGAATGTTGAGCCCAAGTGCCATTAATACGGCATAGCCAACCCAAGAGTAATTGTCGCCCATAGTTTCCATGGTGGACATCATGGAGGTGTACGGGTCAATCACCGACCCTGTCAATCCATGTATTTCACTCATTTTTTCAATAACCGGTTTAAAACCCGCTACCAATGTTCCTGCACCTACCTGCACTATCATGAAACCAACGATGGTTTTAATAGAACCGGAGATAATAGTTGTTGCGTCACGCTTGAGTAGAATGTAACCCAGACAAGTAACAAGACCGAGTAGCAACGGTGCTTTGGTCATTACCTGACTGTAAAAAATATAGAAAATATCATATAAGAATTCCATATCTTTACCCCTGATTAATTTTTAATTTTAATGGTATGTAGGATGTGATGATGTCTAGTTTTGCTCACGAACTAGACTTTACCAATCAAAAGTAATCATTCAATGCTCACTTGTGATTACTTTGATTTATATCAATTAACCACACCCAGAATGTGCCTAATTGAGCTTCGGATCACACCAAAAAACAATAAATTTAATAAAATCAACAACTTGTAAATCATTGTGATTAAGATCTAGTTTTTATAGTAATGTAGTTTGACAATCATCATGGTGATTATTAGAATCAAAACAAATCAAAAGTAATCATCAAATTGTCACAACGACATAAAGAGTGATAAATATGAATGAAGTACAAAGACATAACGGCATCGTGTCGCTGTTAGAAGATATGCAGACAATAAACGTCTCACATATTATTGATAAATTTAGTGTTTCACCTGCTACTGCAAGACGTGACATCGCTAAATTAGATGAAGTTGGCCGGCTTAGAAAAGTTCGAAATGGCGCTGAACGAGTAGAGAACCAGAAGAGAAAATGGTCACCACTCAATATCAACAGCACTGAGTTCTATGAAGAGAAAGCTGAGATTGCGCAAGCAGCAGCAGGACTTTGCGAGGCTGGAGATACCGTTGTGATCAACTGTGGTTCTACTGCGTTCCTACTTGGACAACAGTTATGTGGGGAAGATGTACAGATCGTAACGAACTACTTCCCACTCGCAAGCTACTTGATCAACGAAGATCATGACGATGTCATCATCATTGGCGGTCAATACAACAAAGCACAGAACATCTTTTTAAACCCAGCACCTAATTCATTAGGTGGTTATGCCGGAAACTGGATGTTTACCTCTGGTAAAGGCTTAACCGATGCAGGGCTCTACAAAGCCGACATGTTAACCGCAGTCGCCGAGCAGCAAATGCTTGAACAGGTCGATAAACTCGTTGTTGTTGTCGACAGTTCAAAGGTTGGACAACGTACCGGAATGCTATTTTGCAGCACCAAGCAAATAGACATCGTCATTACTGGTAAAGATGCCAACCCCGAAGTCGTCAAGCGGATTGAAGCTCAAGGGACGCAAGTCATCCTAGTCTAAATCGAAGGGTCGACTGACCCACCAATAATAATAAATTTAGCTCAGTGCCTTAATCAAAATTAAGGCGCTCGGCTCCCTACATCCAAAATTAATCAAATTATTGAAATAAAAGGTATTATCATGAGCAACGTAAACGAAATCACTCGCGAGTCTTGGATCCTAAATACATTCCCTGAGTGGGGCACATGGTTAAATGAAGAGATCGAGCAAACTGTCGTGCAACCGAATACATTCTCTATGTGGTGGCTTGGCTGTACAGGTATTTGGCTAAAATCAGAAGGTGGTGCAAACCTATCAATGGACTTCTGGTGTGGTACTGGTAAAAAAACACAAGCTGTTCAAAAAATGAAAAACCAGCACCAAATGATGCGTATGGGCGGTGTTGAAGCACTTCAGCCAAACCTACGTACTGCAATCTTCCCATTGGACCCTTTCGCTATTAAAGAGATCGATGCGGTTATGGCATCTCATGATCACGGCGACCACATTGACATCAACGTTGCTGCAGCCGTTCTACAAAACTGTGGCGAGCACGTTAAATTCATTGGTCCTAAAGCGTGTGTTGATTTATGGATGAAATGGGGTGTGCCAGAAGATCGTTGTGTTATCGCGAAAGTTGGCGACGAGATTAAGATCAAAGACGTCAATATTAAGGTTCTTGATGCATTCGACCGTACTGCACTTGTGACACTTCCTGAAGGCACTTCTTCTTTAGACACTGATATCTTAGGTGGCATGGACGATCGTGCAGTGAACTACCTAGTAGAAACGACAGGCGGTTCAGTTTACCACTCTGGTGATTCTCACTACTCAAACTACTACGCTAAGCACGGTAATGACCACAAGATCGACGTTGCACTGCTTTCTTACGGTGAGAACCCACGTGGCGTGACTGACAAAATGACATCTTCAGACATTTTACGTGCCGCTGAATCTTTGGATTGTGAAGTCGTGGTTCCTTTCCACCACGATATCTGGGCTAACTTCCAAAATGACCCACGTGAAATTGAAATGCTGTGGAACATGAAGAAAGAACGTCTGCAATACGGCTTCGCACCTTTCTTCTGGCAAGTCGGTGGTCGATACACTTACCCAACAGATAAAGGTCGCATGCACTACCAACACTTCCGCGGCTTTGCAGATATCTTTAAAAATGATCCAGAACTGCCATACCGCGCATTCTTATAATCATTAAGATCAACATTATCTAGGGAGCGATTCGCTCCCTTTTTTCATCATCGAATAAGGATATTGATATGGTACTGCGTGAGTTCAAAAACCACTTTAGTCGTGGCGACCTTAAAGCCGCAATTGGTGTCGTTTCACCAGGAGCCAATGGTTATTACTTAATGGTGAAGAGTAATAAATGGGGTGTGAACAGTTTTCTCGAGTCCGACAGAAAGATGCAACCCAGAGTATTTAAGACTCAACAGGCGTTGTTGAACGCAGCAAAAGCGATCGGCTTTCCCTATCACTCCATTGATATTCAACATTTGTAATCACGCATCTAGATATTTGATATCAAGTGTTCCAGACTTGATTACCCGCTCCGAAACATTCCCTTATCCACTCGACAAAAATAATTCTTACAATTAAGCGTTTATATTCATTAATAATATTGTCATCAGACGGCATAATGGTCACAAATCCCTTCAACGAGTCTGGTTATGTTCTACAAGTACCTTTTGCCATTGGCTTTACCACTTACTTTTGCGCTTCCTGCACAGGCCGAAACCTTTAATGAGCGAATGGAACGTATCGGACAAGAAAATGCGCTAGCGAAAACCATGACTGACACGCAGGTTAAGTTGATACAAAAAGTAGTGCAAACCAACCACTGCGCTAAGGTCGCGTTAACCCATCACCAACGCATTTTAGGTCAATATCAAGTTGAGACATCCTCTTCCGAGTTGTTCGTCAAATGGCGTAAACTTGGCAAGCAACTAGACAAAAAATATGAGAGCGATTACCCCGGTTATCCAAAGCATGTTTTTCAAGAATATCCGGCAGCCTCAAGCAAAGTCGATGGTTATTTATTTGCATTGATCGACAACGGTTTAAACGAACAATCTTGGATCGCCAAAGAATTCAAACAGTGTAAAAGCAACAAGCTGATTTCGAAGGCGTAAGTGCTATCGAGGTCAGACGCGATCCTGATAAAACCTTTCGCTCTGCTATAAAATCAGTACAACACGAAAAAGAATGTCAAAACCTCTACCACACACGAATGGGTTCAATACAGCGAGCCACCTCACAAGTGTAGATATTGGAATTACTGCATCTAATCTCAGTTTCAATGCCACTCTATTGAAACTCAATTGGGATAGGTTAGTCTCTGAAGCTATATAAGAACAATGGCAATAAAGAGTGGTAAATAAAGCAATGTACGTTGACTATCATAAGCGGCTGATTCCCGTTGTCCGCTATCTAGAGAAGCACTTTAACGAGCCACTCAACCTAATCGAAGTCGCGGCATTAGCCAATTTTTCACCCTACCACTTTCATCGCACTTTTAAGGCCGTTCAAGGCGAGACCCTTGCTGATTTCATTCGCCGATTGAGACTCGAAGCGGCAGCTAATGATCTCTTCAAATCCAAGCAGCCCATTATTAATATTGCATTGGACTATGGGTTCTCATCGTCACAAAGTTTTGCCAAGGCATTCAAGCAACACTTTGGTGTCACACCAAGTGCCTTCCGTGATTGTGAAGATTACCAAGCGTTCAGCGAGCTAACTCGAAATAGCAAGATTGGACACACGTTGCGCAAGAATGGAAACGATGCAGTCGTAAGCAATTCATATACTGACTCCGAACTAACAACATGGAGTATGACAATGAAAACGCAACAATTCGAACCATCAAAACTAGCGTATGTACGAGTGACAGGCCCTTACGGACAAGGTTATGAAGGGCCAAGCGGTCGTCTTTATCAATGGGCCGAAATGAAAGGGTTAGCAGGTAACAGCTGCATCTTTATCTATCATGACAATCCGGAAATCACACCAAACGATAAATGCCGCACTGACATCTGCTTGATGGTTTCAGACGACACTGAAGTGCCAAGTGGGATCGAATTGAAAGATTTTCCCGGCGGACAATATGCAGTGATGCGCCAAACCATCACCGAGCTAAGTCAATACGCTAAAGCGTGGGACGACCTAATGAGTAAGGTTATAGAGTCCGGCCTAGAAACCGAAGACCGCCCTTGCTTTGAGCTTTACCACAGCTACGATCAACAGACTCAGCATTCAGACGTTAGCTTTTGCACCGCAATTAAATAACAAAACAAAATTCAGTAACAAAGCCTACCTCGCGTAGGCTTTCGTTCTTTAGTTAGCGAACCAATCAGAACTCTGACTAAAGCTTCTTAAAGTCTATGGTTCCACTTACCTTGATGGTCACGGTCGCAATTCTCTTGTGTATCGAAGCTCACGTGCTTATCGATATTCTTCAATGTGATCCCAACCTGACTAAACGCCTTTTGGATGGTAACAGAGACCTCCTGCTGACCTCCTCCCTCTAAGAAGTTAGCTCTATCTTGATTGGTGTCGAATACGCAGACGATTTTTAGGCTCTGTGGAAAAGAAGAGAAATTGACCGTATGAGTCACCCATAGAAAACCATCGTAGCTCTTCAACGTATCTTCACAAACGTCCGTTAACACGTCTCTGATCTGATTTTCGATCTTCTTATCTGATTTACGCATGCAGCAAACTTCCTATTTAACACCTTAAAAAACAAGGTTTTTCGGTCAATATTGTCGGAACGACATTGGACACTGTGGCTGTTTCAAATGCAAAGTATTTATTGAGGATAGAGGGATTAGAAAAACGCCTCATGCTTGATAGCTTACTAGGCTACCAAGTATAAGGCGTGTACAGAATTTGGCAAAGATACTAGCTCGCGGCTTGTTCCCAATCCGTCAGTAACTTCATGATTACGCGAGAGTCTTGATGGGTCGCCATTGGCGCAGCAAGTTGTGTGTCACCTCGCTCAACTGCTTGGCGAATATTACGTACTTGATAATGGAAACCATCGCCTTGCGCTTCGACTTTCACTTCACGTGTCGATGTTTCATAAACTTCAACCGTGAATGTGTTTTCGTCAGTCGGTAACCATGGGTTGGTGTCGAGCGTGATACAGCCTTTGCTACCTAAAATCGTGAATCCGTGCTTTAAGCCGTGATCTTCTGCGGTATGGATTTGCGCGGTGAAGCGGTCGTTGAAGCGCATCATCGCCGACGATTCACAGATATTGCCATCTTGGCCTCGTCGACCGATTGCTGAGATCTGCACCTCATCAAACACACTCTCACCAAACTGCTGTAGTACGACAGAGTGAATCAGAGACATTGGGTAACAACCCAAGTTGTACAGTGCACCCTTGCTCGCAGGGTTAACGAACTGATCAATCGCCGCAACGTATGAACCTTGAATAGAGCGCACTTCACCAATCTCACCAGTAGCCAACTCTTGATGAAGCTTAGCGATAAGCGGGTGGTTTAGATACATCAAACCTTCTGCGAAGAATATGCCCGCTTCTTTTACCGCTTGCAGAGCTTGCTCGGTTTTTTCCATATCAACCGATAACGACTTTTCACACAGAATCGCTTTGCCTTTTTGAGCCGCTTTAATCACGTATTCGTGGTGAACGTGGTTAGGTAGAGCGATGTAGATAATGTCGACTGACTCATCTTTAATCAAAGCTTCATAGCTGTTGAAGGTTCGTGTTGGTTGGTACTGCGCCGCAAACTCATTGAGTGTTTTCTCTGTACGTCCAGCGACGGCATACAGTTCACTTTGAGCATCGCCTTTAATCGCATCGGCCATTACGCCTGAGATAAAGCTGGTTCCTAGGATTCCCCATTTCATGGCTTAGCTCTCCTTCTCTTGTGTTTTGATAAGTCCACGTTGGGTTTCAAATGCTTGTACTAATTCCGTTATATCACGCTCAATAAACGCTTGGGTATGAGGCATACCAAAGTGCTGATTAATCGCTTCACGGTTTGCGTATTGCTCAAGCAAAATCACGCGGTCGCTTTGATTTTGATCATAGGTTGCTATCGCCTGTAGGCAGCCCGGCTCACTTTGCATGTCTCGACAAAACTGCTCGATAGCTTCTACTGCAGCATCACGTTCAATGTTGGTTTTTATCTTAAGTTCAGCAGTGACAAAGATGGTTTCATTCGTTTGAGGCATTTCACGCTCTTATTTTAGTAAATCATCGGTTTGCCATTAATATAATTAACCCCTAATAATTGATAAACTCACCTTTTGTTTATTATTTATCAACTGAGAGTGTTTAATGGATAAGTTAACCAGCATGAAGATCTTCGTTTACGTGGTCGAGCAAGGCAGCTTTCGCAGCGCCGCCAACCACTTCAACCTGTCAGCGACCATGATCAGCAAGCATGTCCACCACCTTGAATCGAGCCTCAACTCTCAGCTGATTCATCGCACTACGCGTAAGCAGTCTTTAACCGATACAGGTCAGCTTTATTATCGAGAATGTAAACGAATTCTTGAAGACATCAGCAATGCTGAAAACCTGATTCAAACCTTAGAAAACCAACCTCAAGGCACGGTAAAAATAAACTGCCCGGTCACCTATGGAAACAAGGTGCTTGCCCCAATTGTGGCGAAGTTCCTCGCGAATCACCCAACGATTAACGTCGAACTCGTGTTGAACAACGATCTTGTCGATCCTTATTCTTCTGATATTGATTTGATGGTGCGAATTGGCGATCTGTCTGACTCTAGTTTAGTCGCCAGATACTTAGGGGACTATGAGATGTGTTACTGCGCGGCTCCAGAGTACCTTAACCAACATGCAGAGATTCGTGTATTGGAAGATCTCGCGCAGCATCCATCGCTTGGCTTCAGCTATAGCAGTCGTCGTGATGTGAATGGCCGTGATTCGCAAATACGTAATACACAAAACAGTGAATCGCAACTCCTAGCCCCTCAGAACCACCAAGCAACGCATAGCGCGGTGAATAAAGAGCAAGTACGTTTGATGTCGAATAATGGGGATGTATTGCGATATGCAGCCCTACAAGGTGTAGGTGTGTTGTTACAGCCGACTATCTTAGTCGCAGAAGAAATTGAGCGTGGAGCACTATTAGAAATTCTACCCGGAATGGCACCATTACCTAAGCCGATTCACTTACTCTACAAAACCAAGCAACTGTCATTGAAGAACAGAACCTTTGTCGAGTTCTTGTTAGCCGAGCTTGCTGAATAACTAGGGTGGCCTAAGTAATCAGGGGCTTTGAAGCAAGGATGAACGCTAAACCGTTTGCCAATGACTCATCAAGCGCTTGCCAAGATCAGACGGCGTGGTGTTATGGACGACCATCTCATCACATTGGTTGAACACCATGAAGTGTTTTAGCTCATCGCATAAAGCGTGAACTAATGATTCATGGTTTTTGATTCGATCTTCCACAACCAAGTTACGAATATTGAGCAAACCACTCTTCCTGTCGACCTTGCAATCCATTCGTGCCACCAGCTCTCCTTGCCACAAAATCGGCAAACTAAAATAACCAAACTGGCGCTTGGCTTCTGGAACATAGCACTCAAGAAGGTAATCAAAGTTGAACAATGATTGCATTCGCTTACGTTGAATCAGCAAGTTATCAAATGGCGAGAGTATCTTAAGCTTGGTTCTAGAAAGAGGCTGATTCAACAGTTCAAAAGCATCCGGCAGCACATAATAATCAAAGCCTTGAACACTCACTTCCATCACTCGTTTATCTTCAAGCATCTGCTGGAGTGTTTTCTGAATCAGTGGCTTAGTGTTCTTGAGGAGATAGCTCATCTCCGATGCTATTCCCATACCATTGGCTTCTAAATAACGCGTGATTAGATGCTCAATGTATTCTTGTTCCGTTGGTTCAGAGGTATCAATGCCACTCGGCAAAACTCGCTCGGTTAGGTCATACACCTTATGAAAGTTCACTCGGCTCGGCACCATTAAGTCACCTTGCATAAACAAAGTTTCTAGCGCCTGTTTGGCCGGTTTGCCGCCCCATCCACCGGGGTTTGGTCTATCCCCTTCAAAGTCTTTCGCCATCAATGGCCCTTCGCTCTCAATACGCTTAAGAACATGTGCCATCAGTGCGTCGTCTTTTTTATACCAATGCTTGAGCTTACCGCTCGCAAAGCCATTCTTTCGATGCAGGCTGAAACGGTAGTCGCGCATGGGTAAATACGCAGCGGCGTGCGACCAATACTCAAACACTTCTCGACGCTCTAACAGCTTATCCAGATGGTTAAGTTGGTAGTCTTGATTGCGATTCCACAGCGTATGATGGTGAGCTCGCTGAATCACAGAGATGGTATCAATTTGCACATAGCCAAGGTTTTCAATCGCAGACAGCGTGTTCGCCAAAGCGCCACCATTACGTTGCTTCTTAGGTGGCAGCTTTTGCGAAAGCAGTACAATTTTTTGTGCTTGTGCGAGTGAAAGTGATTCCATTAAATTCAGACTCTAATTGATACCAATGATCAGCTTATGATTCAGCAATAAGCTCTTGAAGGATTTGCTTGTACGTTTCTACTGTCTGCGCACCAGTGACTGCACTCTTGCGGTTGAATACCACGGTAGGGACCGCAGAGATGCCCATGCGTTGCCATTCAAACTCTTGCGCTTCAATTTGCTTTAAGTTGTCGATGTTCTTCAAACGTTTCAGTGCCTTCGTTGAGTCTAAACCAACCGCTTCAAGTTCTTGTGCAATCACTTCAAGATCAGACAGATCTTTTTGCTCTGAAAAGTGCGCCGTAAAGAAGCGTAGCTTTAACTCAGTTTGTTTACCGTGCGCTAGAGCAAAATCAAGCAGCACATGTAAGTGGCGTGAATTCACCATTCTCATGCTGTCATAGAAATTGAAATCGAACCCAACCGCTTTGCCACGCGCCGCGAGCTGTTCGCGTGAACTTTGACTCTCTTCTGCGCTAGAGCCGTATTTTCTCATGATATGGTCACGCAGGTTTTCACCCTCTTGCGGCATATCAGGGTTAAGCTCAAACGGCTGCCATTCAAGTTCAATTTGCTCCGCTAAGCCAAGTTCCGCAATGGCTTGCTCTAAGTTTTTGTAGCCGACCACGCACCAAGGGCACATTACGTCAGAAATAATATCGAGTTGAAGTTTCTTGCTCATCGTCATTCCAAATATCGTTGATAAGGCGTATCCAATACGAAGTGAATACCCATCTTTATCACTAAGACTACAATAAATTGAACAATCGTTCAAACTAGCTAAACACACTAGCAGCCAACAAAAAAACCAACTCATTTTCACGAGTTGGCTTTGATAAAAATCGAATCGAGCTTAACCGCGTTACGCTAGCAACTTCTCAAGCACTTGGAATACACCTGCGTCAACGTTACTTGGCGCGCTAAAACGAGCGATCTCTTTCAGCTTAGGATGTGCGTTTTCCATTGCGTAAGAGTGATAACTTTCTTTAAGCATTTCCAAGTCATTTAGGTAGTCACCAAAACTCATGGTCTGCTCGAAAGTGAAACCTAATGTGTTTTGTAGATGTTTAATCGCCGCCCCTTTTGACGCTTCAGCGTTCATCACATCTAACCAAATTTTTGCACTTACCACCACTTGGTAGTTCTCACCAAATTTGGCATTGATGCTTGGGTTTACTTTCTCTTGTGAACCGTCGAAGTGACAGATAGCCACCTTGATGAAATCGTCTTCTACCGTCAGTAAGTCTTCGACTTGCTCGCGGCGGTGGTAGTACTTAGAGATCTCAGCTAAAGCACGCTCATCTTTGGTTTCGATGTATGCTGATTTCTTACCACAAAGCACAACATGTGCACCTTCAATAGAACGCGCTTCTTCAATGATGCCTTTGATGGCATCAGTATCAAGTAAGCAGCTGTAGAGCTCTTGGCCTTTGTGCATCACTAATGTACCGTTTTCAGCAACGAACATCATGCGATCTTTTAGCGGAGAAAATGTCTCCATCAGGCTGTAATACTGACGACCCGATGCCGCAGCAAAAATGATGTCTTGAGCTTCTAGTCGCTCGTAAAGGTTGAAAAATTCAGGGTCTAACTTTCCGTGTTCATTAAGCAGAGTACCGTCCATATCCGCAGCGATAAATTTGATGTTCTGTTGTGGCATTTCAGGGCTTACCTATAAGTAAAAATTAAAGTGTAAATTATGATTTTCGTTATCTTGTGTAACGGTTCTATGTTCGATTATATCGCTAGAGTAGCCAGTGAATGCAATGCTTATTTCCAAGCTCTAATATTTCTCTTCAAATGTTGCTCAAACACAAACTGAGCGGCAGAAAATATAGCTTTGAATGATTGAGTCCTACATACCTGATGTGTGCTAAACCTCGCCAGCCTATATGCTCCTTGAATCTCTATCACTTTATTTTTGACCACTGTAATCATGATTCTAGCTATCACTTCGACCTTGTTTTGCATCGTTACCATCAAGTTTCTAATCACACTTGCCAATTTAGCGCGACATCGCGTTCACATTACGTCTAAAACTTCGTTGAACAGAACGAAATGGCCAACCGTGTCCATCATTATCCCTGCGAGAAATGAAGAAGATAATATTGAGACAAGCCTTGGTTCTCTGATGAAGCAGAACTATCCAAGAGACAAGTTTGAAATCATTGTGGTTGACGATTTTTCTACTGACTCGACACGAACCATTGTTGATACGCTCATCGACGCATCAAGTGTTAATGTTCGTTGTGTATCGGGAAGAAAGTTGCCGCCCAATTGGCTAGGGAAAAGCAACGCTTGCATGGTGGGCTCACAGCAAGCTACCGGTGAGTATTTGTATTTTATCGATGCTGATACAAAATCTGAACCCTTGATGCTACAGAACGTTATCCATTTCGCCTTAAGACACAAAACGGATTTACTGTCGTTCAACCCTCAACAAGCATTTACATCAACCGTTGAGAAAGTCACCTTACCCGGCATATTTCTCTCAATCGCGTCTTATATGAACTTCAAGGATGCTAACGACAAGTCAAAAGAAGACGCGATTGCTAACGGCCAAGCCATGCTTTTTACACGAAAATCATACGATGCCGTAGGTGGACATAGTGCGGTAGCCAGCGAAATATCCGAAGACATCGCTTTTGCAAAACTAATGAAGATGTGCGGACTAAAAGCGTTTTGGGCTTTTGCGGACGAGCTCATGAGTACTCATATGTATTCCGACTTTGGTTCGATTTGGGCGGGCTTCTCCAAAAACATGAATCTTATTGTAAATTGCCAGTCGAGATTCCAAGTACTTCGCGCATTCACAAAAACGAATGTTATTGCATGGGCTGCCCCAATTATGCTGCTTGTATCAACTCAACATTTCATCGGCGACCCTTCATCATTCAATACTTATTCCTTAGTGATCAATGCCCTGATGTTGATTGCTTCTATGGTCACTTATTTCATTTTAGTCAAAGAGCTCTTTATACCAGCTCGCTATGCGTTTGCTGTGCCTTTGGGGATTTCGTTGCAAAGCTTGTTGATTCTTAACAGCTATCGTTTATCAAAGAATAATAAAGTCACTTGGAAAGGGCGAGCACTCTCATGATCAATAAGATTCTAACTTTCATAATCATAGTGACGTCCTTTTCAGCTTTAGCGTCGGATGCCAATGAGTGGAAGCTCGTACGCGATAAAAAAGGCATCGAAGTCTACAACCGAAAAATTGAAGGTAACGACTTTAAAGAGTTTCGCGCAGAAGCTAATATCCAAGCCAACCTTACGTCAATCATAGCTTTGTTTACCGATACTTCAGTAGGCACTCAATGGGTAGAGAACATTGATGAAATGGAAGAGATAGAACATTTTAGCGAAGCGCACACTGTCACTAAAACTTATACAAAAGCACCTTGGCCCGTCTCGGATCGTGAAGCCATTGTCGAAAACTTTATCAAGCAAGATCCCGACACATTAATCATCATAATTAACCAACACGGTAGGCCTAATTATCGACCAAATGAAGATAAAAGTGTCGTCAGAGTGGCTCATTTAGAATCACGATGGGTTCTCACACCACTGGACAACAATACAACTCATATTTCTTATCAAGTATTGAGTGACCCGGGAGGATCGATTCCATCTTGGTTAATTAATATGGTTGCGGTATCTCAACCTTACAAGACACTTCGTGGTTTGTCTGAGATGTTGGATTCACATGCATACGCTGATCGTACACTTGATTACATCAAGAACTATCAGTCACTTTAATGAAGTTGATTACCCAACACGACGCAGCTGAAACGGTGCAACGATGGTAGGCACAACCTACCCTCGTCAGTTAATTCTGAGTTCAGTCTAAAGCTGCCAATGCGTGCAGTGCTTTTCGACAAGCTTCTTTTTTTAAATGCAAACTCGCGTCTAACTCACCAAATTCACTTCTCACGATAAGTCCTTCAATGAAAGTCATGACTGATTCGCTGCGTAATTCTAATATCGCAGCGTCTACCTCTTCGCCACCACTCACCACGTTGTGAATAGTATTCTTAAGCCAAACCTTGTGTTGTCGCGAGAGCATCGCAATGTCATCTTCGGATTCTTTAAATTCGGCTAGCGCGTGCATGAACATGCAGCCTTTGAAGTCAGGTTGTTCAAACCACGCAAGGTGCCAATCTAACAGCGCGTCGAGTTGGTTTTGTAACCCAGAAGTTGATGATAGCGCAGCCTCTAAACTCGACTCGAAACGCTGATGACGCCTTTCTAACACAGCTTCAATCAGCTTAGTTTTCGATCCAAAGTGACGGTACATGGATGTCTTGGAAACCGCCGCTTCGTCTCGGATCATATCCACCCCAACAGCGGTATAACCAAACTGATTAAACAACGACTCTGCTACATCCAGAATCAAATCTTTTTTACTCATCGTTCATCAACCTCAAATCGCTCTGAAATCGTAGAGCTCAATTTCTCGTTGCAAGAAGTGTACAGATCTGTATCATTCAAATCAAACAGTACAGATCTGTACACCTTCAATAAAAAGAGATAACGAAGAGGAAACGATTATGATCAGCAAACTATCTGGTGGTGGAAGCCTTCCTCCGAAAGCAAGCTTTAGCCAACTTGTTAAAGGTTTTATTGGCGGTACGCTGGGCATCTTAATCTTGTGCTTATTAGCAGAAAGCTCTGGCCTCCCATGGTTAATGGCGCCATTTGGTGCGACATGCGTACTACTGTTTGCGGTGCCGACATCGCCGTTAGCTCAACCTAGAAACGTCATTGCGGGTCACTTTATTTCGGCTGCTGTGGGTTTAATCGCGCTATATGGCTTTGGGGATGACTACTTGACCATGGCAATCGCTGTCGGCTCATCCATCATGCTAATGCAATACTTTCGAGCGGTTCACCCACCCGCTGGTGCAAATCCGATTGTGATAGCTTTGGCAGGGACTGCGCATGTGGATTGGACGTTCTTATTCACTCCCGTATTAATCGGCAGCATCGCTTTGGTCGGTATTGGTACGCTATTGAATAACAGCGATTCACAGCAAAAGTGGCCGTTATACTGGTTTGGTTCATCCAAGTCTTAGCCCGTTGGATTTCAATGGTAAGTTTGGATTTTGACATCCAATTTAAAAGCAAATTGAAAGATCACATTGACCCTTACATAAAATGGGCTTACTATTAATCGTCTTTTAACGATTATGGAAAGCGAAACATCAATATGAACGAAACTTGCTCTACAACTGGTGGCTGTGCTCTACCAATCGGACATGGTGATGCCGAAGCTGAAAAGCAAATGGCAGCTCTAGCGAAAGCGCTCGCTCACCCGGCAAGAATACGTATATTGAGTATCCTTTCAACGTTAGAAAAATCGGGCGGCTGTTTGAACAGCGACTTGGTGAGTGAATTGGGTTTGGCTCAGTCAACGGTATCAGAGCACTTACGAATCTTGAAGAACTCAGGCTTCATCACCGCCGAATCGATACCACCGAAGATGTGCTATCGCATTAACCGAGATAATATTCAGCAATTTGAATCGCTGATCGACACCATTTTAAAATAGATTAACCACGCTTAGTTTGTCGAACACAATAAACTAAGCGTATTTTTTGCCTTTAAATATCGCTTTTCGACGATTAACGATATCAACCAAAGAGATAATATCATGAAACCAAAATTAGGTTTTCTCGATCGCTACTTAACGCTGTGGATCTTCATCGCCATGGGCATCGGTGTACTGCTTGGCACCTTGTTCCCACAAATCGAACAGTGGAACGAATCTATGTCTGTTGGCACAACCAACATTCCACTTGCGATTGGCCTTATCTTAATGATGTATCCACCTTTGGCTAAGGTTAACTACAACCTATTAGGCACTGTGGTCAAAGATAAGAAAGCCATCAAACTGTCTCTGATCATGAACTGGGTTGTCGGTCCGATTCTAATGTTCGTGTTGGCACTGACTTTCTTAGGTGATCACCCTGGTTATATGGTGGGTGTGATTCTGATTGGTCTTGCTCGTTGTGTGGCGATGGTTCTGGTTTGGAACGATATCGGCGGCGGTAACAAAGAGTACGGCGCAGCATTGGTTGCTTTGAACAGCGCATTCCAAGTCGTGACTTACAGCTTTATGGCATGGTTATTCATCAGCGTTCTACCGCCTGTATTTGGTTACGAAGGCATGATGGTTGATATCTCAATGATCGATATTGCACACAGTGTACTTATCTATCTAGGTATCCCGTTCCTAGCGGGCTTCTTAAGCCGTAAGATCCTAGTGTCGATGAAAGGCGAGCAGTGGTACAACGATGTGTTCATTCCACGCATCTCACCAATCACATTGATAGCTCTACTGGCGACTATCGTTCTGATGTTCAGCCTAAAAGGCGAGATGATTGTTGAACTGCCAATGGACGTATTGCTGATTGCTGTTCCTCTAACCATCTACTTCACAGCGATGTTCTTCATCAGCTTCTTCATTGGTAAGAAGATGGGCATTGAGTACGACAAGAACGCATCTATTGCCTTCACTGCGACAGGTAACAACTTTGAGTTAGCTATTGCCGTAGCAATCTCTGTATTCGGAATCAACTCAGACCAAGCGTTTGCAGGCGTTATCGGTCCACTGATTGAAGTGCCTGTACTGATTTACCTAGTGAACGTAGCGCTTAAGATGAAAGACAAGTACTACAACGGACAGACCGTTAAATCTAGCATCTAGCATCTAGCAGAAGATTAGAAAACTAAGGGCTTACCTTTCGGGGTAAGCCCTTTTCATTTGTCTGTCGCTTGTGAAAGGTTAGTCGAGCAAGGTTTTGAGATGCTCTTCCAACCAAAGCAAACCTGGCCCTTTCATCGCTTTCTTAGATATCACCAAATCGACAGGAGGCGACCATGTTTTATGATCAAACGAGACGTTAATCTGGTTAAGCTTTCCCAGCTGAATCTCATCTTCCACCAAGTAACGCGGCAGATACGCCCAGCCTACCGAACTATGCACAATCATCTCTTTGATGGCGACAAAACTGTTCGCCCACCACACCTTGCCTGCTACTACCGGAAAATGATCAATCACCTTACCTTTGTTGCCGCGTAGAATGAGCTGACGATGAGGGATGAAATCAGGCAACTTGGCGATACCCACTTCAGACAAAGCATGACTTGGGTGACACACGGCAACGAAAGGCAGGTTGCCGATAAAACATGGTTCGGAGTCGGCATGAAAAGCGAGGTCAGTAAACATCAAGCCTATATCTGCGCGGTCTTGTGACACCAAGCGGTTCACATCGGTACTCGCCGCAGCCATTAACTCAACCTCTGTCGCTGGGAATGTTCGGCTGAATTTATCCAACACCTTAGGCAATGAAGGAAGCAACAAGGCATCATCTAAAGCAATTCGTAGTAGCCCTTCCTCTTGATTATTGATGGCATTGACTGAAGAGTTGAGATCTTCCACTTGTAGAATAATCGCTTTAACCTGCTTGAAAATCTGCTGACCTTGCGCCGTCAGCGTTGGCTTGCGTGTCGAACGGTCAAAAAGTTGAACATTAAAATCTATTTCAAGATTACTGATGCCTTGGCTCACCGCCGACTGCACTTTACCCAACTCACGAGCACTGGCAGAAAATGACCCTAATTCAACGGCATACACAAACATCTTCAGCTGTTCTATGTTGTACATTCGGTGTCTCCCAACACTTACTATCATCATATGTGATGCTAACTATCTTTATATTATCACTTAAGTAGATATTATCTAGCCAAGTCATTAGCCCATAGAGGCTAGAAAAACATAAAGAGAGTAAAAAGATGTCACATAAAGAACGCATGTTACACATGGTGCTATTTGAAATAGTTGCTTTGATTTTAATGGCAGGGCTTGCAACCTATATTACAGGAAACGGCGCAGGTGAAATGGCAGGCTTAGCGCTTGCAATATCATTGATTGCAATGGCTTGGAACTATGTTTACAACTATGGCTACGACAAAATTTACGGGGCTGACCGAAGTAAAAGAACCAAGAAAACACGTGTTCTACACGGCTTAGGTTTTGAGCTTGGGTTAATGACCGTCACTCTACCTGTCTTGATGTGGGCTCTACAACTCGACTTCCTGACCGTCCTGATCATGGACATCGGCCTGGTTATTTTCTTCGTACTTTACGCGATTGCGTTCAACTGGGCGTATGACTCAATCCGAGCTCAGTTGGTTGCGAGAGGAAAAGTTGCAGCTCTGGTTTAGAGCCCTAGTTCGTAGCATGTAACTAGAACAAACCCCTAAACTGAAACTGCCAAACTACAACATAGTTGGCAGTTTATTCATTTATGCATATAAGCTCATTTGTTAACGCCCTTGTTACATAGCAAAAACATCACACAGCCCTCCCTAATTAAGTCTAATAATCCGCCACTAACGAAGTAGCATCACAAATCCAAACATAAACTCCTCGTACCAGTTGCGCATTCATTTACATATAGGTAGTTTGAGCGGCTTCGCAACCTATCAATTCGAGCAATGACGTTCATGCGAGCATCTTTTTCGAGCAAAAGTGTTCGGATTAACATTTCAAGTGACTTTAATTAACAATTTTATGCTCAAACGCTCACTTTTGATGTTCGTTTATTTTCGAGTTCGCAAATATATGCACAATACACGTGCTAGATAAGCAAAACTAAAAAGGACTCGAACATGACAACAAACAAACACCCTTCTTTATTTGGGCAATGCTTGGCTGAATTTATCGGTACAGGACTACTCATATTCTTTGGCGTTGGCTGTGTGGCCGCTCTGGTATTAACTGGTGCGACATTCGGACAATGGGAAATCAGCATCATCTGGGGCTTCGGTGTTGCGATTGCAATTTACTGTACTGCCGGCGTTTCAGGCGCACACATCAACCCAGCCGTAACGATTGCACTGGCCATGTTCCATGGCTTCGATAAAGCGAAAGTGGTGCCTTACATCATTTCGCAACTGCTTGGCGCTTTCTGCTCTGCAGCATTGGTTTACAGCCTGTACAGCAACCTATTTACTGACTACGAAATCGCACATAACTTCGTTCGTAGCAGCCAAGACGCACTATCAACTGCTGGTATCTTCTCGACTTACCCACATGCTTCACTTTCTTTCTTCGGCGCTTTTGCTGTGGAATTCGTGATTACTGCAGTGTTGATGTTTGCCATTTTAGCGTTAGGTGATGAGAACAACGGCGCATCTCGCGGTGCAATGAACCCTCTACTGATTGGTATTCTTATCGCGGTTATCGGTGGTTCTTTAGGTCCACTGACTGGCTTCGCAATGAACCCTGCTCGTGACTTCGGACCAAAACTTTTCGCTTACTTTGCAGGTTGGGATTTCGCACTAAGCGGTGCTCGTGATATTCCTTACTTCATCGTTCCAATTCTTGCTCCAATTGCTGGTGCGTGTTTCGGTGGTTGGTTGTACCCACGTGTTATCGGTGCTTACCTACCAGTAGAAGGCCAAGGCTGCACAATTCCAAACCAATGTGAAACAGAAGAAGAAGCTGAACAAGCTCAAGCTTAATCCCTAAGCGACCTTACATTTACTAAAATATAAATAACGAAAGAAAAAGGATTCTTACCATGACCGAGCAAAAATACATTGTTGCCCTAGACCAAGGCACCACAAGTTCTCGCGCTGTAATCCTCGATCACGATGCAAACATCGTTAGTTCTTCTCAACGAGAATTCACTCAGATTTACCCGAAAGCAGGTTGGGTTGAGCATGATCCAATGGAAATCTGGGCGACTCAAAGCTCTACATTGGTTGAAGCGCTTGCTAAAGCAGGCATTCGCAGCGACGAACTCGCGGGTATCGGTATCACTAACCAACGTGAAACCACCATTGTTTGGAACAAAGAAACTGGCAAACCGGTTTACAACGCAATCGTATGGCAGTGTCGCCGTACAGCAGACATCTGTGAAGACCTAAAAGCACGTGGCCTAGAAGACTACGTACGTGACAATACTGGCTTAGTCCTTGACCCGTATTTCTCAGGTACCAAAGTAAAATGGATTCTAGACAACGTTGAAGGCGCTCGTGAAGACGCTGAAGCAGGCAAGTTGTTGTTCGGTACGGTTGATACTTGGTTGGTTTGGAAAATGACTCAAGGACGTGTACACGTTACGGATTACACCAACGCGTCACGTACTATGTTGTTTAACATCAATGACCTATGCTGGGATCAGAAGCTACTTGATGAGATGGGTATTCCGTCAATCATGATGCCTGAAGTGAAACGCTCTTCTGAGGTATACGGTCAAACGAACCTTGGTGGTAAAGGCGGTACTCGTATCCCAATCGCGGGTATTGCCGGTGACCAACAAGCTGCACTTTACGGTCAAATGTGTGTAGAAGCAGGCCAAGCGAAGAATACTTACGGCACGGGTTGTTTCCTTCTAATGAACACTGGCCAAGAGAAAGTAACCTCGAAGAACGGTCTACTAACAACACTGGCATGTGGCCCTAAAGGCGAACCAGCATACGCACTTGAAGGTGCAGTATTCATGGGCGGTGCATCAATCCAATGGCTACGTGATGAAATGAAGCTACTGGCTGGCGCAGAAGACTCTGAGTACTTTGCAACGAAAGTGGATTCTTCAAACGGCGTTTACGTGGTTCCTGCGTTTACTGGCCTAGGCGCACCATACTGGGATGCTTATGCTCGCGGTACGATTGTTGGTCTGACTCGTGGTGTAAACTCTAACCACATCATCCGTGCAACGCTGGAAGGTATTGCTTACCAAACTCGTGACGTACTAGACGCAATGCAAGCGGACTCTGGCATCAAGCTAGCGAAACTACGTGTTGATGGCGGCGCAGTAGCGAACAACTTCCTAATGCAATTCCAATCAGACGTGCTTGATACTGAAGTTCACCGTCCTGAAGTAACGGAAGTGACCGCTCTGGGTGCCGCTTACCTTGCAGGCCTAGCGGTTGGTTTCTGGGACAGCATTGACGAGCTTCAAGACAAAGCTGTTCTTAACCGCACGTTCATGCCACACCACGACGAAGAGAAGCGTAACCGCCGTTACAAAGGCTGGAAGCGTGCTATCAAGTGTGCACAGGTTTGGTCTGAACTGCACGATGACGACGAAGAGTAATCTGAGCGTGAGTTAACAGAGGAGCTCGAATAATCACTTTCTTGTCGATTGGATTGTTCGAACCTCAGTAAACGAAACTAAAAAGAGCACTATTTTGTGCTCTTTTTTGCGTTTCAGGCTCAAATTCCTTGTCTTGAGCAGCGTTTTTGCGGTTTAGACATGATTCCTTACCATCATTACTTCTCTCTCTTCGTCAATTCGAGCACAATAGCGCGAGTTTATATTTTCGATTTTGACGCGCTAGAACCTTTAGCGTACAGGGAGTGGTAAGTTAAGTGAAGCAGATACCAAGACACCAGCAGATTGTAGACCTGGTTAAAACACAAGGATATGTGAGTACCGAAGAGCTCGTTGAAAAGTTTGATGTAAGCCCACAGACCATCAGACGAGACCTCAACGAACTGGCCGATGGCAACAAGATTCGTCGCTATCACGGTGGTGCAACCATTCCTTTAAGCTCGGAAAACACCTCTTACAACACGCGTAAAGCGCTTAACTTCAACGAAAAAGACGTGATTGCCGATGAACTGGTTAAACATATCCCAGATGGCGCAACTTTGTTTGTTGATATCGGTACCACACCAGAATCAGTTGCACGTGCACTCAACAAAAATCACAAACAGTTAAGAGTTGTCACCAACAACATTAACGTGGCGAGCATCCTTCTGCCGAATCCTGAGATCAAGGTTATCTTGGCGGGTGGCGAAGTAAGAAACCGCGACGGCGGTATTGTCGGTGAAGCGACACTCGATTTCGTGAAGCAATTCCGTCTGGATTTCGGCATCTTGGGCATCAGTGGCATCGACTTTGATGGCTCACTACTCGATTTTGACTATCACGAAGTTCGAGTGAAACAAGCGATCATCGAAAACAGCCGTAGCATCTTCTTAGCCGTCGACCACACTAAGTTTGGTCGTAATGCGATGGTTAAGCTTGGTAACATCTCTCAGGCACACATGGTGTTTACTAATAAACAGCCGCCGGAAGAGATTCTCAACATCCTTAAAGATTCGGCAATTCCGTTAGAAATTATCGATACTGCTCAGCCTTCAACTTCAGGCGAATAGCCCCTGTTAATCTAGCTAGATTAAGTTGAGCTAAATTAAGTAAAGCTCGCTCATTCATTGAGCAATCAAAAGCCAGATCTATTGATAAAACACTTTATCGATAGCTGGCTTTTTTAATAACTGGACCAACAATACTTGATCCCTGTTCGTGTCACTTCTATGCTCGAATAAGTTTTATTTGAACCTCTGCTTTCATAAGCAGAGGTTTTTTTATGCTCAAATCACATAAAACGCGCATAAACGAAAATAATAAATGACCGCAAACGAAAGTTAAGATAGGATTCACTTATGTTCTAAAATGCTCGTTCGCTCAGAAAGAGGTCAAAACCATGAGTGCTCAACAAAATAATTCAAAAAATAGTACATCTTCCACTTTAGATTTGATCGTGATCGGCGGCGGTATCAACGGTGCAGGCATCGCAGCGGATGCAGCAGGCCGTGGTCTAAACGTTGGTTTATACGAAGCAAATGATTTCGCCTCTGCGACATCTTCTGCAAGTTCAAAACTGATCCACGGTGGCTTACGTTACCTTGAACACTATGAGTTCCGTTTGGTTTCAGAAGCGCTTGCAGAACGCGAAGTATTGTTAAGAAAAGCACCTCATGTTGCTCAACCAATGCGTTTCCGTTTACCTCATCGACCATTTTTACGCCCAGCTTGGATGATCCGCTGTGGCCTATTCCTTTACGATAACTTGGGTAAACGCACCACGCTTCCTGGAAGTAAAACCGTGAACTTGGCGAAATCAGGTTTACTGAAGCCAGAAATGAAGACAGGTTTCGAATACTCAGATTGTTGGGTTGATGATGCGCGCATGGTATTGCTCAACGTATTAGCGGCTAAAGAGAACAACGCAGAAGTTCGTAACTACTGCCGAGTTGAAAAAGCACACCGTGAAGGTGGTATTTGGCATGTAACGATCCTTGATGTCATGACAAACCAACGTTTTGAACGTAAAGCAAAAGCACTCGTAAACGCAGCAGGCCCTTGGGTTAAGCAATTCTTTGATGATGGATTAGAGCAGGCTTCGCCTCGTAATATTCGTCTGATTAAAGGCTCACACATTGTCGTGCCACGCATTCATGACGAACCACAAGCGTACATTCTGCAAAACAAAGACAATCGTATTGTGTTCATGATCCCTTACCTAGATAAGTTCTCGATCATCGGCACGACTGACCTTGAATACAAAGGCGACCCACGTAACGTCGCAATTGATGATGTCGAAGTGGATTACTTGATTGATATTGTTAACCAGCACTTTGTTAAACAGCTTGGCCGTGAAGATGTGGTTTGGACATACAGTGGCGTAAGACCGCTTTGTGACGATGAATCTGATTCTCCACAAGCGATCACTCGTGACTACACATTGGAATTGGACGCAGAACTGGATCAAGCACCATTGCTTTCGATCTTCGGCGGCAAGCTAACCACTTACCGTAAACTAGGCGAAGCAGCACTTAAGAAGTTAGAACCACACCTAACCAACATGGGTGCGCCTTGGACAGCCAACAACACGCTTCCAGGCGGTAACTTCAGCTGTAGCAGAGAGCAACTTGCGAAGATGATCCACACTAAATACCCTTGGGCATCTGAAGCGTTGTTACTTCGCTACGTGACTCAATTTGGTACTTACACGTGGAAGCTACTGGAAGGCGCGAATAGTGAAGCAGACCTTGGCAGCCAATTTTCAAACGAAGCGCATGGCGTTTATCAAGTTGAGATCGATTACTTGATCAATGAAGAGATGGCGATGACTGACGAAGACATCTTGTGGCGCAGAACCAAGCTTGGCCTGTACATGAGTGAATCAGAGCAGCAAGCCGTGACTGATTACTTGAAAGAGAAACTACAAAGCAAGGTAGTGAGCTTTTCTCAAGTCGGCTAATTCCACCAGCCTAGACATGCTTCAAAACATGATTAACAACCAAGCTTAGCGTCCCCCGCGCTAAGCTTTTTTATTATCTGCTATTCGGTTCTGGCTAGGACTTCGTTCGTACTTCCATTTTCAATAAAAACTAAATAGTGTTTTATTAATCCGCTTGATTATCAACTTCACAAAAGGTTGCTATTCTTTATCTCAACGAAACAACACATTCAAAAACACTCGCGATGTCAGCGCTTTAATAAGGAATCTATTCCATGCAAAAAGTTATCCTGATCACTGGCTCTACCGATGGTATCGGCTTCGAAACTGCAAAAGTACTTGTTCAACAAGGTCACCACGTTTTATTGCATGGACGTAACCCAAGCAAGCTCAAAGACGTTGAGCTGCAACTTGTAACTCTCTCTACTGAAGCCAAAATCCAAAGCTACGTGGCAGACTTGTCTGTTTTGGCTGATGTGGATGCGTTGGCTGACGAAGTGATTGCTGAGCACGATAAAATTGACGTACTGATTAACAACGCTGGCGTGTTCAACACTCCGAATCCAATCACTAAAGATGGTTTGGATGTTCGTTTTGCTGTGAACACAGTTTCTCCATATCACCTAACCAAGCGTCTATTGCCAGTGCTAGGCTCATCTAGCCGCGTGGTTAACCTGTCTTCAGCGGCGCAAGCTGCGGTAAGCATTGAAGCACTCGAAGGTAAAAAACCGCTTTCTGATGGCGACGCTTACGCACAAAGTAAACTTGCGATCACTATGTGGACTCGTGAAATGGCGAAAGAGCGAGGCTCTAAAGGGCCGATGGTTGTTGCGGTAAACCCTGCTTCGTTACTGGGCAGTAAGATGGTGAAAGACGCGTACGGCATCGCAGGCGGCGACCTAAGCATTGGTTCTGATATTCTCGTTCGCGCATCATTGTCTGACGAGTTTGCACAAGCGGGCGGTCAATACTTTGATAACGACAACAACACCTTTGCTAACCCGCACCCAGATGCAATTTACGGTGATAAATCACAGCAAGTTGTCGCAAAGATTGAAGAGATCATCGCAGCAACGCTTTCTTAATGACAGCTCCGCTCAATTGATTGTCTGATTCCAAGAAAAAAGCCCTGCGTGACTAAATTATACGTTAGTCATACAGGGCTTTTTCGTTAAATCGATTTATCTCTACTTTTGTTCCCAATACGGCGGGTTGCCATAGTACTCAGAGAAGTAGTCGATGAAGGCTCTCACTTTTGGCGCAAGCAACCTTGTACTTGGGTATACCGCCCAAATCGCCGCTTCAGAGGTGAGTGGGTAATCTTCCAACACTTGAATCAACTGACCGCTTTTCAGCTGTTCGTACGCACACCAATTCGACGTCACCGTAATACCGATACCACCTAACGCCGCATCACGCAGTGCTTCGCCGTTATCCGCTCTAAAAGACCCCGAGGCCTTAATCGTTTTAGGTCCGTTTTCAGTGTGGAAGGTCCAACTTTCTAAGCCAATCAAACTAATACACTGGTGGTCATTAAGATCTTGAGGCGTGGCTGGCTTGCCGTACTTGATTAGATAATCTGGCGATGCGCACACAACACGTTTGTCTGTCGCAAGCTTTCGAGCAATGAGTGTCGAATCTTTCAATTCAGAGATGCGAATCGCAATATCGAAGCCGCCTTCTACAAGATCGACCATAGAATCTGACAATCTGAAATCGACTTTTAAACCAGGATAACGCTCAAGAAAGCCAGGCAATGCAGGAACAAGGTGCAAACGCCCAAAAGACGCAGATGCCGTAACGCGCAATGTTCCGGTTGGAGAATCACAGCCTACACCAACCGCCGACTTGGCAGCATCCACACTCGATAACACCTCTTCAGCGTGAGGTAAGAATGCCTCCCCCTCCTCTGTTAAAGACACTTTACGAGTGGTTCGGTGTACCAAGCGAACACCTAAATTATCTTCAAGTTTACTGATATGCGAACTAGCAACCGCAGGCGACAGTCCCAGCTCTTGGCCAGCCATACTGATGTTATGTGTGGAAGCTAAACGAACAAACAATTTGAGGTGTTCAATATTCATGTGATTACCAATGAAATCTAAAAAATCGTGTACCAGTAATCCTCATTATGCGTTATTAACACAACAATACAACGTATTAGCTCAGTTGAATGATGAAGATGTTATTGAGCCAAAAAGAAAAAACTCCCGAAGGAGTTTTTAGTATCTAAATCTGCAATTCGCCATTTCACTAATCAGCAAAATTACTAGCTCACTAGCCAGTTAAACGAGCGTGCAGTGCATCTTTCAGTACAGAACGATCATGTTTCAGTTGGTGCATCGAGCCGTCATCAATGGGTGAATCTTTCAGCTCAAGCTTACGAATCTCTTTATCAAGGTTGTCGTACGTCTTCATGTCTGCTGCAAAGCCATCGTCAGTTTTAACAAGCTCAGCAATTTTATCTTTCATTTCAGGAAATTCGTGAACAAGAGAATGATTTTCACCTAGCATAGAAACCTCTTAAGTTGAGTAAAGTGATTGGTATTAAACATATTCATTATTTACCTTAGCAAGGGACTCAAATAACAAATGAGATCCAGTACACAGCATAGAATATAGACAATTCAGATTCACAAATTTACAACATGTACCTAGAAAATAGCTTTGTTGATTTTGAACTGTCTTAATAAAAAGTAGGCTCACGACGGACATTTCACCTCATGAGCACTACTCTTTTTTATCTTTGTTTATAGGTATCGATTTTCAATAAACGTTACCAAGCAAACGTCTGAATCACGCTATCCTTCGCCATCGGATTCGATGCTATTGCATGATTCACTTTCGCTAAGAACTGCTCCCTAGAATCAAGCAAGAAGCCTTTCTGAGTCACTATGTTGTTGCCGTGATCGCCCCAATAAAAAGTGTCGATGTTTAGATTCTCGAGCAGGTACTTTTCTTCTTCCAAGATCTGAAGTTGAGTCGGCATTATGAACTTACCGTTTTTAACTTCTTGTTCCATCACGGTCCCTGGCTGAATCGCTAACGCCATGGGCGCGATTTGTTCAGGCTTCATGATGTTCAGCAATCTTGTGGTTTCGACAATATGTTCACGTGAACGATCACGACCACCAAGGCCGAAGATAAACGAAAGCAGGGTTTCAATACCGGCTTCTTTTGCCAGAGCCATACCTTCAAGCGCTTGCTCTGGGGTCATGCGCTTTTTAATGTTGTCGAGAACCACCGCATCACCCGACTCAAGACCTGCATAAGCCATGGTTAGGCCAGCACTCTTAAGCTCTTTAAGTTCGCTCAGGCTTTTACGACGGAAATCGTTCAACCCGCTATAGAGCGATACTTTTCTGCTTTCAGGAAAGGTATGACGAAGCTTATCCAAAATCTTAAGAAGGTAATCCGTGCGAGCGGCCATCACGTTGCCATCAATAAGGAAAATCGATTCAACATAAGGATAAATCAGGCGAGCTTCTTCAATATCTTTAAACACGTCTTCAATGTCACGAACCTTGAATCGTTTATCGCTGAACATATTACAGAACGTGCACGTATTGATGCTGCAACCTAATGTGGTTTGAATAAGAATGCTCTTCGCCTCTGTCCATGGACGATATACTTTTCCCTCGTAATTCATATTGGTCTCTCCGGTCTATAAGCACGAGAGCGTGCTCGAATAAAACAGAGTTTATCAACACCAATATTCATTGATAATCCGCAATATAGTCGAATCAGTTTTTAGATTTTAAATAAAATACCCTCACCAGATGGAGAGGGTATTGATGTATTACTAATAAAAGAAAAGCTTCAATCTCAATGTGAGAGGATCGAGAACCTACTGTTTAGGTTCATATAACCCTGTAGGGACTTCCGTTTCACAACGCTCAAGATCATAGTCTTGCGTCGTGCCACTATTACCTTGGAATCTCATTCTCACGATCATACCTCGGTCTACATACCAGCGAAGGTCTTCGCAAGAGTAGCGATAGCTAGACTCCAAAATATGCGCTGTTGCCCATCGAGAGTTGCCCGGCAGTGACTCAACATAATAAATCACGCCATTTTCTGTAATAGTCACACCTTTTATATCGCTTAGATATTCAATAGCGGTATCAATTGTTTCTTGGTCTGCCGTTGGTTGTAACTCTTCAATTGGGACGGTCAAACAGCCAGACAGGATTGTTGCAGACAGGCAAGCCAAAAAAATAGGTTTTAATTTCATTTTTATTCTCATTCAATTACATAGCCAAAATAACACTAGGTCGAGATTCTATTCACGAGACAAATGAATGTGTACCATCACACCTAAAAATTTATAAAAAGTGTGATACAGAGTGCTTATTAAACTTAATTTTGGTCTTCATTAAAAGAAAAGTTACTCGTAATTCGCTCCCAGAGAAAAATCAACAACCTTCTGAAAGTTATATACTTTTGACTGTGCAGCGCCCAGCGGCCAATAATTGACACCACCAATCAGCTGATGGTTGTAGAATGATCGAAAGACAAGCTTAATGCTCTGAAAGTTAACCATAGGCTAATCGCTCGTCGCCAAACATACTGCCGCTTCTGCATGGATAGCAGTGGTATCAAACAGAGGAACATCGGTGTGTTGTTGCTGAATCAACAAAGCAATTTCAGTACACCCAAGAATAACGGCTTCAGCACCTTGCTGACTTAGCTTCTCAATGATTTGACGATAGACAGCTCGAGACTCTTCTTTTACTTCGCCGCGACATAATTCCTGATAAATAATGTTGTGCACTGCTTCTCGGTCACTCTCATCCGGAATGACAACATCGATACCGAATTTGTTAGTCAGGCGTCCTTTATAGAAATCTTGTTCCATCGTGAAAGCTGTGCCGAGTAACCCGACTTTCTTTACGCCCTGTTCAAGCAGCTTCTGCGCTGTGGTATCGGCGATATGTAAGATTGGAATCGTGATCTTCTCTTCGATCTCAGGAACGACCTTATGCATGGTATTGGTACAGATCAGGATAAAGTCCGCCCCGCCCTTCTCTACCAATAAAGCCGCATCCGATAAGATATCTGCCGTCTCAGCCCAACGACCTTGGTGCTGCAACTTTTCTATCTCATCGAAGTTCACGCTATACATACAAATCTTTGCAGAATTGAGTCCGCCGAGTGTTGCTTTCACACCCTCGTTAATGGATTTGTAGTAGCTCACTGTCGACTCCCAACTCATGCCACCAAGCAAACCGATCGTTTTCATTTCTCTATTCCTTTGATTTCTGACTATCCCGATTAAACCGTCATGGGTTAAAAATTTATAGTACGTTCTTGCTTAAAATGAGACGAAGCCTTCGCTATTTCGCAAAAAAGCTCGAATAAAAATCCGAGCCTTTGTTGTTTTGACTAAGAGTAAGCTAGGCGTTAGTACACCTCACACCAATCTGATTTCATGTCGATCAGCGTCCAATCATCTCTAGAGTTCGCTTCATCTATCGCCTTATCGAGCTTACCAACATGAGACTCACGATCGTACTTCCACTCTCGCTCAGCATCGGTATGGTGAACAATCATGGCCATTGAATTTGGTTGACTGGTTGCCCATTGCATCATCGCTTGGTCACCGTCTGAGTTACCCACCGCTAAAATCGGCTTCTTACCGATAATATGCTGAATGTTAGTGACCTTTCCGGCTTTGTCATCGATGGTCAAAATGGACGAATCTTTGGTAACCGTCGGTTTACCATCGTTGTAGCTGTAATTGTATTTAAGTGCGCTGCCAATGATCTGCTCTGGCGGAATGTTATAAGCTTGCGGAGCCCACGCTCTCATGAAATCAACACCACCTCCCGACACAATGTAAGTCTTAAAGTCATGCTCTTGCAGGTAAGTCAGCATCTCTTTCATCGGCTGGTAAGTTAGGTCTGTGTACGCTTTATTGAAGCGCTCATCTTTTGCTACCGCCAACCATTGCTTAACATCTTGCTGGTATTGTTCAACTGTCATACCAGAATGTGTCGCCATGATGATTTTCAATAGCCCTTCTTCGCCACTGCCCAGAACGCTCTCAATATCCCCTTCAAGTACAAACTTAAACGGTGCTTCTGTTTTCCATTCAGGGTGTTCAGGCGCCATCTCTTTTACACGATCTAGTGCGAAGGCCAGTTGGAAGTAATACGGTTTTTCTGACCAAAGCGTACCGTCGTTATCAAATACCGCGATGCGATCTTCAATTGCCACAAACGTATCGGATTCAGCTTTGGTGGCTTGGCCCACAAAGTCGACAATAGCGGTTTTACTCTCGCTATCCTTCCAAGAAGGCAGCAATGTAGGGTCACAATCTTTAGCAAAAGATGAGAAAGAAAGGCTAGATAAAATCGCAACGGACAAAAGGGTTATTTTCTTCATAGCACTACCATGTTGTTGAATTAATTAACGGGTTTAATGTAATTCATCCTAGTTGGTCTACTCTGATTTTCCACTTATGAACACTATAACCGCTGTTTATGTTGCTATTGGAAAAGACGTAAAACGAGGGCTAACCTCACGGCCAACCCTCGTTGTTTTAACACTAAATTGAAAGCTTAAAGGCTAGGTGGAGTACCCTCACCATTGGAAGCAATCGCATCAATTTGTACCAAAGCGCCCATAGGAATATCCGAGACACCGATAACTGTGCGTGCTGGTAATGGACCGTCAAAGTAGTGTGTGCAAACATCATTAAGCACATCTAGATCTGCCACGTCTCTTAATTGGATATTCAACTTCACGATGTCATCCATGACATGGCCAACACTTTCAATCACTTCTTTAATGTTATTTAGGCACTGCATCGTCTGTTCTTTTGTGCCTGTCGTAACAATCGCCCCAATCGTTGGGTCTAGCGGTAACTGAGCGGAGATATTGTTGTAGTGAGAAAAAGCCACGGTTTGCGTGGAGTGTTCGCTGATTGGTGCAGCTTTGGTATTGTTTGCCTTAATCACTATTCCATGTCGATCTTCAACCGCTTGTGGCGGAGTGCCATCGCCGTGTGACACGGTCGCATCCATCTGCACTAACGCTCCCATTGCTAGGCCTTCAACCACCGTCACTGAGCGTGCTGGCATGTAGCCGACAGCCCTTGCAATCGCGGAGTCCGGGAAGAAGGTGGTATACACTTCATTGACTGCTGCAAGGTCATCAAGGCTTCTGACATGGATATTCACTTTCACGATGTCATCAAATGGAACATCAACATTTTCCAATATCGATTTGATGTTTTTGAGGCATTGAATAGCGTGCTCTTTTGCTCCACCAGCGACGATGCTACCCGATTGAGGTTCAATCGGTAACTGGGCTGAAATGTGATTATAGTGAGAAAAAGCCACCGTCTGAGTCGATAAAGAACTGACTGGTGCGTGTTGGGTGTTTCTTGCAATTTTAACTAACTCACAAGCCGCTTGAGGGTAGGTTCCTTCACCATTCGAGATCACGGCATCCATTTGTAAGTGAGCGCCTTCGAGCGGCAAATCAGCGACAGCGAGTGTCGTGCATGTAGGAACATAGTGTTGAAAAAACGACGCATAGATTTCGTTAACCGCATCGATATCTACAATGCTTTTCAAGTATACGTTGACTCTCACAACGTCGTGCATGCGGTGTCCGATACTCTCCACAATCGCTTGAATATTTAACAAACACTGCTTGGTTTGATCTTCCAAAGAGCCTGAGATCAAGCCGCCCGTTTTTGGATCAATAGGTAATTGAGCAGAAAGGTTATTGTAGTGTGAGAATGCCACCGATTGTGTTGAGAAAGAGCTCAATGGTGCATCTTCAGTATTTCTTGAAACTTTAATAATATCGGCACTCATGTCGATACATCTCCTATTCGAGTTTTGATGTCAGATAGAGCCAATTAGTTGCGTGTTTATCGACATTTCAAAATACAAGGCACAAAAATAGCCGAACCAATAAATCGTGATAAATACTGGCCCAGCTTAATTTAATTTAAACAGTGGAGGCGCAGATGCCCCCACAAATAAACCTCTACAGAGTACTTAGGAAGCTACTGATTTTTTCTTCGTGATGCTTAACGGTTTCTTGCGTTGGGATAACCGCATCTTTATGTGTGAAGTACACTAAAATCGCCATCTGCGCAGTGAGTCGGTTTTCTGCTTCATCGAACGCCACTGAGTATTCACTTTCTAGTGCGCCACGAGTCACTTCTTCTTTGTCATTCGCAGGTAGGCAGTGCAGCAACATTGCACCAGGGCGAGCCTTCGCCATTAACTCTTCTGTGATAACGTAGTGAGGCATGAATGCTGCAAGGCGCTCTTCCTTCTCATCCATTTGAGTCACCCAGTAGAAGCTATCGCCGTACACCACATCACAATCACTGATACGCTCTACATCATCAGTAATTTCAATCTTGCCACCAGACTCTTCACAGAAGTTCAGCGCCATATCGATCCACTCTTGCTCCATGTGGTATTTCTTAGGACCAATTTGCTTGAAGCCCATACCGTACTTAGCACAAGTCAGCATCAACGAACGACACACATCCGTCGCATCACCCATAAATGCCAAGGTGAGATCAGACAACTTACGTCCATCAGTGATGTGTTCTCTGATCGTGTAGAGATCCGCTAGCATTTGAGTTGGGTGGAAACGCGTATCAAGGCCGTTGATCACTGGTACCGTCGACATTTCCAGTAGGCCATCGAGTGTTTCAGGGCTATTGGTACGAGCCATGATGATGTCGCACATACGTGATAAAACACGAGACGTATCATCAATCGACTCTTTACCACCTAAGTGAATGTCTTTTGGAGATAGGAATAGCGCATGACCACCCAGCAATGTAGCCGCCACCTCGAAAGAGACACGTGTACGAGTAGAACCCGCTTCGAAGATCATCCCTACTGATTTGCCTTTAAACAGTGGCGGAATTGCGTTGTCTTTGCGCGCCTGTTTCAGGTGAGTCATCAGCTCCATCATGTTGTCCATCTCTTCGACAGAGAAGTCTTTCATGGAAACCATGTGCTCTAGGTTTGCTTTGTTTAGTTCAGTAGCGCTAGAAGAAGGTAATTTCATAATAAGTTCCTATTTTTCATAATTTTGTGCGCGGTTCTTTTAAGTTCTCTTTCATGGCGATTTGATTTTGAATACATGCCATCACTTTCAAGAACCGCTACGTTTGGGATTAAATTGGTTTTTCTGTTGTAACTAAACTCTTGGTACTTGCTGGGTGATACAGTGGATGTTGCCGCCACCTAACAAAATTTCTCGAGCAGGAACGCCGTTCACTTCGTAGCCTGGATAGATGCCTTCCAAGATCCCGATAACATCGTTGTCGTAGCGTTTATCCAACAAAGGCAACACAATTTGGTTATTGGTAATCAGGTAATTGGCATACGACGCCGCTAAACGCTCACCCGCTTCTCGCTCCATTCCGTCTGCGATATCGATACCTGCCGCTTCTTCCTCGGTCATGAATAGAGGGCCTGGCATCGGCAGCTTGTGTACCTTTATCTGACGACCTTTGGCATCCGTTTGACTGGTGATGTAGTCATAGGCTTCATTACTGATCTCATATTGAGGATCGTTCTTGTCATCGCACCATGTGAGAACCACTTCACCCGGCTTCACGACGTGGAGAATGTTGTCCACGTGGCCATTGGTTTCATCGTTGTACAAGCCACGAGGCAGCCAGATCACTTTCTCAACATTGAGGTGTTCACAAAGCACTTCCGTCAGCTCTTCTTTGCTCATATCTGGGTTACGGCTTTCGTGTAATAGGCACTCTTCTGTTGTGTAGAGTGTCCCTTCACCATCAACGTGAATTGAGCCACCTTCTAGTACAATTGGAGCGCGGTATCGAGAGTCACGAATGGTTTCACACATCTTTTGAGCAACTTGGTTGTCACGATTCCACGGTGAATACAAACCATCCACAAACCCGCCCCATGCATTGAATTCCCAATCCACACCTCGACGTTCACCACTGTCATCGACCACATAAGTCGCCCCGATGTCACGCATCCAAGAATCGTCGGTTGAGATTTCCAAAACTCGAATGTCCTCAGGTAAACGAGATACTGCGTTATCGTATTGCTCAGAACTCGCAAGCATCGTTACTGGCGTTGTATGGCTTATCTTGGTGGCCACGTCTGCAAACACCGCTTGTGCTGGTTTGGCACCATTGCGCCAGTTGTCAGTGCGCTCTGGCCAAGCCATCCAAATTTCGCTATGTGGCTCGTGTTCTCCTGGCATTCTGAAGCCATCATGTTTTGGAGTGGTATCAATCAGTTTTTTCATCGTTATGTCCCCTAAATTATGCTTGAGCTTCTTTTTTATCTTGTGTCTCGGTCGTGTCGTCATCGCCTGAACCTTGCTGCTTCTTGCGTTTTAGAGCACCTAGAAGAATCCATTCACCAGCAAGGATGGTGGCAATCACGCCAATCAAAACAGGTCCTGTGTATCCCCAATCGGCAACAGTTAGATCAAGAGCCTCGGGGAAAATGAATAAGATCACGGCTTGAAGGACGACCAAGAAACAAACAATCGACATGACCCATTGAGCCGCCATACCACCCGGAACTTTGAATGGACGTTCACGTTGACCATCAACCACACGAAGCTTTAGGTATGCCGGGAACATGAACAGATAAGGAAGTAAGAAAATGCAGCTAGAGAAGGCAAATATCGACCAGAACAGATCATCATTGCCCTGAGCAAACAGCGCGTAAGACAGAATAACGACCGTTGATACCGTGCCAGTAATGTTGTTCGCACCAACAGGGGAACCTTTCTCTGACACTTTCGCGACAGGGGCTGGAAGTTCACCTTCTTGAGCGGCTTCAGCAGCAGCTCGGCTGGCACCCATTGTCCAACTCACCATGTTGCCGATAAGCGTTAACAAAGCGAAAGTACCGAAGATGTACACCATGGCTGTACCAACCACGCCAGTACCGAAAAGTGTTCTAAATGTGTCGATAAGGCCAGACACCAAGCCAATGCTTTCGACAGGTAGCGCCATCAAAATACCTACCGTACCGAAGATGTATAAGAAAGCGGTGATACCGATAGAGAGGAAGACGGCCTTAGGCATATCACGAACGTCTTTCATTTCTTTAGTCATGGTTGCAACCAGTTCAAAACCCATTAGGTTGAAGACAATCGCAGGTAAGAAAGAGACCGCAGAATCCAATGAAGGCATCATAGCTGGCAACGTAAATTCGTTGGCAACGCCGTTTTTCATTGCATAGATAAAGCCACCCACACCCAATGTACTGATCACGACAATTTTTAATATTGCGCCAATATTGGTGACCCACACACCGATGTCGGCAGACACATTACAAATCAAAACCGTTAGCCAAGTCAGTAATATACAAATGGCGATTTGTCCCCATAAAGACAGATCTGGCATGAAGAGTTCGGCAAACATCCCTGCAAACATGATGTATACCGCAGGCATCCATAAACCAACATTAATCCAGTAAAACCACGTTGTTCTGACTGCCCATTTAAAATTGAAGGCTTGTTTTACCCAATCGTAAATACCGCCTTCACCTGGGTAGGTGGTACTCAGTTCGGAAGTAATTAAGCCATATGGAATGACAAAGAAGACCAGCATTAACACCCACCAACCAATGGCACTGACACCAATACTGGCTGACGCGGTTAATGTGTCGACCACCAAAACTGCACACAGTGTAAAGAGTGCAATTCCCGTAACCCCCATTTTTCCTTGCGTTTCGTTACTCATCTCTTAGCTCCTTAATCTCTAATTCGGGATTAATTAAACGGCAAAGCGATAAAGTGAACTGGGATGAAAATTGAATATCGGTTTTACACAAACGAGTTCGGGGTAAAAACAAAATAAACCCAACAAATATTAGATTTATAATGCTAAAAGTCGGAATACTTGATTTTGGTCAATAACCATTCGATTAATAAATACATTTTCTATTTCAAAACCAAGATCACATATCTAGTTAATCTAGGGAAAATTAGGGCTTTCTGTGACATATAGACGACTAAAACTATGGAATATTGAGCACAAATCGAATTGTGATTTTTATCCCCACGACACCGACAATATTTAAATACAATTCAAACCAACTTATTTGCCAAGAGCAAAATATTATTTGGAGAGTTAAACATGTCGAAGCCTATTATTGTTGTTGCTGTCGGTGGGAATGCTTTACTACAGCGTGGTGAAGTAATGAGTTGTGAAAACCAAAAAAAGAGCATCGCGCAAACCGCCAGCTCTTTGGCTGAACTCAGCAAAGATTACCGTTTAGTGGTTGTGCACGGAAATGGGCCTCAAGTCGGCCTGCTCTCATTGCAGAACAATGCTTATAAAGATTGCCCCCCTTATCCATTTGATGTGCTTGGTGCCGAGACTCAAGGGATGATTGGTTACCTTATCCAGCAAGGGTTAAATGCTGCAATTAAAGACCGCTTTACGACCACGATTCTGACTCGAATTGTGATTGACGAGAATGATCCTGCAATTGCCGACCCAGCCAAGTTTATTGGCCCTATCTATACAGAAGAACAAGCTAAACAACTCGCAGAAGCCAACCAATGGATTGTGAAACCTGACGGTGCACACTGGCGTCGCGTGGTGCCATCACCTTCACCAAAAGAAGTGCTAGAAATAAAAGCCATCAAAGACTTACTTGAAAAAGAGCACCTTATTATTTGTGGTGGTGGCGGTGGCGCTCCAGTAGTGGAAAAAGATGGCGCTTATGTGGGTTTCGAAGCAGTAATCGACAAAGACATGACAGCGGCTCTTATCGCAGAAGAAATCGGCGCTGAACATTTGTTGATCCTCACCGACGGCTCTCATGTTTGTTTAGATTGGGGAACCCCAAAAGAAGAGAAACTTGAAAACGTGTCAGTTGAACAAATGAAGAAGTACACTTTCCCAGCCGGTTCTATGGGGCCGAAGGTCGACGCATGCTGTCTTTTTGTTGAAAAGACAAAACAGCATGGACACATTGGTGATCTATCGAGTGCATTAGAGATCATAGAAGGCAAAACGGGGACACATATTAAGGCTTAACATTGGCTTATCATGTTTTATATAAATAAAGGGTAATAAAGTCTAAGTTTTGATATTCCAATTGGAACTTTACTCAAAAACCCTTTATGTTTTTTGTGTTCCAAATAAAAGTGAGGATCATTAGATGCGCAAAGTAACAACCGAAGAAAAATTAATTCGAATTCATGACGCTGTTGTGCAACTAATGGAACGCCGTGAAGCCACTGATATTTCAATGTACGATGTTGCTAAAGAGTGTGGAATGGCAACGTCCACGGTTTATCATCACTATCCAAATATCGAGAACTTATTCCATAACCTACTAGATGACGTATTTATTGATTTCGACTCTCTGCTCGGTAAATGTATAGATGCCGAGCATGTTAGTCATTGGACTGATATCAACCGGATGATTGAAACGGCCTATGTGAATTATTATAACAATAACCCGATTGCTAAAAAGCTTATTTTGGGTCGTCATACATTCACCGAATTAGGCCATGCGGACACCGAGAATGACTTAATTTTAGGTAAAGAAGTAGAAACGATTTATCGACAGTTCTTTGATGTTCCTCAGTTGCCACAATCAATCAATGTCTTCGCTATCTCTCTGCAAGTCGCTGATAAAATATACTCTTTATCGTATCGTCAGCATGGTCACATCACCCCAGAACTCGCCAACGAAGCCATTAGACTAACCGAATCATACCTTCAGTTGTACATCCCTCACATTTGTCCTACAACAATGAAAAGCCAAACTCATTAGTCTTCGACAAAGGTCGTTTTGAGGTTTACCCCAACCTCAAATGTCGTTATGGTGATTTGTAATACATCATAAAAACAAGGACTGTCAGAGAGCATGAATAGTACGATTGAGACCATTTTGGGGCATCGCTCCATTCGCCAATATACAGATCAACCAATAGAGCAGCAGCACCTCGATTTAATTGTTCAGGCAGGCCTTGCCGCGTCATCATCGAGCTTACTGCAAGCTGTTTCCATTATCAGAGTCACGGACAAAGAGAAGCGTAAGCTGTTAGCAGAATATGCAGGCAACCAAGCTTACGTAGAGAATGCAGCCGAGTTTTTGGTGTTCTGTATCGACTATCAACGCCACGCTCAAATCAACCCAGAAGTAAAAACTGACTTTACCGAGTTAACCCTGATTGGCGCCGTTGATTCTGGCATCATGGCGCAAAACTGCATGCTGGCTGCAGAGTCTCTTGGCTTAGGTGGCGTGTACATTGGTGGCTTACGTAACAGCGCGCAACAAGTCGATGAACTACTGGAACTGCCACAACACACGGCTGTGCTATTTGGTATGTGTTTGGGTCACCCTGCGCAGCAACCTGAGATAAAACCTCGCCTTCCTGCTCACGTGGTAATGCACGAAAACCAATACCAGTCGCTGAGCCTAGATGAGATTGCTCGCTACGACGATTCAATGCAGAGCTACTACGCAAACCGCTCAAGCAATCAAAAGCAAAGCAGTTGGTCACAACAGATCACGCAGAAGCTGTCTGGAGAATCTCGCCCGCACATTCTGCCTTACTTGAACAGCAAGCAGCTGACCAAGCGTTAAGCCGTTAAGCAACTTCAGCAAACAGCAGCACAAACAAAAATGTCAGCGTACTATGCGCTGACATTTTTCATTTATAGGGTCCGAGCTCTCTTACAGGTATTTTTCAATCGGTAGCAGTTGTAGGAAGCCTGACTGCATGCGTTCCCACTTGCCTGTTTCTGGTTCGCTGTCCCAACTTTGTTCACCTGAATACCAATACACGTCTCCATCTTCGAGTTCCAAGCGCCAGCTGTTGTCTTCATTCATCGCTTGTTCGATGGTTTCAGCTAACGTTTCAGCAATCTCTTTGTTCTCGATGATTAACACCGATTCCGTGTTTAGGTAGGTCGAACGTAAGTTGAAGTTAAATGATCCAATACTCGCGATACTGCGGTCAAACACCACGGATTTAGCGTGCAAGCCATAGGCCGTCTCAGGCGCACATTTCGACACGTCTTTAGTCGATGCTTCACATAGCTTGGATTCTGGTCTTAGCTCAAACAGGTCGATACCATGTTCTAACATATCGTAGCGTCGACCCGCGTATGCAGAGTGATTGCTCACAAGATCATTAGAGGCCATTGAGTTGGTCAACGCCTTTATCTCAACACCTTCATTGTTCAATACTTGCCACTCGTCTAGCTGGCGGTCATCGAACACGAGATAAGCCGATTCGAGCAAGATCTCTTGTTTCGATTCGCTCGCCAGTTTCCCTAGAAGGATCGCGGTCGCTTTCGGTTCATCGGTGTTGTCAGAGTCATCAGGAACAGGTTGATCGTAAACAAAACGGGCATTCACCCAAGTCATCTCATCAAGCGCCTCTTTCAGCAAGCTATCTGCCGCTTCACGATTTAATGGTAACTCTGGATAGTTTTTGTATTGCGGGACAACAATATCATCAATTTTTGAAAGATCCGGTTGCTCATCATCGCCCAACATATAGACAGGGTAAGACCAACGGCTATTCCAGTACTCGACAAAGCTGGTTTGGATAGTGGTAACGACTGAGCCCATCACCAATACATCGCGATCTCGGAAGTTGATCTCGTCGGAAAGGTCAAAATACTCGTCACCAATATTACGTCCGCCCACCACAGACAAAGTGCCATCTACGGTAAACGACTTGTTGTGCATACGGCGATTTAAGCGAGAAAAATCACCCACAAAGCTCAACCATTTACTAAAGCCACGACGTGTTGGTGTTGGATTGAATATTCTAATCTCAACATTCGGGTGCGCATCCAGTGCCGATAACAAGCCTTCGCGCTCGTTAAGGTTGATATCGTCAAGCATCACTCGCACCTTAACACCACGCTCGGCCGCCGCTAACAAACGGCTGGCTAGGTATCTGCCTGATTCGTCAGAGTTCCAAATGTAATATTGGATGTCGATGGTGTGTTCTGCGCTTTCGACCAACGCCAATCGCTGAGCCAATGCATCCCAACCAGATTCTTGTAAACGAACAGCAGTAGTTGCTTGCTCTAATGCTTCAGGTTGATATTCACTGGCTAAAACCGACAGAGTGCTAGGTTCAGGAGAGGTTTGCGGTTCAGCTGGGTGGTCGATGCCTTCGGGTAATGAAGAACAGCCGCCGAGAATAGCGACTAAAACTAAGGTTAAACTGATGCGTTGGAGCACAGGCATGTGTCTGACTTCCTTTTCACGGTAACGTCTTTAGAAACTGTCCCGACAGCTTTGCGATTAACAAGCTGTTCAGGTCTATTCATTGATTATTACTGCTAAAGCCTGAAATTTATAGGTAATTATCCACTATAAATGAAACATCAGAACCTCATCGTGAGCAGCACATCACTAAACCGCGCCCTGAAACCTTCACCTTTGTTCTTAAATCAGTGCAATTTTAGCTGTTCAATACCCAAGCAATACAGGCCCAACGGCTTACTCACCATCTCAATGGTAATCTCCGTTCTATCTGGATTACAGTTCAGTGCTAGCGCGTAACCATGTAGATAGTCCACCAGCAAATGAAGGGCGTCTTCCGTTTGTTCTGATGTTAGCTCCAAAGGACTCAACACCGCTTCAAAGCGCTCACTAAACATCTCGACAGGTCCAAGAGATTTCATCGTCAGCAGGGTTTCGAGCAACCCACGATAATCATTCAACACCGACAGATAACTCACACTCAGTTGATAAAGGTTCTCTTGCCACGCTTGGTTTTGTTCAGGCTCTGCAACTTCTCCTACCAACGACACAGTGATCGACTCTAAGAGATCATTTTTATTCTTGAAGTAATGATATATCGCCATCGCATCCACGCCGAGCTCTGTCGCTAACCCTCGAATACTCGGTACTTTGCCACTTTCGCGCATCATACTTTTGGCCGTATCTAAGATCTTCTCTGCACTGAGTTGGCTTGATCCACTCTTTGGTCGACCTCGCTTTTGATCCTTGACAGTCATAACACCACCTTTTAAACTTAATCTCTACACTGTAGAATATTTTAATTTATTACGGTGCAAATGCCAAGTTCCTGTTCAATTTCGGAGTTAAAAATGTCAAATATTGTCTTTATCGGCGTGAGTCTGGATGGTTACATTGCGGACAAACAAGGTAGCCTAGATTGGCTCCACGCGATCCCAAATCCAGAGGGTGATGACATGGGTTACAACGCCCATACTGAGCGCATTGATGCTTTGGTCATGGGCCGCAACACGATGGATATGGTGTTGAGCTTCGGTATTGATTGGCCTTACAGCAAACCGGTATATGTGCTGAGTAACACCTTGACAGAAGTACCTAAGGAACTGGAAGGTAAAGTATTCCTAGTGAAGGGCGAACTCACTCAGATCATCGAGGATCTGAACAGAAAAGGCATGAACAACCTTTACATTGATGGCGGCGTCACCATTCAAAATTTCATGAAAGAAGACCTGATTGATGAGCTGATCATCTCGACGATTCCTGTCGTTCTTGGTGGCGGCTCTCCTTTGTTTGGTGACTTAGTTTCACCTCTCGACTTTACACTGAAAGGCGTCACGACTTACCTAGATGAGATTGTACAAACTCACTACTTGCGTAAGCGATAAACTATTGTTCATATAAAGGGAATGTAACGATCAACACTGAAAACAGTGTTCACGCTGCATAACCTTTATAGTCCCTACCAAAACCTCCCCTAAAGTAGTACCATTTATCGTATCTCATTCTTAATGGTATCTGGGTCTTATGAAGCTTTTAGTCGATCGCACTGGTGAACAGTTTTTAGAAATTCTGGAAGAGTCGGGAGACAATCTGACGGTTCAATTCATTAGCAATGAAGGCAATCGAAAGGGTAAGCCATTCCAAGATAGCTTGAGTGGTTTGTTCCTCACCGGTTGGAAGCCTCGCACGACCTCAACTGCCATTGGCCTAGAACGCTTTAAGCAAGGAAAGCTGCAAGATCCGAAAGTTAGCTTTGCGCTACACCAGCTCTACCCGCTCGGCCGAGATGTTAAATTGCCTTCTGGTGATATCGCCACAGTCGCAAGTTATGCGAATACTCACAGCGATGGCTATTACATGTTTGTGCGCCTTAACGATGAATTGAAACGCCTGAAGATGACGCCAGAGTGGGAACTACTCCCCTCTATTGTGAGATTAGCTCTGCCTTATTACCCAGCACCAAGAAGCCAGCAAGAACTCGACAACATTGATGACTTTGATGCTTGGGCGGGCGGGTTTTAATATTCGTCTACCTATGTCCTTTAGACTATAAACCTCAAATTATTATCAAATATTTTTTGATAATAATTCAAACGTAGCGCGGTTTATCGTTTGGAATATTCCTACTATTATTTACCCATCGACACAGACGAGAGCTCAATAAACATAGACCCGCTCTTGAGCTAATAAGCCCTGTGACAAAGAACAACACCATTTCGGTGAATCAAATAATATAGGTAACGAACATGACTCAACTGACTATCATCGCAAACATCGTGGCTAACGAAGACAAAATCGAATTGGTTAAAGCAGAGCTACTAAAACTAATCGATATCACTCGTGCGGAAGAGGGTTGCATCAACTATGACCTTCACCAAGACAATGAAAACCCAGCGCATTTCACTTTCTATGAAAACTGGACGTCTCGCGAGCTTTGGCAAACACACATGGGTAATACTCACCTTGCTGAGTACATGTCTGCAACGGAAGGTTGTGTAGCATCATTCACACTGAATGAGATGACGAAAATCGCTTAAATCTTTATTCCAAGATCTTAATTTGCGAGCCCTGCTGAATGTCAGCGGGGCTTTTTCGTTTCAACATTTTCCCGCCTAGGTTTACTTATCTCAATTACAGTTTTAAACGCGGCTGAATGAAATCGATAAATGCTGAGATACGCTTGGATACCGATGACGACTTGTAGAACACCGCATTCACCAGTTCTCTGTCTGTGTGATTCAGTTTCACGTTTTCCAAAACAGGAACCAGTCGACCTTCAGCAATATCTTGCTGCACCATAAAGCCAGACAAACACGCGATGCCATTTCCTGCTAACACTAATTGTCTGACGGTCTCACCACTGCTGGCTTTGACGTTGGGCTCAATATGATGGTGATTCGGCAACGGCCATTGATTAAGCACCTTATTATCCGAAAAACCGACAGTAAGATGACTACTCAGATCGTCTGCCTTTTGTGGGGTACCACGCCTTGCCAAATACTCTGGTGAAGCGACCATATACAACAAACTCTTACCCAATGGTCGTGCATGGAGTGTTGAGTCGGCTAACTTACCAATCCGTATCGCGACATCGGTGCGCTTTCCTAACAGGTCAACAAAGCCTTCGTTTGAGGTTAGCTCGAGCTCGATATCTGGATAAGCTTCATTAAATGATTGCACCAAAGGCACTAACTGATGAAATACAAAAGGACTGGCCGCATCGACTCTTAATCGGCCTTTTGGCAGCTCTCCGCGCGATACGATTTCCTCTTCTGCGCTCTGGATCATCTGCAAACCGAGACGAACGAAATCGACAAACTGGCGTCCTTCTTCGGTTAGCTCAACACGCCTTGTGGTTCGGTTAAATATCGATACG
The DNA here is from genome assembly GCF_030297155.1 of Vibrio sp. FE10. NCBI lineage: Bacteria > Pseudomonadati > Pseudomonadota > Gammaproteobacteria > Vibrionales > Vibrionaceae > Vibrio > Vibrio apostichopi. Next base: position 918,241 of record NZ_AP028068.1, on the reverse strand, counting down.
CCCAATTGGGATTCAACCTTACTGACTGAACGAGATACCTTCGCCACCTGCACATCCAATGCCTCTGCTGCCGCTGAAAAACCACCAGCATCAACGACGGTCAACACCATTTCCAAATCATCTGATCGCGTTAGCATAAAGATCCTTATCTATTCTCATCGTGGCTGAAGTTACTAGAGTGCTTAGTTAACTGAACATTTATTCGTTAAACATTTAGCGGGACGCGCAACCTACCATTTATTCACTCAGTATTATTGCAAATAACACAAAAGTTATTTGTTAATAGTGGCATTTTTTACAAATATATTTTGCTCGA